>JAOQAJ010000094.1 GCA_025963675.1 Segetibacter sp.
TTCCATTGGACTGTTTATCCGGTTATCATTACCGCCTCTGTTTATTTGTATTATTACTCGGCGGTGATTTATGAAAACGCGCTACTTGCGGTCTGGTATATTCAATTATCTTTTTTTGATGTAATTCTTTTCTTTAAAAATTTAACACGATACGAAAAAATATCATTGGCGATAATAGTTGCCTTCTATTGTATGTTGGTCCTGTACAACGACTTTCAAAAGGAGATAAGCTATGATGAAGCATGGGGATACCATTACTACATCAACAAGCCTTTTTACTTTCCTCTCATTTTTCTTTATTTTATAAGATAATTTATAGAAACAATAGTTTTGTGTTGTGGAAGAGATTATAGCCAAGGTGCAATACAGCTGAAGTGTTGGGACTTTTTTTGATCCGGCATTTGCCTTTCATAGCATCATCGTTGTGTCACTCACTTGTACCAATGACGCTGTAATTGAACTTCTGTTTCAACTACAATTTTGACGGTTTCATAAAAAGCCTTTAAAAATTATTAATAGGAACGGGCAAATAGATCGAACATAAAACTTAATCATAACAAGAATCGAAAATGGATAATATAAAAGAAATCATCAGTAAGTCAATTGAAACAAAACAGCGGATTTTAGAAGATGAGGATTTTCTGGTTAGAATACAAAAAGCTGTTGATCTGGTTACCTCAGCCTTCAAAGACGGTAAAAAAGTTTTATTCTGCGGTAATGGTGGAAGCGCGGCCGATGCTCAACATCTTGCCGCGGAGTTTTCAGGAAGGTTTTATAAGAACCGGAAGGCTTTACCCTCCGACGCCCTTCACTGTAACTCATCATACCTGACCGCGGTAGCAAACGATTACAGTTACGATGTTATTTATGCCCGATTAGTTGAGGGTATGGGTGTTGCAGGTGATGTATTAATTGGCTTGAGTACTTCAGGTAATTCAGGTAACATTGTTAAGGCATTTGAATCGGGCAGAAATCTTGGTATGATCACTATTGGTTTTACCGGAATGTCAGGTGGAATAATGAAGGAAATGAGTGATGTATTGTTTAATGTTCCATCATCTGACACACCAAGAATACAGGAAAGTCATATTATGGTTGGTCACATTATTTGCCAGTTGGTCGAAGAAAATGTTTTTCCCGGATAAAGGAAGTTGGAAGTTTAAAGTCTAAGGTTTTTCTGCCTTGAACTTTCAACCTGGAAAGCATTGATCTTAAACTTAAAACTAGCAATCCTTAAACTCGAAACTTTAAACTCGAAATATATGGGCATTAAAGAAGCTATTATTCTTGCAGGAGGTTTAGGAACGAGACTCCGTTCTGCCGTTCCTGATTTGCCAAAATGCCTGGCGCCCGTAAATGGTCGGCCTTTTTTAACCTATGTTATCAGGCACCTGCAATCGCAGGGAATAGAACACTTCATATTTTCTCTGGGTTATAAGAGTGAAGCAATTATTGATTTTCTGCGCAAAGACTTTCCCTCACTTTATTTTAAAACTTCAGTTGAGGATGAACCATTAGGTACCGGCGGCGCTGTAAAAAAAGCCTGCAAACTGGCTAAAGACAAATGTTTGTTGGTTACAAATGGAGATACCCTGTATAAAATTGATGTAGAAAAGGTTGCCGGCGTGCATTGCTTAAGCGGTGCCAGTTGCTCTCTTAACCTTAAACCAATGACCAACTTTGACCGCTACGGGGTAGTTGAAATCGATAACCATTGTGTTATAAAAAGTTTTAAAGAAAAACAGCATTATGAAAGTGGATTAATCAATGGCGGTGTCTATGCCCTGCATGCACACAAGTTTCTTGACGAAAACTTGCCGGAGAAGTTTTCATTTGAAACAGATTACCTTGAAAAATTCTTTCAGAAAAGAACAATGTTTGGCCTGGTTCAAGACGAATATTTTATCGACATTGGCGTTCCCGAAGATTTGGAAAGAGCCCAGGTAGAGTTAAAGGTGTGAGGGGAAAGGCTTAAGGTGTAAGGAGAAACGATTTCGGTCTCCCATACCTCCAACCCTAAATCCTAACTCTAAACCTGCAACCCGAAACTCTAAACCTTACACCACCCATGCCCGCCCTTCCTCCCATTGATAAAGCCTGGACATTATTTCTTGATCGCGACGGTGTTATTAATCACGAAAAGAAGGATAGTTATGTGTTTAGCTGGGATGAATTTCATTTTTACAACGGTGTAACGGAAGCCTTAGAAATTCTTGCAGGTGCATTTGGGAACATTGTGATGGTTACTAACCAAAAGGGAGTTGGTAAAGGTCTTATGACAACAGAAGATCTGTCGGGTATACATCAGAACATGCTTACCACAATTCAAAAACAAAATGGAAGGATAGACAAGATTTACTATTGTGACAGCCTGGATAATGATTGCTATGATAGGAAGCCTAATCCCGGAATGGCACATCAGGCAAAAAAAGACTTCAGCAACATAGACTTTACCAAAAGCATAATGGTTGGTAATAAGCTAAGTGATATGAAGTTTGGCAAAAATGCGGGCATGTATACTGTTTATGTTGACACCACTAATCCCGAAATCCCGGCTCCCAATGCGCTCATAGATTTTAGGTTTAAGGATTTGCCTTCTTTTGCCAAATCAATCGAATCTGTTATAAGAAAACCTTAAATCGAATTTTATCACTTCATATTCACGAATTATTATAATTAGCATGAACTATTTTCGTTGACTATTTTATGATACAGATGCGCAGCTTTTTATTGGTTCTTGTATTTTCTGTTGCAATCCCGGCTTCAGCCCAAACTTTGTCAAAGCAAAGTTTGCAGACTTTGAGAAAAGATGAAGAAAATATGAAGAACTATAGTCAGCAAATGATAATGGAGAAAACTGCTGTTCAACGATTTGCTGCCGATAGTGTTTTTATCCGCATGTTGGTAAGGTCTCTAAAAACTCCCAATTCATTTTATTATCCATTCGACTCGCTTCAGACGGTTTCACGCATCTATGCACCGGATAGTTCGTTCCGCATTTTTTCGTGGCAGTGGGAGAGGGATGAAGATTACTTTAGACAAAGAGGTGCAATACAAATGAAAACTGCTGATGGGTCATTAAAACTATACCCGCTGGTAGATATGAGTGAGTTTACAACTGCACCCGAAGACTCAGTGCGTACCGGTAGCAATTGGATTGGTGCTATCTATTATGGTATCGTAATGAAGACTTTCAATAACAAAAAATATTATACCCTTTTGGGCTTCGATGACAACAACATGCGAAGCACCAAGAAGTGGATTGAAGTACTGTCATTTGACGAAACTGGAAGGCCGGTTTTTGGAGGTCCGTTTTTCTCAATGAAAGATAGTAAGGAAAACCCGAAAGCTTCATTTGCCCGGTATTGCATGGAGTATAAAAAGGAAGGCAGGGCGAGAATGAATTATGACCAGGAGTTAGACATGATTATGTTTGACCACCTTGTTGTTGAAGGTAACCAGCCGAACCAGCCATTTAATAAAGTCCCCGATGGCGATTACCAGGGGTTTAAATGGGAGAATGGCAAATGGGTATTAGTAGATAAAGTTTTCGATTTTAAATTAAAGGATGGGGAAGCTCCCGTTCCCGCGCCAATAAAGGATGCAACTGGTAATAACGACGAACTGAAACTGATGGAGCAGTCTGAAAAAAATATGCAAAGGGGTAAACCTGTACCGCCCCCTGCAAAAACTCCAGCAGCAAAGCCGCCGGGGAAAAAGCCGGCAGAAAGAAAGCAGGCGAAAGATGATGACTCGTATTAAAAGGGTTTAATTCAGAACCTCGTTCCCGTTCTAAAACATCCCTCTCGCACATCTTGTGGACACCGATGATTTTCTAACGTTTTTGTAATAGTACTTAAATGCCGCTTATTACTTTGGCTTAAGGCCAGCCTCAACCAGGTCAACTGGTTTGATGTCATATAATAACACCACATACTTATCCAGCCCCGTCGGCTTTAGCTTCTTGTACCAATTGTAGGAGCTATTTTCCCAATTTTCTTTATCAAATAACTGGTTCATTGTTATTGCATACTTTCCTGTATCAGGAACTGGAGAAGGAACTTTATAGCCGGGATGACTAGCTGTTAATTGTTTATGGTCTAAGTGAACCTGATTGTAGTCGATACTGGTATCGAGAATTTTTTTATAAACAGTTTTTTTGTCCGTGATAAATTCATTTGTATACGGAATTAGATACGGATAAAAGGTTGCGACAGAAATAAATGTATAAATAACTGCCAAAGATGTCAATATTTTGTATTGCGCTTTTCCCATTGCAACATGCTGAAATAACTTGCCCAATCCAATAAACAGCAAAGGAAAGATCAGCAGGATATGGCGGATCCCGGTTTGAAATGGATTGAAAAAACTCAAAATAATCCAAAAGAAAACTATAGGCAGTAGCAAAAACAAGTATTTTTCTGCGAGACCGCTTATCCTGAACCTTTTTATAAAAAGAGGTAAACAGGCTGTACATAAAATCATTGTCCCTATCGGTAATTTATAAAAAAGCAATACGAAATAATAGTACCAAAAGGTGCCTTTCATTTTCAGTTCTCCAAATAAATATACTCCGTTATAAGTACTGCGTTCTGTCCCCGCTCCAATTTCAGCTTGTGCTTGTAGCAGATCAAGTGATTGTATAAAAGCGGAAGGCAATGGAACACGGATCCAACCGATACCTGAAAGCCCGTTTTGCATATTTCGAAAAGTAGTGCTGATAAAAGACATCCCCGATAACGGAATGAAAGTGCTGTGAAAATAATAAAGCAGGTTAATAACTGTAATCGTAACGGCCACGTACAGAACGGTTTGAACGAAGGATCGTATTGTAAAGAGCATTTTTATTTGCCGGGTAATTGAATAATAAATCAGAGCAAGTGCCGGCAGCAAGATTATGACATAAATTAGCGACGCTTTTGTTACAATGCCTATCCCGGTTAGAATTGCTGAAGCATAAAAATGTTTCTGTTGTTTATATAAAAGATACTTTCTGTAATGGTATAAAGTTGCAGTCAGAAAAGCAGCGCAGGCCAGGTCGGTTGTTATGATTGTTGAGTAAGCAAGATAAAGAGGGTCAAACAATAGTAACAGTAAAGGTAAAAACCAGCCTTTCTGGCCATACAACTCTTTGCACCACCAATAAACATATAAGGCGGTAATCAAGGAAAAGAAGATCATCACGAACCTGCCTGCCACCTGGTCTTTATGTCCACCATCGGTTAAGTTATAGCCAGGATTTAATGTTTGTTGGATAATCCTTGGAATCCAACAGATAGCTATAACAGGTGATTTACTGTCGTCTGATAAATAAACCCTTTCCGGCTTTCCTTGCAGCCATCGTTTAGCATATTCCAGGTATTGAGGTTCGTCAAATGTCATGTCTTGTTTAGAGATGTAGTAATAAGAAGCAATGACATGTAAAAGCAATAAGCAGCCTGGAAGCCAGTGCTTATGAAAGATTAGGGAAATATAATGTAGGATTGTTTTGTTCATCGATATTTTGAGAGTAAAACGAGTTTTTGCTCAAAAAATAATGGTTGTGTCACCACAACCATTATGAATAGAAAAGTAAAGTTTATAAAGTTAGTTCGTTGCACATGGCTTACAAAGATGAACGAAATGCGACGCAACGATGATTAATCGGGGTTCAAATGCTGGTACAATAAAAAGCTGTAAGCTCTTAGGTTTGAGCTGCGAGCAGCTAGCACCTGATTTAATACTCGTCCGCAACCTGGAACTGCAACCTCTTCAACTTTTTTTAATCCAACTTCAACACCGCTAAAAAAGCTTCCTGAGGCACTTCTACGTTTCCGATTTGCTTCATCCTTTTCTTACCTTCTTTCTGCTTTTCAAGCAGTTTACGCTTGCGGCTAATATCACCTCCGTAACACTTTGCGGTTACGTCTTTACGCATCGCACTAATATTTTCACGAGCGACGATTTTAGCACCAATGGCCGCCTGGATAACAATCTGGAACTGTTGGCGGGGCAACAACTCTTTCAGCTTTTCGCAAAGCTTTCTTCCGAAGTCCTGTGCACGTCCACGATGAATCAGCGCACTCAATGCATCCACTTTTTCCGCGTTCAGCAGGATATCCATTTTCACAATATCGCTTTCACGATAACCGATTGGATGATAATCGAACGAGGCATAACCTCTTGTTGAACTCTTTAGTTTATCATAAAAGTCAAAAACGATCTCGGTGAGCGGCAACTCAAACGTCAGTTCAACCCGTGTTGCTGTAAGGTAGCTTTGATTTATAATAATACCGCGTTTACCAAGACATAAGGTCATGATGTTACCGATATAATCAGCGTGTGTTACAATTTGTGCTTTAATGAAAGGCTCCTCTATCGACTCCAACTTTGTCGGGTCGGGCATCTCGGTCGGGTTATTCACCGTAATGGTGTCACCCTTCGAGGTATGTGCAATGAAGCTAACGTTGGGCACCGTTGTGATAACCGTTTGGTTAAACTCTCTCTCGAGCCGCTCCTGGATGATTTCCATGTGCAGCATACCTAAAAAGCCACAACGGAAACCAAAGCCGAGGGCCTGTGACGTTTCGAGTTCAAAGGTGAGTGAGGCGTCGTTTAACTGCAGCTTATCCATGCAATCCCGAAGCTCTTCAAACGCATCTGTCTCTACCGGGAAAATGCCCGCAAAAACCATTGGTTTCACTTCCTCAAAACCTTTGATCATTTCTGCCGGGTTGTTAGCTAGTGTAATGGTATCACCCACTTTTACTTCCTTCGCATTTTTGATACCGGTAATAATATAACCAACATCGCCTGTCTTCACTTCATCTTTCGCGGTCATTGTTAGCTTAAGAACACCGACCTCATCTGCAAAATAATCTGTCCTTGTACTGGCGAACTGAATTTTATCGCCCTTTTTCAGGCTGCCATTCATAATACGATAGTAAATAATAATTCCCCTGAAGCTATTAAAAACGCTGTCAAAAATCAGGGCCTGTAAAGGAGCGTCCACATTACCCGACGGAGCAGGAATGCGTTCAATAATGGCAGCTAATATTTCTTCAATACCAATTCCGCTTTTGGCACTTGCCAGCAAAATGGTTTCAGGCTTACAACCGATCAATTCAACAATCTGGTCTTTCACTTCTTCAATCATCGCCCCATCCATATCAATTTTATTAATGACAGGAATGATCTCCAGGTTATTATCAATGGCCAGGTAAAGGTTACTGATGGTTTGTGCCTGTATTCCCTGCGAAGCATCAACAAGCAACAAGGCTCCCTCACAAGCAGCCAAAGCTCGGCTGACTTCATAACTAAAATCTACGTGGCCGGGGGTATCAATCAGGTTAAGTGTATATGTCTCGCCTTTTAAAGGATAAGTTATTTGTATTGCGTGGCTTTTGATGGTAATCCCCTTCTCACGTTCCAGGTCCATATCATCCAGCACCTGCGCCTGCATGTCCCGGTCGCTGATAGTATGTGTAAATTCTAAAAGGCGGTCTGCAAGCGTACTCTTTCCATGGTCAATGTGCGCGATGATGCAAAAATTCCTGATATTCTTCATATTGCCGCAAAAATAACGATGTGTACCCACATTTCCCTTGCGCCCGATTGCTTTCCAATATTACAATCTGTTATTTTTATTTCAATTACTGATTTCAAAGGTTCATCAATCATAAGTTACTTTAAAAGAACTATTTTAGTAACGAGGTGTTTGTAGTGCATTGAGCTAATACACATGTGTGGATATTTTAATGCTTTTTCGATGTCAAATGAAATTAATTTTACCTCAATCGTACATGTATGAAATACTCGTTTCTCCTGCTCATTTTATTCAGTTTCCTGGTTATTAGTTGTGAAAAAGATCAAAACAGAAAATTGCTTGGCGCTTATTTCAGGTATACGATTAATGGCAGGGAAACAGTTATAAAGGACGAGACAGGAATAAATAATAACGTTTTCGATTGCACCTTTCATTCAGACACGATGCTTATCATTAATGTCGCGAAAATATACGAGGGAGTGGGTTTTGTGATTAAGGCGGATAGTATCAGAGATGCAACTTACCCATTAGAAACAGTCAGCAAAGCGTATTATACAAACCCGGCGGATTTGAAGAGATATTATACTACTAACAAATACAAAGGAACTATTACGATTAAGAAAGGCACTTTCGATGCGAAAGAATTGCTTTACACACTTCAGGGAAACTTTTCTTTTCAGGCAGTCGACACTACTACAGGAAAAAACTTTACCCTTACAAAGGGATCTTTTTTAATGGAAAGAAAGCGTTTTCATTAAAGCGCCATTTTAATTATTCTTTCCCTAAGCTGTATTCAAATACGTTCTTGGAACATTCCCGCGTTTAAGGTTGACCTAATTTCTTCTTTTATTTTTATTCCGGCATTTTAGAACATTCTTTTCTTTTGATTAAGGGAGATAGGCGAGATATTTACACAAACAAAAGCTGCGTGCCTTAAAATGGATTCATTAATTCAAGACGACAAAACGTATGAGAATACTGACTTTAGTGAAAAGAAGGTATCAGTAGCTGAATATAATAATTGCGAATTCATCAATTGCAATTTGTCTAAAAGCGACTTAAGTAACATTCAATTTATTGACTGTTATTTTAAAGGGTGTAATCTTTCGCTGGCGGTACTCAGCAATGCCGGAATAAAAAATATCAGGTTTGTAAGCTGTAAGCTAATGGGAATTGAATTTGGAGCAGCAAGTGATTTCTTGTTCTCCGCTTCTTTCGAAAATTGCCAACTCGATTATTCTTCTTTTGTAAGGAAAAAAATGAAAAAGACGAATTTTATTGATTGTTTTTTAAAAGAAGTAGATTTTACGGAAGCTGATTTAACCGCTTCGTCTTTTAAAAATTGTGACCTTAGCAATGCCGTTTTTCGACAGACGATTCTAGAAAAAGTCGATTTTACTACAGCGAGAAATTATGTCTTAGATCCTGAAGTAAATAAGATCAAGAAAGCGAAATTCTCATTTCCCGACGTCGCCGGATTACTGACGAAATACAATATTGATATTGAGTAAAAAGCATGTTTAAATCTTCCATCCAATCTCAATAATCCCTACATCGCGGTTCTAATTCATCTTCTTCTTCAATGTACTAACCTGTTCCTGCAAATTATTTACAAGACTTGCCAATTGATTTACATCCCAACGCTGTTGCACATTGGCTTTTGAAATGATCATCTGCGCCTGCCAAATCTCAACAATTTCTTCTGAGTTCACCTGGTAAGGTTCGTACAAAGGGTTATCACTAACCAACGTAACCTTTGTTTTACTGCGGTTATTTTTCAACACCCTTTTATATACAATACCTTCATTTCTCGAAACAACTATATAGGTGTTGCTCGTTTTTACCTCATCTAAATTGTCCACCTTTTCACCAACAATCACAGATCCGCTTTGTGTTGGCAACATACTGTCTCCAATAATTTCAAATGCACGGTAGCTTCCGGCACCTAACATAGGAAGTGTGAACGTGTTTAGCTCGTCAATAAAATCAGGATCAGCATAACCAGCGAGGTAACCTGCAGCAGCTTTTACTGGCACAAATTGTATTTCAGCAATATTTGCAGACATCTTCAACTGACGTCTTTTTTCCATATAAGTGTTGCCCTTTGCGTTACCTACATCTTTCAATAACAACTCGTCGAGTGTTATCTTAAAGATGCCACTTACAATTTCCAGCACTTCCAGTTTTGGTTCCGCACGTTCTTCTTCGTATGCTCCTAACAGAGAACGTTTAATCTTTAGTTTATTAGAAAATTCTTCCTGCGTCCAACCACGTAATTTACGCAGGTATTTTAGGTTTTTACCAGCTTGAGACATAACGAAGGCTAATTTGTTTAGCTGCAAATTACTAATATTCTTAGCTTTGCCAAAACATTTTTTTGGAGGCACTATATTTATAGTGACTTTTGCAGCGTTAAGTAATGATTATATGGCAAAAGCGAAAAAAGAGAACATAGAAAATGAAGCGTTACAGGCAAATACTTCAACACAACTTAAACCCGGTCGCGGCCCTGAACAGCCACAGCTGAACACCAAGGTTAAGGCAGCCAAAGAGTCCAAAGCGGCAGATAAACCAGCCGCCATTAAGCCACGATCATCAAAAGAAGAGCCGATTATACTTATTACAAACGACGACGGTGTTACCGCCCCAGGTATTGCCGCTTTAGTCGATTCTGTTAGAGACCTTGGAAAAATAGTTGTTATTGCTCCGGATAAAGCACAAAGCGGAATGGGTCATGCGATTACTATCGGTACCCCGCTGAGAATGGTTCGGGTAAATCAATTCGGTGATAAGATCGAGGCTTATTCATGCAATGGTACTCCAGTCGACTGTGTAAAGCTGGCCGTCGATAAGATCCTTCATCGCAAGCCCGATATTTGTTTAAGCGGTGTAAATCATGGTGCCAATCACTCTATCAATGTCATTTACTCAGGTACGATGTCAGCGGCCCTCGAAGCTGCTATTGAAAGCATTCCCAGCGTAGGCTTCTCGTTGCTTGATTATAGTCTCGAGGCAGATTTTACAGGTGCAAAAAAATACGCCCGTCTTATTGTTGAGCAAATACTTAATTCAAAGTCTATTGACAGGCATCTTTGCTTAAATGTAAACTTTCCTGCAATTACTGTTGAGCAACTTAAGGGCCTAAAGATTTGCCGCCAGGCTTATGCGAAATACGAAGAAGATTTTGCTGAGCGTACTGATCCTACAGGCAAAAAATACTATTGGCTTACAGGTGATTTTGTAAATTTCGACAAAGGGCGCGACACAGACGTCTGGGCGCTAAATCACAACTATGCCAGTGTAGTTCCCGTACAGTTCGACCTCACTAATTACAAGCTAAAAGAAAAGCTGGAAAATACTTTCAAACTCACTTAATGGTAAAAGACAACATCAGGTTAGGTTTAATACTTGGTTTTATAGCTCCTATTGTCGGAATGCTTTTATACTATTTCATTCAGTTTCGAAGCGTTATTACATTTAGCGAGTTTATTCATATTATTCTTGTTCAAAGAACTTTGCTTACTGCGCTTGTCAGTGTTTCACTTGTCGCCAACGCAGCCATTTTTACTTTTTATATCAACAAGCGTTTAGATCAAACCGCCAAAGGCATTTTTATAGCTACCTGCATTTATGGAGTAGCATCTTTAGTCTGGAAGTTTCTTTTATAGAGACAAACATTCGAACTCTGATGTGACATCGTTGTGTCACTCCCTTGTACCGCAAATCACTATTCATCTTTTTATATCGCGAATGCTGGATATGCCACACCTCCAAAGGTGTCGCATATCCATTTACACACTTTGCCAAACTGTATTGCCCCCTTCTCCGCGACGAGAAGGGCCGGGGATGAGGCGAACAATGGCAGAGTTTTTTCTGTTATGATTGATTGCTAATCAACATTTAATGGCATTAATTGAATTTTCAGATAAGGGCCTGTGTTGTCCCCAGGGTCAATTCTATATTGACCCCTGGAAGCCGGTTGAAAAGGCTTTAATCACCCACGCACACAGTGATCACGCTCGCTGGGGCTCCCAATCTTACCTGTGTCACCAGTATACAAAACCATTGCTTCAATTAAGATTAGGTGACAACCCATATCAAACGGTGGAATGGGGGGAAACGGTTTTTATGAATGGGGTTAAAGTATCTTTTCATCCTGCAGGTCATGTCATTGGTTCATCACAAATAAGGTTAGAATACAATGGTGAGGTTTGGGTTGTAAGCGGTGATTATAAGGTTGCCAACGATGGACTAAGCGGCCAATTCGAAGTAGTACCCTGTAATACATTTATAACTGAGTCCACATTCGGACTTCCCATTTATAAATGGAAATCGCCCGGGCAAATAAATAAAGACATTCAAAGCTGGGTATTAAAAAATAAAGAGCTCGATAAAACAAGTGTTGTGATTGCTTATAGTCTTGGTAAAGCGCAAAGAGTGATACAGGCAATCGCTGAAGTCACAGACAAAATTTATGTGCACGGCGCGGTTTATAATGTACATCAGACCTTAATAAACGCTGGTTGGAAACTACCTGAAGTACATCGAATTACACCGGAAACAACAAAGGAAGAACTTACTGCAAGTGTAGTAGTGGCACCACCTAGTGCTGATGGAAGTTCATGGATGAAACGTTTTCCAAATCATGTTACCGGCGTGTGTAGCGGCTGGATGCAGGTGCGCGGAAATGCACGCCGGAGAAATGTAGATGCAGGTTTTGCGATGAGCGATCATGCTGACTGGCCAGGATTATTGCAAGCCGTAAAAGCAACTGGTGCAGAAAAAGTTTTTGTAACACATGGGTTCCAGGCAACCTTTAGCCGGTATTTAAATGAACTCGGAATCGAAGCCGGAGAGGTAAAAACAGAATATGGTAACGATGAAGAAGTAAGTCCGTTAGCCGTTACAGATGAAGATAGTATTGAGACAGACGAAAGTGTATCAGACAATCCTGAAGCAAAGACTTTTGAAACAAATGAATAAAGTCGAAAACGATATTGAAAGACTGCTGAACGAGGATCATGACAGGGACATTTCTTACTCCGCTTCAGGAGTTGGTGGCCTGGGTCTTGGAGGCTTCGCCGATTTGGTAAAGGTATTAGGAACAAGCACTAAAACAACTGACAAGCTTAACGCCCTTGTACAATATTTTGCATCAGCAGATGATAAGGATAAAGTGTGGGTAATTGCATTATTTAGTGGAAGAAAACCGAAACGCGCGGTAAACACAACTCAACTGATAACATGGTGTGTTGAAGCTGCAGGTTTGCCAGGATGGTTGTTTGGTGAAAGTTATCATACTGTTGGAGACCTTGCTGAAACCATCTCATTGTTGTTGCCTGAAACTATTCCCGCAGATCAAATTTCAGAATCTAAACCTCTACATTTTTATATTGATACATTTCGACAGATCGAAAAGCAGGACGAATCGATAAAGAAGCAATTCATCATCGAGAGCTGGGATCAAATGAATCAAAATGAAAGATTTGTTTTTAATAAGCTCATTACTGGTGCATTTAGAATCGGTGTGTCACAAAAAATGATGGTCAATGCATTAGCTAAATTTACCAGCCTCGAAGCATCGGTAATTGCTCATCGTATAAGCGGCAACTGGGATCCATCTACAACCACATTTGCTGAATTATTGAATGAAAGCCCAACCATCACTGACTATTCGAAACCTTATCCTTTTTACCTCGCCTATGCATTAGACGCGGACCCTGAAAGTTTGGGAGAACCCGAAGCCTGGCAGGTTGAATGGAAATGGGATGGAATACGCGGGCAAATGATCAAACGAAATAATACGCTTTTCGTTTGGAGCAGGGGAGAAGAACTAATGACCGACAAGTTTCCGGAGTATCATTCGTTAAAAGATGTATTACCTGATGGAATTGTTTTAGATGGTGAAATCATTCCGAGTATTGACAAAAAGCCGTTGCCTTTTGCCTTGTTGCAAACGAGAATAGGGCGAAAGAATGTAACAAAGAAAAACCTGCAGGAAACGCCTATTACTTTTTTTGCTTACGACCTTTTAGAATACAATTATGAAGATTGGCGAAATCGCCCTTTAGACGAAAGAAGAAAACAACTACAGGCAATCATAGAGCCTTTAACAACGCCAACAATTATTCTTTCACCAATTGTAACGTTTTCTAAATGGGAGGAACTTACTGAATTAAGAACGACTTCAAGAGAAATGGGCGCTGAAGGTTTTATGATTAAGAGGAAGTCAAGCACATACCAGGTAGGTAGAAAAACAGGTGACTGGTGGAAATGGAAAATTGAACCCTTGGTAATCGATTGTGTAATGATCTATGCAGAGAAGGGCTCGGGCAGACGAAGTAACTTATATACGGCCTATACTTTTGCGGTAAAAGACGGAGATAAATTAATCCCATTTACAAGAGCATATAGCGGACTTACTGATAAAGAGTTCAATGAAGTAGATTCTTTTGTAAAAAGAAACGCGATTGAAAAGTTTGGACCCGTACGAACCGTCAAACCTGAACTTGTTTTTGAAATTGCCTTTGAAGGAATTGCTGCAAGCAATAGACATAAAAGCGGCGTCGCACTCCGGTTTCCCCGTATAAACAGATGGCGAAAAGACAAAAAGCCCGATGAGATAAATACGCTGGATGACTTGAAGCAGATGCTGCAAGTGTATGGCAAATAGACGATGGTCAACTACAAAAAGCATCATAATTCGGGGAATTTTATACAATCGCAAAAGAACACCTTGACACATAATTCTCAGTTAAACCTGCACCAACAAAGTTCTTCCATTTTTGTTATTCGTATTTACCTGATATATTTATCAATTCAATCTTAAGAAAGGGCAATAAAAGTTGCAATCAACGAAAGGATATAAAATTATTTCTCAATGGCTCTCATCCAAAAAAATGAAGCCTTTTCCATTTCAGGAGGAAGCATGGCAGCAAATTCAATTAGGCAATAGCGGGCTTGTAAATGCTCCAACCGGTTTCGGTAAAACTTTCTCAGTATTTCTTGGTGCAATTATCAACTTCATCAACCAACATCCCAAAGATTACAAAACAAAAAAAAGAAGCGGTTTACAACTTCTCTGGATAACCCCGCTTCGTGCGTTAGGAAAAGATATTGCCAGGGCGATGGAAGAAGTTGTGCAGGAACTTGGAATGAATTGGCAGATAGGAATAAGGAATGGAGACACAGATGTAAACGAACGGCAAAGGCAAAAAAGAAGTATGCCTGAAGCTTTGATCATCACGCCTGAAAGTCTTCATCTACTATTAGCACAAAAAGGATATGCAGAAGTTTTTTCAACCTTACAAATTATAGCAGTTGACGAATGGCATGAACTCTTAGGAAGCAAACGCGGAGTACAAGTGGAATTGGCAGTGTCGAGAATAGTAGGTTTGAGGAAGTTGCAAGGTGTAAATGAGGAGACGGAAGTCGGAAATCGCGAGTCGGGAGTCGCGAGACAGCAGCTTATAGTCGCTCAAGAACCATCATCTAACCCCAGTCATCCGTCCTCCCTCAACTGTCAACTCTCCCTCTGGGGTATCAGCGCTACGATAGGAAACCTGGAACAAGCCAAAGACGTTCTTCTATCTCCCCTGGCCACGAGGAGAAAGGCAGGCGATGGGGCGGTTATAATCAAAGCCAATCTTCGCAAAGACATTTCAATAGAATCCGTGATCCCCGAAGAGATTGAAAAATTTCCATGGGCTGGTCATCTCGGACTAAACCTCGCTCAACAAGCAGTAGAAATCATTCGGGCAAATACGACTACGCTTGTGTTTATCAATACCCGAGGTATGAGCGAACGATGGTACCAAAAAATTTTAGAGATTGCTCCTGACCTTGCCGGTGCTATAGCTCTACATCATGGAAGTATTGAACAGGAACTTCGTCTTTGGGTCGAAGATGCGTTGCACACAACTAAACTCAAAGCAGTTGTTTGCACCGCCAGCTTAGATCTCGGCGTCGACTTTCGGCCTGTTGAAACTGTTATTCAGGTAGGTTCCCCTAAAGGAGTCGCTCGTTTTTTACAACGAGCCGGTCGAAGCGGACACCAGCCTGGTAAAGTCAGTAAAATTTATTTTCTTCCAACACATTCTCTCGAGTTGGTAGAAGCCGCAGCGCTGAAGCAAGCAATGGAAGAAAATCTTATCGAAAGTCGTGATCCAAGGATGTTGTGTTTTGATGTACTGATACAATACTTGTGTACGTTGGCTGTAGGCGAAGGGTTTAAACCAAGTGAAATTTTTGAAGAGGTAAAAAGCACATTTTGTTATGCAGATATAACAGATGCTGAATGGGAGCAGGTGTTGCATACAATTGTGAATGGCGGAGATGCCTTGCTTCAATACGATGAATATAAAAAAGTGGAACCGGGAGAAGATGGCGTATACCGCATAAAGAACAGGAGAATAGCTATGCGCCATCGCATGCATATCGGAACAATTGTCAGCAGCCCGATGATGAAAGTGAAATTTATATCAGGAGGCTATGTTGGGGTGATTGAAGAAACCTTTATATCAAGACTTGAGCCGGGAAATGTGTTTACGCTCGCTGGCCGAAACCTCGAGTTTGTAATGGTTAAGGAAATGACGGCGCTGGTTAGAAAATCAAATGCAACAAAAGCGATTGTGCCGAGCTGGGATGGTGGACGAATGCCTTTATCATCGAACCTGGGCATGATGCTTAGACGAAAGTTTAACGAGGCGCTGACGTCAAAAGATGTAGAGTTAAAAGCATTGGAACCCTTGTTCCTTTTACAGCAACGCTTGTCGCATGTACCGAAAGAAAATGAACTATTGATTGAACAAATCGAAACCAAAGACGGCTTTCATCTTTTCGTGTATCCTTTCGAAGGAAGGCTAGTGCATGAAGCGATGGCTGCAATATTAGCCTACAGAATCAGCCGCATTACACCAATCACTTTTTCAATTGCTATGAATGATTATGGTTTTGAACTCTTAAGCGACCAACCGATCCCTGTTGATGATACGAACGTGTACGACTTGTTTTCTACCAATAATTTGTTTGCAGATATTCAAAGAAGTGTAAATTCTACGGAAATGGCACGACGAAAATTCAGAGACATAGGTGTGATTGGCGGATTGATATTTACCGGCTATCCGGGTGAACAAAAAAAAGCGCGTCACCTTCAATCTTCTGCTTCTTTGATCTTTAATGTATTTAAAGAATATGATACGGAAAACTTACTTCTTCGCCAGTCGTACAACGAGGTGATGGAACAACAAATGGAAGAGGTGCGCCTTCGTAATATGCTGGAACGGATACAGCAGTCAACCATCATACTTAAGTGGCCTACACAACTAACTCCGTTTTGTTTTCCCGTAAAAGTCGACAGCATGCGCGAAAACATGAGCAGCGAAAAGTTGGAAGACCGGATTAAAAAAATGCAGGCTCAGTTGGAGAAATAGGTATACCAAATCTAGTTGGGAGATTGGTTGAAGTGCGAGAAAAAAGCCACTAAATTTGTATGAAAGGATTGTTTATGTCTGAGTGCACAATTAAGAAAGGTTCACCTCAAGAGAAGTTACTTGCCCGTTTGAAAAAAAAGGGTGGGGTTGAGGCAAACCGTAAAGCATTAAAAAGTATGCAAGATTTTTTTTCTAAAGAACTTTCTGAAATTGATGTCCGAAAGGCAAAAGAAAAGGCATGGAAATAATATGAATGGACACGGATTTTTTTTATGAATATTTTTCTCAAAATCCTGATGCTGTAGCATCCCTTAATGAAAGGGTAGACGCTTTTTTTATCATTGGTTTTACAACTGCAGCAGAGCTATTTAAAACAACTTATAATAAAGAAAAGCTTGATAAACTAAACAGTGCTTTTCGTAAAAGTAACTTGGAAATACTGCATATAGATGAAGATATTTCCGAAAAAGCCCTTCAACTAATTCAGGAATTCCAGCTCAGTCATGCATTTGCAATATCATTTGAATGGATTTTTAACCAACAAAATTCCATTCTTTAAGAAATTAAATTGGTTTCTCGTTGCCGGTTCCAATATACTTTACTTGAAAAACGGAACCAATTACACAGAAGCATCTGTTGGAATTGAGAATATCCTGAAAGTTATAAGAGTTGATTATATAAGGTCTTTTGCTTCAAATAACAATGGAACAAATGGGGTTAGAATTACAATTCCTGTTTTTAATAACAAGGGCGAAAGGGATTAGAATACAACCGGCTTACCATTCCTTACAACGATTCACAATTACATCAAACCTTCAATTATTGCTTTAGATGATTCGAATTCCTGGTGATGATAGCCGCGAATTCCCAACCGGCGGGCTGCATCAACTAAGTAAATACGGTCATCAAAATATATGCACTCATCCGCAGCAGCCTGCACAACACCCAGGGCTAAACGGAAAATCCCCGGATCTGGTTTTCTCATGCTTACTTCGCACGATGAAATAAACGCATCAAAACAGTTGTGTAGCTGAAACTTTTTTACTCTATACTCATTAAGTTCCTTGCCTTCATTATTGATGGAAACTATTTTGATCTGGTTGTTGGCCTTTTTAAATTCTTTCAACCACGAAAGCATTCCCGGCAATTCCATTGACCTGGAATACATATATGCTTTGAAATCTTCACGGGTAAAAACTCGTGACTTATTAAAAACAACAATGTCAAGATATTCATCCAGGGTTATTCGCCCAATTTCATATACGTTGAATATAAAATTGTGTAGCGCTTCCATTTCAGCAAAATCGAAACCAAATTCTTTAGCCGCATTTTGCCGTGATTCATGTCCCCATCCATTTGTTAGTAACACACCGCCGATATCAAGGAAGATAATCTTAAAAGGATTTTTATTCATATTAAATAAAGGTCTGTAAAATATCGATTCGTTAAAGTAAGAGATTAAATATATTCAAAAGTTTTTATGCTTATTTCCTTTTGGCTTATGGAATGGTGCAAAGGAAATAAGTTTTACCTTCCAAATTCATCTGCCCGGGAATCATTTGTAAAACAACATGTTTTAGAGTTGGATGAAAACAATTTAATTATTAAAGAATCGCAATGGGGGTAATCATAAAATTGACGGGTCGGCCTTTTTTAAAAGTTAGAACGGTAGTAATAGGTCTTATACTTTCTATCCTATTGCTGTTGGCAGATACAAAGGTTGTTGCACAGACGGATAAAAAGCTCACTACAAAGCTAACCGAACTGGTAGCTGGTTTTAATGGAGTTGCTGGTATTTATGTTGAAAATATGAAAACGGGTAAAACTGCTGCGATAAATGCTGATACGTTATTCCCTACCGCAAGTATGATTAAAGTAAGCATACAATGCGGAGTGATGGATAAAATTGAAAAAGGTGAGCTCCAGTATAACCAGAAACTGCTGTATCACGATTCCCTTCTGTACGCCGGAGTAGATATTCTAGGTTCCTTTAAGAATAACGAAACAATACAATTAAGTAAAGTTGTCCTGCTTATGATTACCATGAGTGATAATACAGCGAGTTTATGGTTGCAAAAATTAGTTGGTGGAGATTATATAAATAACTGGTTGCAACAAAATGGGTTTGAAAAAACAAGGGTAAATTCAAGGGTTGCAGGGCGTGAGGCGATTCGTAATATATATGGCTGGGGTGTATCAACACCGCGTGAAATGTGCCAGCTATTTAGGCTTATTGATCAGGGCAAAGCAGTGAGCAAAGCAGCAAGTGAGCGGATGTCGCGAAACCTGGGAAGAATCTATTGGGATGAAAAAGCATTATCATCGGTTCCTCCTTATGTACAAACGATGTCGAAGCAAGGGGCTGTTGATGACTCTCGTTCTGAAACAGTATTGGTGCATGCGCCGCATGGGGATTATGTCTTTAGTGTTATTACAAAAGATATAAAAGATCAAAGCTGGAAACCGGAGAACGAGTCGTGGAAGCTCATTAAAAAAGTCTCCGCGTTACTTTGGAATTATTATGAACCAAAAAGTAAATGGCAACCATCAGCCGGTATCGAAAAGTACATGCTGAATGAGTAAGAAAGGTAAAATTTAATTCAGCTAATTATTTTATATCTACCTGGCTTTGCTTCTCAATTATCATAACCGCTTTATCTTTCATCAGTTCTATTTTGCCGGTAACACAGACTTCCCTTTCTTTTAAATCTTTCTCTGGTTTATAATCAAAAAATTTTCTTTTTTCACCCCAGATAATAAAGGTTAGCGTTGCATTGGGATTGTGTGCGGTAGTATATAAATAGGTGGGACTTCCCTTTGACGCCTCATCATAATTCGTATCAAATATTTTAGTGCAGATTTTAACTGTGTCACCAACAAACTCTTTTGCTTCTTCAACCTTTATTTCCTTCTGCCCATAACTGGTAATTGAAAAAAATAAAGCAAGTAAACCAAAACAAATCCTTTTCATAGTCGATCAATATTTAGTCTTTAAATAACCTCGGAAAAATATAACTGCACAATTGTAATAAATAAAAGTTGTACCAATTCAACTAAATGTACCAATGAAAATCAAAAGATTATCAAAAAAGCCCTGCAACTATAAATTGATTTTTAAAATCAATTCCCATTCCTGAAAAAAGGAAAAAAATATAAGTCAGGCATCCCCGGAAAAATTAAATAACAAAATCTGGTGATGGCTTTTAATGTTACCGACTTTTTAAAAATTGCGTTTATATTATTCGCTGTGTGCGAGGTTTTTGTGCATTCGAAGCGAGGAACTATATAAAGTTTTGGCTAACGCCGTAAAGTGATGAATTGAAAAATAATTGACCACTGAGAGGGAAAGTTCGTTAATGAAAACAGGTTTAATTTGGACAAAATAAATATCAGTACGATTTTTGAGAATAAGTCGCGAAATGAAAAATAGGTTTTCAAAAGTTAGCTAACTCAAATTTTCTTACATGTATAAATTCCTTTCGACTCTTTTTATTTTTATTTCTACTGTTTCTATTTCCCAACCGGTTAGAGTTCATTTTACAGGTGGCTTCGCTAATTACAACGGCGATCTACAACAGAAACGTGTAACCTTACAACAGGCGAAGGGAGCAATAGGTGCAGGAGTAACGTTCAATCTTAGTGATCGTCTTTCCGTTCGATCGGATTATACTTTTGCTAATGTTAGTGCTGATGATAAGCGTAATAAGAATTCGTCGCTGGCTGCAAGAAACCTTAATTTCAATACAAGACTCTATGAATTAACCTTATTGGGCGAATACGATATTCTAGACCTCAATCAACACAAAATTTCTCCGTATGTTTTTGGTGGAGTAGGATTGTTTCATTATGATCCATATACTACTGGTGCTGCCGGAGAAAAAGTGTATCTCTCGTATCTGAGCACAGAAGGACAAGGCTTTCTGTCCGGCAAAAAGAATTATAAAAAAACGGATTTTAATATTCCTCTTGGTGCGGGAGTTAAGTATGCATTGTCTGATGAAATCCGTATCGGATTTGAATTAGGCCTTCGTGTTCTGAGAACCGATTACCTGGATGATGTGAGCAGCTATTATGTAAACCAAAATACATTACGCGCTGCAAGAGGTCAAACAGCAGTGGATTTTGCGTTTCGTGGTGATGAGTTAAAAAACAATCCGGCACCATATCCGTCGGGGGGGACAACGAGGGGAAATAACAAAGTAAACGACTTTTATTATTTTGGTTTATTCCGGATTGATTTCAGATTAAACTGGTTTGATAATGGGGGTAGTGGCCCGGGTGGACGAGGTTCGGTAAACTGCCCGGTAAAACTTTAATAAGTAGAAGCTCCTCACGGGGCTTTTTTTCTACAATTAAAATAATGGGAGAAATAAATACCCAATTTAAAAAATCGCAAAAGTCAAACGAGGGCTCTCCTGACAATTATTTTAAAAAGAAATAAAGCGAAATGAAATAATGAAATTCGGGGTGTGAAGGATATCTTAGGTAAAAGAAGATGGAGATGGTATAAAATGTAAGAGGCTCAAAGAATTGAGCCTCCTTTTCAACCCTAAACCCTTAAAAAACATGAGTAATAGTTACAAAATCATGCCAATTTTTTAAAGATTGTAAAATTTTTTAAAGGAAAATGAAAAAGCACTTATTGACAATCTTTTCAGTTTTGGCTATCACTATATTCTTTTGTTGTAAAAATAGAAATGCATTGAGTATGGCCAAGAATGGTAAAAGCTTACTTTGGGAGATCACAGGAAAAGGGCTAAGCAAACCCTCCTACTTTTTTGGAACGATGCATTTAATGTGCGCAGAAGATGCCGAATTGACCGAAACAGTAAAATCATTGATAAAAGGTGTGGATCAAATATACCTGGAGGTTGACATGGACAACGCTTCCGAACTTTTGACAGGCATCCTGGATCTAAGAAGCAAGACAGGCAAAACCTTGCGGGCAGCGCTGGAGCCGAATGATTATAATCGGGTAAAGGACTTTTTTGAAAAGTACCAGCCAAACGTTCCATTCTCGGTACTTGAGCTACAGCCACCGTTGATGATCTCTTCGAGTTTATTTGAACTTTTATTGCCTTGCGAACGAAAGAATGGGGTAGAAATAAAAATTATAGACGAGGCATATAAAGAAAAAAAAGAAACAAAGGGGCTTGAGACAATAGCTTTTCAAAGCAGCCTTTTTGACAGCATTCCTTACGAGGACCAGGCGAAGGATTTGGTGAAATCAATTGACAGCTTAGAGAAGAACCGGAAGGCAATGAATGAAATGATACAGGTTTATAAAGACCAGGATATTGAAAAGTTATATAGCTTAAGCACAAATGATGAAAGCAGCACCAGCAACTATATGGATTTGCTGTTATATAAAAGGAATCGAAATTGGGTAGGCCAGTTTAGTACGATTGCAAAAGATAGTTCTACTTTATTTGCTGTTGGCGCAGGGCATCTGGGCGGAGACAAGGGCGTTTTGCAATTATTAAAGCAACAAGGGTATACGGTCAGGCCATTGGCCAATTAGGGTGGAATTTTTAAAATTAGTTGTATTTCTCACTTTTTGAAAAGATCTTGATAATACTTCGTTTTGCCGTCAAATTGATTTTGATGTCGACTTAATAACTCTTAGCAACATCGTTGCGACGCTCCGTTTTACTTTTGAAGTTCTATTCAACAGACAAGCGGGTAAAAAATACGGATGGAACTTAATGCTCTTGAGTACAACGTAAGAAAAGTACAATCGACATTCAAAAGATGAACGGAATGCGTCGCAACAAAAGCACAACCAGGGATACGGTGTTTGTGCCATAAAAACTTCTATTCAACTTTCGGGCACAGAAATAAAAATATGACGAAATGAAAAATGGGTTACATAAAAGTGGAAAGGCTCCGACTCTCATATAACCCCCTCGCGGAACAGAAAAAATATTAATTAAGGATCGGATTTACTTCCGGCTCTTCTACGTTTGAGTAATTGTAATTTTTGATCACGTTGTACAAAGTATCTCTTTCAACAGGTTCTCTTTTTACTTGTTTTATCAGGGCAACCAATTCTTTTGTACTCATAGTTGGTGTCTGCTCTTCGCTTCCTGCCATCGAGTAAATTTTAGTGGAGTCGTCAATGGTTCCGTCTATATCGTTTACTCCAAATGACAGCGCAAGTTGTGCATTTTGTCTTCCGAGCATAGGCCAATAAGCTTTTAAATGAGGGAAGTTGTCCATGTACAGCCGGGCAATAGCATACATTCTCATGTCTTCCACAATGCTGCTTTCGCGCACATGACTCATGGCATTGTCGCGGTTTCTAAACTTAAGCGGAATGAAGGTGTTGAAGCCGCCTGTCTCATCCTGTAACTGCCTTAATTGTTCCATGTGATCGACGCGATGCCAGAACTTTTCGATATGACCATACAGCATGGTAGCATTACTTTGTATACCCAAAAGGTGTGCTGCCTTGTGAATTCGTAACCATCCTTCGGCGTTTACTTTATCGTCGCAGATTTGTGATCTGATATCAGGATGAAAAATTTCTGCGCCGCCGCCCGGCAGCGATTGAAGTCCCGCTTCCTTCATTCTCATCAATCCTTCTTCGGTGCTTACTTTGGCTTTTCTAAACATATAATCTAACTCTACCGGTGTAAAGCCTTTTACATGTAAGTCAGGACGATGATTTTTAATTTCTTTAATAACGTTTATAAAAAAGTTCAAATCCATTTTTGGATGAACGCCGCCAACGATATGTACTTCCGTTACGGGTTGACCGTCATATTTTTTTACAATATCAAGCATGTCGTTAACGCCAAGTTCCCATCCTTCCTCACGATGAGCATACAACCTGGAATACGAGCAGAAGTTGCATGAAAAGACACAGATATTTGTTGGCTCGATATGAAAATTACGGTTAAAATAAGTCTTGTCTCCATGTAGTTGTTCTCTTACCCAATTTGCAAGTGCGCCAACATAAGATAGTGAGGCTTGCTCAAAAAGTATAACGCCTTCATCGAAAGTTAGCCTTTGCTTATTCAGCACCTTTTCGCCAATTTGTTTTAAATCTTTATTATCATTCGCTAAAATCAGTTTCTCTATCGGAAAATTCTCGGGTGACATGTACGACGTATTAATAGGGCAAATTTACGTGATAAAAGAATAGCTGCCGGCCATTAGCCTCTAGCTGCTAGCCTTTCATGTCGTGTCCTCCAACCTTTTCTCGAAAGTTTTAAGGTATCGACAACAAAATTAGAAAACTGAGATAGAGTCTGGTGCAAACAAGATTTTTGCTTGAATTTTTAAAGTTGCTTCAACTAAAAGGTGAAAAGCTAATAGCTAGCAGCTAATAGCTAGTGGCTATTAACAAAAACTTTTTATCTTCCGGCCTCAAACTACCGTGCATGAATATTAAGCTCCGCCTTATTGTGATGAGTTTTTTACAGTTCTTTATCTGGGGCTCATGGTTGATAACTATAGGTGCTTATTGGTTTCAAACAAAGCAATGGTCGGGTGCACAATTCGGGGCTATCTTTTCGACGATGGGGATTGCTTCGATATTTATGCCTTCTCTCATGGGTATCATTGCAGATAAATGGATCAACGCCGAGAAGCTGTATGGCGGTCTACATATTTTAGGTGGAATTATACTTTTTACTATACCAATGGTCGATAGTCCCGGAACCATGTTCTGGGTGATGTTATTAAATATGATGTGTTACATGCCGACCCTGGCGTTGTCTATCGCAGTCGCCTTTTCGGTACTCAAGAGCAGGGGTGGAGACGTGGTAAAAGATTATCCACCTGTGAGAGTTTGGGGAACAGTGGGTTTTATCGTTGCGCTTTGGGTAGTCAGTTTATTACATATTGAAACTTCGGCAAGCCAGTTTTATGTTGCTTCGGCAGCATCCTTCTTACTAGGTTTATACGCGTTTTCTTTACCTGCATGTCCTCCTCAATTCGTTGGTGGAGAAAACAAAACCTTAGTAGATGCATTTGGCCTCAAGTCTTTCACTTTATTCAGAAGCTCGAAGATGGCTGTCTTCTTTATTTTCGCCATGTTGTTAGGGGCGGCTCTCCAGCTAACCAACGCGTACGGAGATACTTTTTTACATGACTTTGCCAATATTGCTCAATACAAAGAAACGATAGCTGTCAAGTACCCTGCTATCATTATGTCGATTTCTCAAATATCAGAAACCCTGTTTATTTTGGCCATTCCTTTTTTCTTAAAAAGATTTGGAATAAAGCAGGTGATGGTAATTAGTATGATTGCATGGGTTCTTAGGTTTGGGTTGTTTGCTTACGGTAACCCCGGCGACGGTTTGTGGATGATTATTTTGTCGTGTATTGTTTATGGAATGGCTTTCGACTTTTTCAATATCTCGGGATCCCTTTTTGTAGAAACACAAACAGACCCGACAATAAGAGCCAGTGCGCAAGGTTTGTTTATGATGATGACAAACGGCTTTGGTGCTGTGTTAGGTAGTTCGTTAAGTGGAATAATCATTCAAAAGTATTTTACCTATCCTGACCAAAGTAAGGACTGGCATAGCATATGGATCACATTTGCGCTATACTCCCTTGTTATTGCGGTGTTATTTATGATTCTTTTTAAACACAAGCACGATGGACGGCAGATGAAAAGTGTTCATCCGGAAGCAGCGTTTGCGGCGGAACAGCCCTAATCGTATCCTCGATCAAGTCAAGAACTGTTATCTGGGTTTGCCATACCAATGGCAAATTAAGGTTGGCAACAACAAATTCGTATTATAAATAAAAAGAGCAGGCAATTGCCTGCTCTTTTTATTTACATCTATATGATTATAAATGAGACTGGATCTTTTTGTCTAAAACTGACTTAGGAACAGCTCCTATTTGTTTATCAACCACTTTTCCGCCTTTTACAAAAAGGATAGCGGGAATAGAAGTGATACCATAATTAACGCTTAAAGTAGGATTTTGGTCAACATTTACCTTTCCTATATTTACACGTCCTGTATATTCTTTTGATAATTCTTCTACTACAGGTCCGATAGCGCGACAAGGTCCGCACCATTCAGCCCAAAAATCGATTACTGTAAGTTTATCACTATCAAGAACAGTCGATTGAAAGTTCGCGTCTGTGAATTCTAATGCCATAAAAAATATTTTAAAAGTTTGATTTAATATATCAGTAGCTTAAGCTACATGTAAACAAGGAACAAATTTACAGCCAATAAGGTAAATATGCTTTTTTGACTTTTCCACGTAGGTGAATATGGCACATTATGGCAGTTGTATGACTGTTTACATTAGAAAACGCGAAAACTAATAATTAAAATAAGGTTTTTTGAATTTGCGAAGACCAGCTTTTATTCATTTATTCGAAGTTGTGTTTTACACCAGCTAAAGTCCGGTGTGCCGTCGCCATTAATTCCACGTGGGTAACTCATCCTTGCATTTGTGCTATTTATTTTTTACTTTCTATTTATTAATTCATTCAAAATCAAAACAATGAAAAAGTTATTCACGAGTTTTTGTTGTTCGGTGTTAGTACTGGCAGCTTGCAACACCGGTGTTAAAACTGAAACTTCCGGCACAGATACCGGTACAGCTGTGGTAGCTAACAATTCAGAAGAAAGTAAAGAGGAACGGAATAAACAAACGGCAATGGAAAGTGTAAGGGCTATAACAAACAAGAATGCGGATGAGGCATTGAAGAATGCTACCGCTGATGCAGTTGACTATTTCGATGGCAGTGGGCCTGCCACCAAAGGATTAGACTCAATTAAGGCAGGTATGAAAATGTGGTTAAGTAATGTAGACAATTACAAAGGTGACAATCTTGAAGCTGTAGCCGACGGAAATAAAGTGATGGTCTATGGCGACTGGAGTGGAAGTTTTAAAAATGATTTTATGGGTATGAAGTCGGCCGGTAAAAGCTTCAAGGTTAAAGATGTGGACATCTTCACGTTTAATGACAATGGAAAGATTACCGAACACAGGTCAGTACAATCTATGGCCGGAATGATAGCCACAATGAAGGGGCCAGGGAAGTAAAAGAATAGAAAATTGAAGGAAGCTACCTGC
>JAOQAJ010000179.1 GCA_025963675.1 Segetibacter sp.
AATACCGGTAACAGGTGGCCTGGCCGGTGATGGGGCGAGATTTGAAAGAACGTTTGTAGGGCTTAATGAAATTCCGACTGAAGGAAAGGTTGTTGCAATAGGATTTTATGGAACCAGTTTAGAGATAAGTAATGGATATTTTGGAGGATGGGATGAATTTGGACGGGAAAGAACAATAACAAAGTCGGAAAAAAATGTATTATTCGAATTAGACGGGAAAAATGCACTGGACCTTTATAAAGAATACCTGGGCCCTTATTCTGAAGAATTGCCTGGGTCAGCTTTAAATTTCCCTTTTTCAATTCGTACTGATTCTGATGATTTTCTGGTAAGAACGATTCTCGCAGTAAATGAAGAGGACAGATCTCTAACTTCAGCGGGCAACCTTCCGGTGGGAAGTAAAGTGAGGCTAATGAAGGGTACTTTTGACAAACTAATTGCCGGGTCTTCTGAAGCAGCGAGAGATTCTTTAAAAAAATACACCAACAAAGAACCTCAGTTAGCTATCCTGGTGAGCTGTGTAGGACGAAAAATAATTTTACACGACAGAACCGAAGAAGAGGTGCAGGCTGCAATTGACATTTTTGGTGAAAAAACCTGCATTTCCGGCTTTTATTCTTATGGCGAAATAGCGCCGGTTAATAAAAGTAGTAATTGTGAATTACATAACCAGACAATGGCAATTACCACGTTTTCGGAATCATAATATTTATGGCTTATCATTCTGTCCTTGAAAAACAAATTAAAAAATTACTGCCTGAAAGTTATCTTAAGGAGGAGGCAATAAGAATTTTTCTGGACACCATAAGTAATACGTACGGAAATTTTGAGAAAGATAAAAAGTTGGTAGAGCATGCTTTTTCTATTAGCGAAAAGGAATACCAGGATGTAACAAAAAATTTACAACAGCAGAATGAGATAAAGAACCGGTCAATCAGGAAGTTAAAAGAAGCTATCATTTCGTTAGACCAACATGCTGTAGGATTGGAAGAAAAAGACGAAGATGAACTAATAAGTATCATCTTCTACCTTGAGAAACAGATTGAAAGAACCAAAGATCTGGAAAGTGAACTGATTCGTGCAAAAGAGCAAGCTGAAAAAGCAGCGAAGGTGAAAAGTGAGTTTCTTTCCGTAATGAGTCATGAAATAAGAACACCGTTAAATTCTATTATTGGTAATGTGCATTTGCTGCTGCAAAAGGATTTTGAAGCTGCAGAAACAGAAATTTTGAAGATTTTACAAATCTCCTCTACAAACCTTCTAACACTTATAAATGATATTCTTGACTTCGGTAAAATTGAAGAAGGTAAAATCTTGTTGTCGGAAAAGGACATTGACATCAGACAGCAACTAAATAATATTAAATTAGCGAACCGGGTTAATGCAGAAGAAAAAGGTAACAAGCTGGAATTAATTATTGATAACAACATCCCGAGGTTTATTAAAGGGGACGTTGTTCGTTTAAACCAGATTTTAAATAACCTTGTTTCTAACGCAGTAAAATTTACTGCAGACGGAAAAATTATCATAGAAGTGAGGTTAAAGGAAAGCTTAGCAGAAATAGTTAACCTCGAATTTATTGTTCTTGATACAGGTATTGGTATTCATGGTGATAAACAAAAACTCATCTTTGAAAACTTTACTCAGGCTAACTCTGATATTACAAGGCAGTTTGGTGGCTCTGGATTAGGCCTGACAATTACCCGCAGACTATTGCTTTTAAAAGGAAGTGAGATTCATGTTGAAAGCGAAGAAAACAAGGGAGCAAAGTTTTATTTCACACTGGCTTTAAAGAGAAGTGATAAAACATCAAAAGAAGAAATCTTACAAGTTCCTGCTAAACGCGATCTACACGGAATAGAAGTGCTACTTGTTGAAGATGTTGAATTTAATGTGTTTGTTGCTAAAAATATGTTGCAAAACTGGAACGCAAAAGTCGAGGTGGCAGAAAATGGGCTTATCGCAATTGATAAAGTAAAAGCCAAAGCGTACGATATTATTTTAATGGATCTTCAAATGCCGGTGATGGATGGATACAGTTCATCAAGAGCAATTCTTGATTTCAATAAAAATATTCCGATTATAGCGCTTACTGCTGCATCTTCGGACGACATTGAAGATAAAATTTTACAGGCTGGTATGATCGAATATATCTCGAAGCCTTTTAACCCTACTGATCTTTTTACAACACTATACAACCACACCATCGCTAAATCCACCCTTCATTATGCGGAGTCGTGGCAGGGATAAAAATCTCGTCGGCAGAGAACGAAATGCTCTTATTTGTTTTTAGCTGCTTTAGCTTTATTGATAGAATTCTGAACATTCATCGCAGCCGTATCTGTACTAATTACGCTGCCATTAATCATGCCATCAGGATGCTTGGTGGTATCTATCGCAGTTGGATTTGTGAGGCCCGGATTGTTTGCTGTATCGCCAATTGCATTATTGTCGGTCGAGTCGCTGCCACCGCAGCCGGTGAGGGCAATAAACAGGGCAGAAACCATCATCATTTTTCTCATTGCTGGTTTTTTAATAGATTATATCAATTTCGCTGCCAGCGTTGTTAACGACTTTTATTAGAGGTTTTTTTCTTTATCCTTACTTTCTTAAAAGGTGAGAGAAGTTTTTCGAAAAGCCAGACTACCATAATAAAAAAACCACCAATCAGGTAACCGATAGAGCCAGGCAGTTTTTTTAGAGGATTGGTACGCATTAATGTGAAGTTTACAGCTTTATAAAGTTACCTTTTTTAGAAATTGAAATAACCTGGAACTATCAACATTGCGGGGGGCGTCAAAAGGTATTCTATGGTGAATAGAATATTTAATGTACAGGAGTGCGACGCAACGAAAGTATTATGAGAATTACTAAAGCCGGTACCAAAACAGTCCTTTTCAATTAACTTTTTATAAAGCGAAGGTTTCTCTTTATTCCTTCAAACTTTCGTCTTTTCAGCGGTGAATTTTTGAAGATCTGTTTAAAACTTTCTTCTGTTAGTTCCTCCCAGTCGTTGCTGGTGAAATTTAATATATGCGGAAGAGGGGTAAAATTAATTTCATTATGTGGTTTACTAAAGCGATTCCAGGGGCATACATCCTGGCAAACGTCACAGCCAAACATCCAATCAGAAAACCTGGATTTTAGATGTTCTGGCAAAAGAGCATCTTTTAATTCGATCGTATAATAGCTGATGCACTTGCTTCCATCGACTACCTTATTGTCAAGAATCGCATCAGTGGGGCAAGAGTCTATACATCGGCGACAACTGCCACAATAATCTTTTGCAAAAGGGTCGTCATAAACCAACTCAATATCAACAACAAGGGTTGCAATAAAAAAGAATGAACCGGCTTGTTTGTTTAAGAGGTTTCCATTTTTGCCTATCCAGCCCAGCCCGCTTTTGGTTGCCCAGGCACGTTCAAGTACCGGCGCACTATCAACAAAACCACGGCCATTGATTTCTCCTATTTCCTGCTTCATCATCAGAAGCAATTGCTTCAGCTTAGCCCTGATCACTTCGTGGTAGTCCTGGCCATACGCGTATTTGGCAATTTTAGGAGTTTCGACTTTCTGCCGTTCGTGCGGAAAATAATTGATCAGAAGGGTAATAACGCTTTTTGCACCAGGAACGAGCTTCGTCGGATCGATTCTTAGATCAAAATAGTTTTCCATGTATTGCATGTTTCCATGCATACCTTTCGATAACCATGCTTCCAATCTTCGGGCGTCGTCATCAAGTTTTTCTGCCCTGGCTATTCCACAATAATCGAAACCTAGCGCAAGGCATTTATTCTTAATAAATATGGTGTTTTTGTCCTTCAATTATTTTTTTATATACTTAAATGCAATATATTGTTAAAAGAATAGTTGTAGTATAAACTACAAAAGTTCCTCAAAATTATAAACCCACACCTTTAAGAAATGCGAAAGTTCGCCATCGGCATTTTATTGCCTTGCCTGTTCCTGTTGTCTCTTCCTGTTCTTTCACAAAAAGCTACCGTTAAGTTTGGCGATATAAAGCCTGCCGATTTCGCACCCACAGCCTATCCGGTCGATAGCAGTGCCAGTGGAGTTGTTTTATTTGACATTGGCTCTTCTAAATATGAAGGTAATACCTCTGGTGGTTTTTCAATCTCGTTTAAACGACATACCCGCATAAGATTACTGAATCGTAATTCTTTTGATATGGCTACCATTTCGATTCCGCTGTATGCCCGCGGAACGGCTGAAGAAAAAATTGAGAGTCTCGAAGCTTGTACTTATAACCTTGAAAACGGGAAAGTTGAAACCTATAAACTTGATAAGGCGTCCATTTTTAAAGACAGACTCAATAAGAATTATACACAAAGAAAGTTCACGCTTCCTAACCTAAAAGAAGGAAGCATCATTGAGATAAGATATAATTTTGTTTCTCCTTATCCCGGTGATTTAAGGGCATGGTACTTTCAGGGAGAGCATCCGGTTATGTGGAGCGAGTACCAGGTGACGATACCCACCATTTATGACTTTGTAACCCTTACACAGGGTTACCAACCCTACAAAATAAACGAGGGTTCTGAGGGAAGAGAGCAGTACAACATTTTAGAGAGTAGTAGTAATGCATCAACTAAAAGCGAGATGTACTCATTTACAAGTACTACTGCCAATCATAGGTGGGCAATGGAAAATGTGCCCGCGTTGAAAAAAGAAAGTTTTACAACCACCTTAGATAATCATGTATCAAAGCTATCGTTTCAACTATCCAGGGTAAAATATCCTAATAGCGATGCTAAAAATATAATGAGCAATTGGAACCTGGTATCGGAAGAGTTGTTAAAGGATGAGGATTTTGGTGCAAGCCTTACGCAAAACGTAAATTACTGGAGCGACGAGCTCAAAAAAATAACTGCAGGGACTGCAACACCAATGGAGTCTGCAAGAAAAATCTTTGAGTATGTAAGAGACAATATCAGTTGTACAGATCACAGCGCAAAATATCTTTCTAATCCTTTAAAAAAGGTGTATCAAACCAGGAACGGAAATGTTGCCGATATAAACCTTTTACTCACAGTACTTTTAAAGAACAAAGGCCTTGAAGCGTACCCGGTCTTGCTAAGTACGCGTGATCATGGAAAGGCATATGAAATGTACCCGATATTAGAGAAGCTAAACTATGTTATAACTAAGGTAGTTATAGATGACAAAACCTACCTGTTAGATGCTTCTCAAAACAAGTTAGGTTTTGGCAAATTAGACCTTGATTGTTATAACGGTTATGCAAGAATAATTGATAAAGATCTTCCGGCACTTATAAATCTTAGTGCTGACTCTATAAGAGAAAATAAGCTTACGACAGTATTTATTGTTAATGACGAGAAGGGTGGTTTAACAGGAAGCATTGTTTCAAATTTAGGAGATTATGAATCAAACAGGGTGCGTGAAAAGTTTGTCAAAACAACCAAAGAAGACTATTTTAAAGAAGTAAAGAAAGGTTTTTCTTTCGATGTCAATATTTCAAACCAAAATATTGATTCATTAAAAATTTATGAAGAGCCTGTGACAATCAGGTATGACATCAACTTCAAACCCGAAGATGAAATGATCTATTTAAACCCGATTTTTGGCGAGGCTTTAAAGGAAAATCCGTTCAAATCTGCCGAAAGACTTTACCCTGTAGAAATGCCTTATGCCCTCAACGAAAATTTTGTATTGAAGATGGATATTCCAAAGGGATATGCAATAGAAGAATTGCCAAAATCGAGCAGGGTTAAGTTCAATGAAGATGAAGGAATGTTTGAATACCTTGTTGCTAAAGATGCGAATTCAATTCAACTAAGATCTACTGTGAAGTTAAACAAGGCTACTTTTTTACCTGAAGATTATCAAAGCCTTCGTGATTTCTTCGGTTACATAGTAAAAAAGCATGGTGAGCAAATAGTGTTGAAAAAAATTAAATAGTAATCATGAAGCAAGTATTAAATAGTGTACTATTTGCATTAATCGCCATAAGCGGGTTTGCAAGAGAAGACAACAAATATGCTGTAAGTAAAATTGATCCTGCTTTATTAAAGGGAGCTTCAGCTATTAAAAGATATGAGTTGGTTCGGTTTGAAATAAAAGATCCTGGTTCTGCTGTTTACTATTACAAAACTGCAATAACTATTCTTAACGAAAGCGCAGAAGACCATGCCGGTTGGGTTCAAGGCTATGATAAATTTACTACGATAAGATCAATCGACGGCTCGTTATACGATGCTGCCGGTAAGAAAGTAAGGTCATTGAAAAATGCTGAGATAAGTGATCTGAGTGGAACCAGCGAGGCAAGTCTGGCAGAAGATAGCAGGGTGAAAACCCACAATTTTTATTGCAAAGTATTTCCTTATACTGTTGAATATGAAGTTGAAATAAAGCAAGACCAACTTATGTTTATTCCTTCGTGGATGCCTGTTGAAAGAGACGATGAGTTTGCAGTTGAAAACAGCATTTTTGAGGTAGTTTGTCCAAATGATTATAAAATAAGACATAAGTCATTTCATTACGATAAGGAGCCTGTTGTTACAACAGGCAAACAAACAGTCTACCATTGGGAGGTTAAAAATCTTCCTGTAGTTAAGATAGAATATGCTTCACCTGAGTGGCAAAGAATTACTCCGACGGTTATTGTTGGTTCTACCAATTTTGAAATAGGCGGCTTCAAAGGAAACATGAGTACGTGGAATGATTTCGGAAAGTTTGTTTATGCATTGAAGCAAAATCGTGATATTCTTCCACCTGCTGTAAAGTCAAAAGTGCATGAACTAACAGATAATGTAACGGACGTAAGAAGCAAAATCGAAGCGTTGTATAAGTACATGCAACAAAACACAAGATACATCAGCATACAGTTAGGCATAGGAGGCTGGCAGCCTTTTGATGCAGTATCTGTTGCTGAAAAAAAATATGGTGACTGTAAAGCTTTGACCAACTTTATGTTCTCGCTTCTAAAAGAAGCAAGTATAAAATCAGTTTATACCCTGGTGAAAGCCGGAGAGAATAGTCGCTTTATTCATGAAGACTTTTCCGCCCAGCAATTTAATCACGTTATCTTATCTGTGCCCCTTAAGAAAGATACCATGTGGCTTGAGTGTACAAGTCAAACACTTCCTCCCGGCTATCTGAGTGGCTTTACCAGTAACCGATACGCTTTAATGGTTGATGAAGATGGTGGGCACCTGGTAAAAACTCCTGCATACAATTTTAATGATAATCTACAAGTGAGAAAAGTTACTGCAAGTATAGACGAAAACGGAAAATTAAGTGCTGACATTGACACAAAATATACCGGTATCCAGCAGGATGATTTGTTTAGTTTAATTAATACGCACTCTAAAAAGGAACAGCTTGAATATTTGAAGAAAGAGATCGACCTGCCAACTTACGACATCACTTCTTTTGATTATAAAACGTTTCAATCACAAGTTCCTTCAATTGCTGAAAAGCTGAATGTTATAGCAGAAAACTATGCGCAGGTTAGCGGTAAAAGAATGTTTATAGAACCAAATCTGTTAAATAAAAGCACACTAAAATTAAAAGACGAAGAAAGGCTCAACGACATAAATCTTACGTTTGAATTCCGGGATCTTGACACTGTCGAAATTAATATTCCTACAGGTTTTGTTCCTGAAGCGATGCCTCAGTCAGTTGCTTTTACAAACAAGTTTGGTCAATACAAGATCAGCTATAAGTTAGAAGGAAATAAAGTTGTGCTGACACGCATGTTTGAAAGAAAAGCCGGAAAATTTCCTGCAAGTGATTATAAGGAATTGGTAAAAATGTATGCCGACATGTACAAAGCCGACCGGGGTAGAGTGGTACTGGTAAAAAAGGAAGGGTAGAAATCATGAATTAAAACTGAATTTTTATAACTAAAAAAGCGTTTCAACCATTTTGAAACGCTTTTTTAGTTTATGTTTTTTGGGTAGTCAACATCAGACCTTCTTTCAACATTACTTGCGTCGCACACTGGAACAGCATAACCTTTTTCAAAACTTCCACTCATATTATTCTTTCAGCTTATGCTTAGCGCGACTGAAAAAAAGAGTTGGACCGATTGCTTTTGGTGGATAATATATTTTAGATTTGGACAGAATATCTAACAATTGCAATAGCACCATGAAATTTACCCCCTTCTGTTTTATTTGTATTCTCCTTTTTTCTAATGCTGTATTAGCACAAAATCGTAAAGGCTGG
>JAOQAJ010000193.1 GCA_025963675.1 Segetibacter sp.
TTTCTCTGCTCGAGAAGCCGGTTCAAAAACGTACTCTTGCCCACATTCGGGCGTCCAACTATTGCTACTGTAAATACCATAAGACCCTAACCCCTCTAAGGGCATTTGTTTTTAATTCTAACCCAAACGGGAAAGATGTTGTTATTAATTTTTTTGGTACAAGCACCTGTTCTTTTCTCAACATCGTTGTGTCACTCACTTGTACCTTTGTTCTTAATTGAACATAGAGCGCTAAAACGTTGATTAGTGAATATTACTAAGTGGTGCCACACTTTGAAACTGCCGCACAACTGTCAGCCATTTTAATACTCAATATGCAACGGTCAATATTCAATGTTCAATTCTAAATCATATGTGACCAATTGACTCAATGACCTTATGACTTTCCTAAGAATTATACCCGTATTCCCTCAACTTAAAATCATCATCGCGCCACTTGTTTTTCACCTTCACAAACAATTCCAGGAAGATTTTTTGTCCTAAAAATTCTTCAATATCTTTTCGGGCAAGGCTTCCAACTTGCTTTATCATTTTTCCACCTTCACCTAAAATAATTGCCTTTTGACTTTCGCGCTGAACGATGATATCTGCCTGTATTTTTACAAGACTCGTCTTCTCTTTAAATTCATTTACCATTACTGTAGTGTCGTACGGAATTTCCTGTTCAAACAGTTCAAAGATTTTCTCTCTCACAATTTCGCCTACAAAAAACCTCGTTGGCAAATCCGTCAAATCTTCTTGGTCGTAAAAAGGCTGTCCTTCTTTCAGGTACTTCAATATTAGTTCCAGCAATTTGTCTACATTTTTGCCGGCTGTCACTGATATTCCAATCCATTCTTTGCAATAAGATTTAGATGAGAAAAAAGCTTTTGCCTCTTCCTCTCTGTTATCTTTTGCCAAATCTGTTTTTGACGTAATTACTATGCACGGAACCTTTAGCTTTAACGACGAAAAGATCTGGTCAGCCTCTTGCCAGTTATCATTTATGTCGACCAGCAACAAAGCGACGTCCGCATCCTCGAGGCTGCCTTTAACAGCCTTCATCATTTTTTCGTGTAGCTTATACTTTGGTTCTATAATGCCGGGAGTATCGGAGAAGATTATCTGGTATTCCCATTCCTTATTTAAAAAAGCCTTTATGCGATGTCTGGTGGTTTGCACCTTATGACTAACTATAGCCATTTTTTCACCTATCAAAGCATTTAGCAAAGTGCTTTTACCTGCATTTGGCTTTCCAAATATGTTAACAAAACCTACTTTCATGAATTGTGAGATAAGTAAAGCGCAATGTAAAAATTGCGTTTTTTACTTTTATTGAGCTGCAAAAGTAAGTGTTTAAAAACTAAGGGTTTTATAAATGATGTTTTTCACCTAAATGAGAACTCGCACAGGTCAGTTGCAGAAAAGACGGTGTTAAAACGGATTAAACAGCCGAAAGCCCAACTGTCACTTTCGGAAATCTCCTCTCCCCACCTTAAATTTGCAAATCTTTTTCAAAACATACTTATTCCAAACCAGGTATACCAGCGTGTTGATTGCTTCAACAAACCTTTAGCCTCGTGCTGATGTTTATTTAAAACGCTTTAGGAAAAGCAGCATAACGATTTGCCGTACAAGGGAGTGACACAACGGTGTCAAATGCCTGTTGAAAAGCCGGCAACAAAAACAATAACGACACATACAAACTTATAACCAGAATATGAACTTATTTGAACAACAGGCAAGGGAATTTCAGGAAAGACATATTGGCCCGGGTGAACGTGAGACAATAGAAATGCTCGCAACAATTGGGGTAGCTTCTTTAGACGAACTGATAGAAAAAACAGTTCCGGGAGACATACGGCTGGATAAGTCTTTAGATGTTGCAGGGCCGGTGAGCGAACACCAGTATTTAAGCGATTTGCGTAAAACTGCGGCTAAAAACAAGGTTTTCAGAAATTACATCGGACAGGGATATTATGACACCATTACTCCGACAGTAATTCTTCGCAATCTTTTTGAAAACCCAGGGTGGTACACACAATACACCCCGTACCAGGCAGAAATTGCGCAGGGACGGTTGGAAAGTCTTCTAAACTTTCAGACAATGGTTAGCGACCTGACTGCTTTGCCCATTGCAAACGCTTCCTTGCTCGATGAAGGAACGGCTGCTGCTGAGGCAATGGCTATGCTATTTAACCATAAGAACAAAGGCGATAAAATTACCTCTCCAAAATTCTTTGTTGATCAAAATATTTTTGCTCAGACAAAAGATGTGTTGCTAACCCGCGCCACTCCCATCAAAGTAGAACTGGTAACCGGTGACTTTAAAACCGCTGAATTAGATGAAAGTTATTTTGGTGTAATTGTTCAATATCCAAATAGTGACGGTGCGGTGGAAGATTATCGCAGCTTCTTTGAACAAGCGCGTGCTGTAAATGCAAAAGTCGTTACGGCTACTGATTTATTGGCTCTTACGTTGTTAACCCCACCAGGAGAATTAGGCGCTGATGTAGCAGTCGGTTCAAGCCAGCGCTTTGGTGTGCCAATGGGATTTGGCGGACCACATGCAGCATTTTTTGCAACCAAAGATGAATTCAAACGGGTAATTCCGGGACGCATCATAGGCGTGAGCATTGACACACAGGGTAACCGGGCATTACGCATGGCTTTACAAACCCGCGAACAACACATTCGTCGTGAAAAAGCGACCAGCAATATTTGTACTGCACAGGCTTTACTTGCAAACATGGCTGCTATGTACGCCGTATATCATGGCGCGGAAGGATTGAAAACAATCGCAAAACGTGTAAGCTTGCTTGCTCATTCCTTAAGCAAAGAGTTGAGGGAACTGGGTTTTGAACAGGTAAATGAATATTACTTCGATACAATAAAAGTAAAAGTAGATGATGTTGCAGCGCTGCGTAAACTGGCTGAGGCACAACAGATGAACTTCCATTATTTTCACGATGGCTTTGTTGGTATCTCGGTAGATGAAACAACGGCGCAGTGTGACGTATTAGACATACTTCATCTGTTTGCTGAAACTAACGGAATGGGGGATGCAGGAGTTATTTTTGAATATGATGAAAACCTTGATAATATTCCGACTGCGTTAACCAGAACATCAACTTTCCTATTGCACCCGGTTTTTAATACGCATCATAGCGAGACAGAAATGATGCGTTACCTGAAGTCTTTGGAAAACAAAGACCTCAGCCTCGACAACTCCATGATCCCTCTGGGTAGCTGTACTATGAAGTTGAATTCTGCTACAGAGCTCATCCCTGTTAGCTGGCCTGAGTTTTCAAAAATGCATCCTTTTGCACCAACTGACCAGTGGCAGGGTTATCACCAAATAGTGGTTGAATTGGAACAATGGCTAAGTAGTATTACAGGGTTTGCTGCGACATCTTTGCAACCAAACAGTGGTGCGCAGGGTGAGTACGCAGGTTTGCTCGCGATAAAAGGTTACCACGAAGACAGGAATGAAGCCCATAGAAACGTGATTCTTATCCCGATCTCTGCCCACGGAACAAATCCTGCAAGTGCGGTTATGGCCGGATTTAAAGTTGTAGTGACCAAATGTGACGAGGCAGGAAATATAGACGTCGAGGATTTAAGAAAGAATGCTGAAAAATATAAAGACACGCTTGCAGGATTAATGGTTACTTATCCGAGTACGCATGGGGTGTTTGAGGAAAGTATCAGGGAAATTTGCAGCATCATCCATGAACATGGCGGTATGGTTTATATGGACGGCGCCAACATGAATGCGCAGGTTGGCTTAACTGCTCCGGGATTTATCGGCGCTGATGTTTGTCACCTTAACCTGCACAAAACATTTGCAATCCCTCACGGTGGTGGCGGACCAGGAATGGGACCGATTTGTGTAAATGAAAAATTAGCACCTTTTTTACCGGGTCATGTAAACATCAACAAAGGAAGTAGTGCGAATGCGGTAAGTGCAGCTCCTTATGGTTCTGCAAGTATTTTGCTGATCAGTTATGCTTATATAAAATTGTTAGGCGCAGAAGGATTAAGAAAGGCAACTGAATACGCCATTCTGAATGCAAATTATATGAAGGCAAGGCTCGAAGGTCATTACAAGATTTTGTACAGCGGTAAGAACAATACGTGCGCCCACGAATTTATTGTTGACCTGCGTCCATTTAAAACCCTGGGTATTGAAGCAGAAGATGTTGCAAAACGTTTAATGGATTATGGCTTCCACGCGCCTACTCTAAGTTTCCCTGTTGCAGGCACCATTATGATCGAGCCTACAGAAAGTGAACCTAAAACTGAGCTTGACCGTTTCTGCGATGCCTTGATTAATATTCATGAAGAGATAGTCGCAATTGAAAATGGCAATGCAGATAAAACTGACAACGTGTTAAAAAATGCCCCTCATAGTTTGCAGGTAATTACTGCAGATGAATGGAGCCATACTTATAGCCGTACCCAGGCTGCATTCCCTCTGGAGTATTTGAAGCATAACAAATTTTGGCCTGCTATCAGTCGTGTTAACAACACTTATGGCGACAGGAACCTGATTTGTACCTGCGAGCCAATTGAGGCGTATGAGGAGATGGGAGTAAGTTAGTTAGTAGAAAGTTATTAAGGAGTAAGGATGTTTTTTTGTTTCCGGCATTCGTGCATCATCGACATCGTTGTGTCACTAAATTGTAAATTTTTTTTAAAAATGAACATTTGCAAGGATGATTCTTATAACAAAAAATCCGCGACGGCGGATTTTTTGTTATAAAGAATCATATTATCTATCCAAACGTTTTGTTCCGCATTAAGATTGAAAGGCTCACCACACATAAGTTCCAACTGAACCTGCATTTAAAGAAGTTGTTATCATTTTCCTTTTAAATACAATATTAAAAATCTGCCGCTTGTTGCTTTCATTTAAAACAATGATTACTCTTTTGTCTTGGGGCGTTTTAAAGGCAACGTTCGGTAAGCCTTCTGGTAAATCTGAAGAAATTCGTTTTGACCCGGGTCGCACAAACTTCGAAGCGTGTGCAATAATATAATATGCAGGATTTCGTGTAACCTTATTGCCATCGATGGTAACAGCACCAAGGCAGCGGTCACAACCACCAGGAGTGTGTGGATTTTGTTGCGGATCAGCTGCCAGGTTCCATTCTAATACCGTGCGTGCCCAATTCCTGGTGCCGCCAATTACTAAATTCTTCACATGCCAGCTCAAATCACCAGCAAAATTTCCCGGTGCGCCTATCCACTGTTCAGTGAAATAAACATTCTTATCAGGATGAGCTTCATGCACTTTTGATAAAGCTTCTATTGGTCCGCCGTATAAGTGAAATGCAGAACCATCAATAAATTTTTTTGCCTCAGGATCGTTTAAAATACTTATCGGGTAATCAGGACGATCTGCATTGTGATCATAAATGATAATTTTCGTTTTGATTTTTGCAGATCTAAAAGCCGGTCCCAAATGCTTTTTCACAAACAAAGCCTGTTCATTCGCCAACATAAGCAAGCTCGGATTATTCCCCGGATGTAAAGGTTCATTCTGGACAGTTATAGCATCAATTGAAAATCCTAACGATTTCATCGCTTTAACGTACTTGACAAAATAATTTGCATAAACGCCATAAAACTGCGGCTTTAAACTACCACCTTTCGTGCTGTCATTTGTTTTCATCCAGGTTGGTGGCGACCACGGAGATGCAAGCAATTTAATGTTGGGTGTAATTTTGAGAATTTCCTTTAAAACAGGAATAAGGTATTTTTTGTCCTCTTTAATGCTGAACTTTTTTAGATCAGGGTCAGTTTTTCCTGGCGGCAAATCATCATAAGAAAAAACGTGATCATCCAGGTCTGATGCACCTATACTCAATCGCAAATAGCTAATACCAATGTTCCTTCCTGTTATTCCAAATAATTCTTTTAAAAGTGCTGTTCTTGCTGTAGCATCCATTTTAGATAAAAGCATGGCACTTCCGCCAGTGAGGCAAAAACCAAAACCATCAATTGTCTGAAATGCAGGACTATCTTTTACCTCAATTGTTGGATTACCCGGCTTAGTTGCAACGAATAAAAGCTGTTTTTGTTGCTTTTCAAACAAGACTGACCTATCTGCATTAGTAACCCAATACCCTGCATTGAGAGGGATAGGTACGGAATTTGGTCGAATGGCTTGTGCGTTAGAAGTATTGGCAAATAATATAAACGGAAGAAGGCAGCAAATAAGGTATAGTAAGCTTGATCTCATCATAAACAATATTGTGTAAGGTTATAATGAAAATATAAGCAAATAAACGCAATACAAAAACAAAGAATGGAACACCCTTGAAATGTATTATGGAGGGTGTCCGCAGGCTCAATAGACCTGGAAAAATTATTTTTATATCAGATAGAAGTGTTTGACAAATTACAACAGCCCGATTAGCAGAATAATTGTCAAAACGGATAATAGAAGTTTATAAAATTTCGGTGCATTGCTCGGCTATAGCTTTTGAGATTGAGCTATTTAAAGCATAGAGATCAGAGTGCGATCGGTTGAAGGTATTGAAACCAACAGATTTGTTTTCAATATAAAATGGAAGAGAAGTGCCAAACTGCTTTTCTAATTTATCATCGTTAATTTTTACTTCCAATTTATTATCCCCTTGTTTTGCCAGGCCTGCTCTATAAGTAGAACCATGGAAATTGAAATGAATATTCATGGTAGAAGGTTTTAGAAATGGATAATAAGAATAAGCACAAAACAAAGATAAAACATCCTTTCGCTTGTTCAAATATTATGTAAAACATTTAATATATTATTAAACCAATAGGATTAGAACCTGCAAGATTATGGTCGAAGGCGGCTTTAGTATAAAAAACTAATTAAAAAAAAGAGTGGGCTGCTATCGAAGCAATGGAAGTTATGTAAAACACAAAAAACAGTAGACGAAGTCTACTGTTTAATTATTAACATCAAAAAAGTTTATTTGTTTTTCTTCTGTCCTTTAGGAGCAAAAATGACCAGCATTCTTTTACCTTCCATTTTAGGCATGCCTTCCAAAACACCCGTTTCTGATAATCGCTCTGCAAACTTCAAAAGAAGTAATTCTCCACGGTCTTTGAACATAATAGCCCGTCCTTTAAACTGTACATAGGCTTTCACTTTGTCACCTTCTTTCAAAAACTTTTCCGCGTGCTTACATTTAAAATCAAAGTCATGCTCGTCGGTGCTTGGCGTAAAGCGAATCTCTTTTACCTCGCTTTGTTTTGAATTCGCCTTCATCTCCTTCTCCTTACGCTTCTTCTCGTACAAAAACTTTTTGTAGTCGATAATTCTGCAGACAGGCGGAACTGCGTTGGGAGAAATTTCAACTAAATCTAACCCCTGTGCCTCAGCCATTGCTAAAGCTTTCTCTGTTGGATATACGCCTGGTTCAATTCCCTCTCCTACCAATCTTACTTCAGGTATCCGGATCATCCGGTTAGTACGATGTTCCTGTTGTTGCTCTTTTCGAAAATTTGGGTTACGTCCCCTAAAAAAACCCGGGTTTACTGCCATTAATCGTTTTTTGGTTACTGTGTGTTTTTATTTTTTTAATTTAATTCAAAATTTGTTAATCCACAAACTGCTTGCTTCATTTTTACTGCAATCTTTTGGACCCCTTAGGTTGCACTCATATAAGTAAAAATAGCAAATTATTCCAAAGCTCTTTTACTATCTATCTCTTCTTTTAGAAATTCTAACGCTTCTGCTACTGTTTTCGTTCCAATATCTCCCTTTGCCTGCTTTCTCAGCGATACTTTTCCTTCTGACACCTCTTTTTCTCCCACAACAAACATATACGGAATTTTATTCATTTCCGCCTCACGTATCTTTTTACCTATTTTTTCATTTCTTTCATCCACATCAATTCTGATGTCCGATTTTCTTAGTTGAGCTTTCACTTCTTCAGCGTATTCCACAAACTTGTCGCTTATAGGAAGTATAATTGCCTGTGTCGGCGCAAGCCATAAAGGAAATTTTCCGGCACAATGTTCAATCAACACCGCGATAAATCTTTCCATCGAACCAAAGGGAGCCCGATGAATCATTACAGGTCGGTGTTTTGCATTATCTTCTCCGATATAAGTGAGGTCGAATCGCTCAGGTAAATTGTAATCCACCTGGATTGTTCCTAATTGCCATTTCCGTCCAATAGCATCTTTGACCATGAAATCAAGTTTTGGGCCATAAAACGCTGCTTCGCCATATTCGACCACAGTTGACAGTCCTTTTTCAGCCGAAGCCTCAATAATTGCCTGTTCAGCAGTCTCCCAATTCTCATCAGACCCTATGTATTTACTCCGATCTTCCTTATCTCGAAGAGATATCTGCGCAGTATAATCACTAAACCCTAAAGATTTGAATACGTATAAAACAAGGTCGATTACCTTTTTAAATTCATCCTTCACCTGCTCCGGCCGGCAAAAAAGGTGAGCATCGTCCTGGGTAAAGCCGCGTACCCTTGTCAGACCGTGTAACTCGCCGTGTTGTTCATAACGGTAAACAGTACCAAATTCAGCCAACCTTAATGGGAGGTCTTTATAACTTCTCGGTATAGCCTTATAGATTTCACAATGGTGTGGGCAGTTCATGGGTTTCAAAAAAAACTCCTCGCCTTCCTGTGGTGTCCTGATGGGTTGAAAGCTGTCTTTCCCATACTTTTCGTAGTGTCCGCTGGTTACATACAGGTTCTTATGACCGATATGTGGAGTGATGACAGGAAGGTAGCCGCTTTCAATTTGAGCTTTTTGCAAAAACTGTTGTAATCTTTCTCTCAGCATCGCTCCCTTTGGCAGCCACAATGGCAGCCCTAATCCAACTCTTTCCGAAAAAGTAAATAATTCCAGTTCTTTACCTAGTTTCCTGTGATCTCTCTTCTTTGCCTCCTCCAACAAAGTAACATATTCATCCAGCTCTTTTTGGTTGGGAAATGTTACACCGTAAATACGGGTCAGCATTTTACGCTTTTCATCTCCACGCCAATAAGCACCCGCTATGTTAGTCAACTTCACGGCCTTTATAAAACCCGTATTGGGGATATGCGGACCACGACACAAATCAGTAAAATTGCCTTGAGTATAAAAAGTGATTTCACCATCGTTAAGACCTTCGATCAACTCAAGTTTATATTCGTCACCTTTTTCAGTAAAATATTTTACCGCATCTGCCTTGCTTACATCCCTGCGTTGGTAAACGCTATTTGTCTTAGCGAGCTCAGCCATTTTGACCTCGAGCTTCCTTAAATCTTCTTCTGTAATTTGTTTATCTCCCAGGTCGATGTCGTAGTAAAAACCTTTTTCAATAGCTGGTCCGATTCCCAGTTTTACACCAGGAAATACCGCCTCTAAAGCCTCGGCCATTAAGTGTGCTGAAGAATGCCAAAATGTTGCTTTTCCTTCTATATCATTCCATGTCAATAATTCGAGAGTAGCGTCATTATTTATAGGACGCGTTAGATCCCAAACCTGTCCATTAACCTTAGCAGCCAAAACTTTGCGCGCCAAACCTTCACTAATAGATTTTGCAATATCCATTGCAGAACTCCCATCTTCATATTGCCTCACTGCACCATCCGGAAAAGAAACATTGATCATAAAAGGATTACAATTTTTAAACGAGCGCAAATGTAATAAACTATAAGCAGAGGTTATTATTTGTTAACTGAGCTTTAATTCCTTTCCGTCAAAAAAACTTATTCCGTAAAAAATCAATATCTATTAAAGAGATACAAAAATATGAAATCGTAAATCTTTACATTTGCGCATAATTTACATTCTGAAGTATTGCAGGTATGAAGAAAATAGAACTGGAAATTGTAGCATTATCGCATAGCATAACTCAAACACACTCGTATGCCGTAGTATTGGGTGAAGTAAACGGACTTCGCCGGTTACCTATTGTAATCGGTGGTTTTGAGGCCCAGGCAATTGCTGTGGCCCTTGAAAGAATGCAGCCAAGTCGTCCATTAACTCATGACCTGCTTAAAAATTTCATGAATGCTTTTAACGTTGACCTCCAGGAAATCGTGATCAGCGACCTGCAGGAAGGAATTTTTTACTCCAAATTAGTTTGCATTAACGAACATGATACGATAGAAATCGATAGCCGTACCAGTGATGCGCTTGCCTTAGCCGTTCGGTTTGGATGTCCCGTCTATACTTACGATCATATACTTGAAAGTGCCGGTATCCTGATGGAAGACTCAGGGTCAACAACAAAGAAAAAAACAACTGCCCCATCTGCTGAGCCGGGAAGTCGTGACGACCTAAGTGGACTGAGTATTGAAGAATTAAACAACCTGTTAAACGAGGTGCTCGAACAGGAAGATTACATCAGGGCAATTTCGATAAGAGATGAATTGAATAAGAGAAAGAAATAAGCTGTGAGCTTTTAGCTGCGAGCAACAAAAACAATCCGGGAACCTAAACATAACATGAAAGCTTGAAGCTTGAGGCTAATAGCTTGAAGCTGTTCCCTAGCCTTTGTTTTCCATAGCATCATCCTTGCGACGCTCCGTTTATCCTTGTATCATTTTTAAGCTTCAGTTTGATAATCAAAATGTGTCTCATTCTTCATTATAACCACTGTTTATAAATTCTATCATCCATCTTTTCAATTTCCGTCTAATCCTTCAAATCCAATAAATCCAGGTTCTAAATGGTTCTCTTCCCCAATTGTAAAATCAATATCGGCCTGAATGTTATTCGCAAAAGAACAGACGGATTTCATGATCTTGAAACCGTTTTTTATCCTGTTGAGTTAAGAGACGCATTAGAAGTGATCAGGTCTGAAACATTTAATTTTCAGCTTACAGGTTTGCCTGTAAATGATACAAATGATAATAATCTTTGCGTAAAAGCTTATCGGCTTTTAAAGGCAGATTTTCCAGATTTGCCTGAAGTAAGTATTCATTTACACAAAGCGATACCAATGGGTGCCGGGCTAGGTGGCGGAAGTGCAGACGGCGCTTTTATGCTGTCAATGCTCGACAAGAAATTCCAGCTAGATATATCTGAAGAAAAGTTGATCGCTTATGCTCTGCAGCTAGGAAGCGACTGTCCTTTTTTTATTGTCAACAAGCCTTGCTTCGCTACCGGACGTGGCGAAATTCTTTCGCCCGTTGAGTTAGACTTATCTACATATAAGATTGTTGTGGTTAACCCAGCCTTTCACGTTTCGACCAAAGAAGCGTTTTCTAAATTATCTCCTTCATCACCCGTTAAAAGCATCCGGCAAATTATCGAACAGCCAATTGAAAGCTGGAAGGAAGAATTGAAAAACGATTTTGAAGAAACTGTTTTTCAGCTATATCCTGCAATTGAAAAAATTAAAGATGAGCTGTATGCGAAAGGAGCTATATACGCTTCTATGACGGGAACAGGAAGCACAGTATTCGGCATCTTTAAACCTGGCACACCTATAGATTTTTCGTTTCCCGACAACTACCTGTTCAAAGTGATTTAATTGTTTTGATTGTTTTTATGCTTATTTGTTCGATTGTTGAAGTCTTGATCAAAAGCTGCGTGCGGAAGCAAGTACAATAGTCGAAGTGCTACGGTGAGCACAGAAGTTTTTTTGGAACACCGATAACACAGATTGAGAGGATTAGGCAGATTACCCAGGTAAGAAAACCTGAACCAATCCGTTTTTATC
>JAOQAJ010000392.1 GCA_025963675.1 Segetibacter sp.
AATAGTTTAGTGCCCGTAATTGAAACAGGTGCGGGTGTTTGCCATATTTACGTTGAGAAGGATGCGATCGTTGATAATGCCGTGAACATTGTAGTGAACGCAAAAGTTACGCGGCCGTCAGTTTGTAATGCGGTTGATACGGTTTTGGTAGACAGCGAAATAGCACCACAATTTTTCGAAAAGCTACAACCGCTGTTTAAAGAACATCAGGTAGAGGTTTACGCCGAGCCAAAAGCTTTAGAATTTTTAAAAGGATATTCAGGTTTGCATGAGGCAGCCGCAGAAGACTTTGGACGAGAATTCCTAAGTCTTAAATGCGCCGTAAAAGTTGTAAAGAATATAGATGAGGCGTTAGACCATATCCAGGAGTATTCGACGAAACACTCAGAAGCTATCGTTTCGGAAAACAAGGCAAACTGCGAGCGGTTTTTAAAAGAAGTTGATGCTGCAGTTGTCTATACAAATGCCTCGACTCGCTTTACCGACGGTGAAGAGTTTGGTCTTGGGGCAGAAATAGGAATATCGACCCAAAAGTTACATGCAAGAGGCCCATTTGCATTGGAGAAACTGGTTACCGAGAAATGGGTGATACGAGGCGAAGGCCAGATAAGATAAATTTAAAAATGAAAAAGGAGTTGCAAAAACAACTCCTTTTTCATTTTCATAAGAAAAAATTTTAAAGCTTTCTTATTTTAATATTCTTATACCAGACTTCTTCGCCGTGTTCCTGCAAAGCGATCTTACCTTTCTTAAAGGTTCCAAAACCAGGCATTGTTTTAAACTTACTATTTGCCACCAACTGCTTCCAGTTGTCATCCCATAACTGGGTAGTCACAATATGAACGTTATTAAGATAAAAATTAAGTTTCCCATTCTTACACATTATTTCAGCATGATTCCATTGTTCTGCTGGTTTAACCGGCTCCGATGAAGAAGAGATCAGGTCGTAAAGGTCGCCGGCACGATGTTTAGGAATCTTTGCATCAGAATGCCCGTTGTTATCTAACACCTGCATTTCGGGCCCTGTTTCGTAAGTATTTTTATACTTCGCTTTATCTTCATGCACGAAAAAAATAATTCCGCTGTTGCCTTTTGGAGCCAGCTTCCAATCTACTTTTAGATGAAAGTTATCATACTCTTCGTCCGTTAAAATATCCTTGCTTTCATTGGCTGGCCAATCCTTTTTGTTTGCCACATCCAGGTGTATGGTTCCGCCGGCAACGTTCCATGCTTTTCCAACAGAATTGTAGCCGTAGGTGTGCCATCCCTTAGTAGAATTGCCATCAAACAGGAGTTTCCAACCCTGTTTTTTTTCCTGGGCCGATAATTGATTGTCCTGCATTTTCGAGCGGTTTTGCGCATAGCTATAAGTAGCAAAAAATACAATGGCTAAAACAACTGTTAGTAGCTTATTCATTATTTATTTTTTTAAAGCCATTATATACTTAACCATTGCTTTTGCATCATCTTTTGATAACTGTGGATGTGGAAGCATCGGAACTGTACCCCAGGCGCCAGCGCCACCTGCAATGACCTTATTTGCGAGTTTTTCAATTACTTCGTCTGTAGCCGGAGCGTACTTTGCAGCTACTGCTTCATATGCCGGACCTGTTGCTGTTTCCTTTACCTTATGACAGGTAAAACAGTCGCTTTTTGCTACAAGTTCAAGACCTTTCTGGTAATCGGGACCTTTTGCATCCGGCTCTTTTGCCACTTCTTTTGCTTCTTCTGTACGATCTTCTTTTGCAGGGTTACTATCGTTGCTACCGCAACTAATTACTACGCAGCTAAAAGAAAGAATTACTAATAACTTTTTCATGATAAACGTTAATTAAAATATTAAATAATTATGCTAAACCTAATATACTTTTGTTGAGTTCATCCGCGTTATCAGCACCTGCAAAATCATCAAATGCTTTTTCGGTTACTCTTATAATATTGTCATTTATAAAAATTGCGCCTTCTTTTGCACCTTCTTCAGGATGCTTTAATGCGCACTCCCATTCCATGACTGCCCAGCCTGCGTAGTCGTAAGAAGTAAGCTTACTAAATACACCTTTGAAATCAACCTGGCCATCACCTAGTGAACGGAATCTTCCGGCACGTTTAACCCAGCTTTGGTAGCCGCCATAAACGCCCTGTTTTCCGGTTGGATTGAACTCTGCATCTTTTACATGAAACATTTTAATCCGTTCATGATAATAGTCGATATAAGTCAGGTAATCGAGGCATTGTAAAACAAAATGAGATGGATCATATAAGAGACAAGCTCTTTTATGATTGTTTACTTCTTCTAAAAACATTTCGTACGTTTCACCATCGTGCAGGTCCTCTCCCGGGTGGATCTCGTAACATAAATCTACCCCACATTCTTCATAAACATCCAGGATCGGCAACCATCTTTTAGCTAGTTCAGCAAATCCCATTTCAACAAGACCTGCCGGCCTCTGTGGCCACGGATAAACTGTATGCCATAGCAGAGCACCACTAAAGGTTGCGCTTGCCGGTAGGCCTAAGTTTTGAGAAGCTTTAGCTGCATACTTCACTTGTTGAATCGCCCACTCTGTTCTTGCCTTTGAATTGTTGCGAACATTCTCCGGAGCAAAAGAATCGAACATAGCATCATAAGCAGGGTTTACAGCTACAAGTTGACCTTGTAAGTGTGTAGACAACTCTGTTATTTCGAGTCCGCACTCGTTGATTAAACCTTTCAATTCGTCTGCATACGTTTTGCTTTCTGCAGCCTTTTGCAAGTCGATACAGCGAGCATCCCATGCAGGTAATTGTACCCCCACAAAACCTAAACCTTTTGCCCACTGACAAATACTTTTAAGATCATTAAAAGGTGGATTATCACCCATGAACTGTGCGAGAAAAATACCAGGTCCTTTTATTGTTTTCATACAGAAGCGCTAGTTTGAGCTTTATTAAAAAATAATGTAATTTCTATCGTTTTAAGTCTATGCAAAAATCTTGCTGCCACGAGTTACCAAAAGCACAAGTGAGTGACACAACAAAAGATGCACAAACGATCACAGATGAAAACCAAAATAAAATCAAATCGGCAAGTGTACAAGCAATCGATTAAAACGATCCTTGACTCATCCACTCATCATTCCAAATCCCAGACGTCTATGACTGAAATTGATGTAATCGAAATAGAAAATCGTTATTAATAGGTGAATGGTAACCCCCCAATACTTTTCAAAATTAAGTGTAATCTTCTTTAAACATTTTTATTTAAGCAGATAAAATTTTCACAGCAAACGTTCAATGTATTTTATTAAGTGCTACATTTATTTTCTACAATGTCATAACTACTAATGAATTAGCATCTGTTGATCATCGTTGCTGTGATGTGTAAGTTTTTGGTAAATGAAATCATGATGCCTAAATAACCAGCCAATGAAAACTGCCGTACGCTTCCAACTCTCATTTATGATGTTCCTGAATTTTTTTGTTTGGGGTGGATGGTATGTAACCATGGGAACGTACCTCAAATCCATTCCGGGCATCACTGATGTGCAGGTGGGTATCGCGTATGGAAGCCAGTCATTGGGAGCCATTATCGCTCCTTTTATTATTGGATTGATTGCCGATCGATATTTCGCAGCTCAGAAAATTTTAGGTGTATTACACCTCATAGGAGCAGTTATTCTCTATTACATTTCTACCGTTGGCAGCTTCTCAGCTTTCTACCCGGCGATACTTATTTACATGATTTTGTTTATGCCAACTTTGGCCCTGGTTAATTCGATTTCATTTAAACAGATAAGCATTCCTGAAAAAGATTTTGCAAATATTCGGGTATGGGGAACGGTTGGTTGGATCGTTGCGGGATTAATTATCGCCTGGCTTTCATGGGAGCAAAAAAATACGCTTGTAGATACCTTTCGTCTATCGGCAGGGGTGTCTGTGGTGATTGGGTTATTTAGCTTCACTTTACCAAATACGCCTCCACCTAAAGCCGGCACTAAAACAACTTTCCGTGAGATTATCGGTCTTGATGCCATTGGGTTATTAAAGGATAAGAACTTTCTCATTTTCTTTTTAGCCTCTTTATTAATTTGTATTCCGCTGGCTTTCTATTACCAGGAAACGAACATCTTTTTAAATGAAATAAAAGTTGAAGGGGCAGCAGGTAAAATGACTTATGGACAAATGTCTGAATTGTTATTCCTGTTTTTAATGCCTTTCTTTTTTAGTCGTTTAGGAGTAAAAAAAATGTTACTGATAGGAATGGTTGCATGGGCAATTCGTTACCTCTTCTTTGCTTATGGAGATACCGGATCAGGAATGTGGATGTTATATGCAGGAATAATACTTCACGGCATTTGTTATGACTTCTTTTTTGTAACGGGGCAAGTATATACCAACGAGGTGGCCGGAGAAAAAATCAGGTCTTCAGCTCAGGGCATGATTACTCTTGCGACTTATGGCGTCGGTATGTTGATCGGGTTCTGGATAGCAGGATTAGTAGCTGAAAAATATACAACAGCAGATGGACATTTATGGAAAAACATATGGTTAGTTCCTGCGGGCATTTCTCTTGTTGTTTTTCTTATGTATGCCTTTTTATTTAAAGAGGAAAAAAAGAAACCTATTTCTGAACCCCAGGCAGAAGCTGGTTTGGCGACAAGTCCTGTTACCTAGAATTTTGCCTGAAAAAAACGGACTCGTAAGCCGTGTTATTTTAAAGATTATTGTATCGAGGTTTTTAACCAAAAAAGTAAAATCTCATAAAATTGAAAGGAAACATAAATCATTCGGTTTGTTATTGGACCTATAATTTTCTTCCACTAGATGAACTGTGTAAAGTTGTAAAAGAAATTGGGTTTGCAGCGATAGACCTGGTTGGCCCAAAAGACTGGGACATACTGAAGAAATATGGAGTTTATTCTTCGATGTGTAACGGCGCTGAGATTAGTTTGACCGAAGGATGGAATGACAAACAGTACCATGCAACCCTAATAAGAAATTATACTGAACACATAAACCTTGTTGCTGATGCAGGGTATAAGAATCTTATCTGCTTTAGCGGAAACAGCAGGGGAATGGCAGATGAAATTGGCTTGCGAAATTGTGCAGAAGGTTTAAAGAGAATATTGCCGATTGCTGAAAAGAAAGGTGTTGTATTACATATGGAATTACTGAACGCCAAAATAGATCATCCTGATTACATGTGTCATTTATCGCACTGGGGAATTGATCTTTGCAAACGAATGAGTTCGGAAAATTTCAAGTTGTTGTTCGACATTTATCACATGCAGGTTGATGAAGGAGATGTTATAAGAAGCATTCGTGATCATCACCAGTATTTCGGTCACTACCATACAGGCGGAGTACCGGACAGGCATGAAATAGATGATGACCAGGAATTGAATTATCCTGCAATAATTCGTGCAATTAAAGAAACCGGTTTCAATGGTTATATCGCCCAGGAGTTCGTTCCAGTGAAAGCAGACAAGGTCTCTTCACTAAAAGCGGCGGTCAAAAATTGTGATGTGTAAATTTCAATAATCACTTAATTTTATGTGGGCTAATTCATTTTTTTTTATATTTCTTTCTTAATAACTAATTCATAAATAACTAACGATTGCTATGGCAAATAACACTTATGATGCTATTGTAGTAGGCTCAGGTATTAGCGGAGGTTGGGCTGCGAAAGAACTGACGGAAAAAGGGCTAAAGGTTTTAATGCTTGAACGTGGCCACCACATCGAGCATGTTAAAGATTATGCAGAAAGCAACAAGCCTTCGTGGGAGTATCCGCACCGCGGCGGAAGAACGCAAAAAATGATTGAGGATTACCCGGTATTAAAAAGGGATTACCCGTTAAACGAACGTAATCTTTCTTTTTGGGCCGTTGATAAAGACAGCCCATACGTTGAAAAAAAACCATTTGGATGGTTTCGTGGCTATCATACAGGAGGCCGTTCCCTTATGTGGGGAAGGCAAAGCTACCGGTTAAGTGACCTTGACTTTGAAGCCAATGCGAAAGAAGGTATTGCTGTTGATTGGCCTATTCGCTATAAGGATATTGCTCCGTGGTACGATTACGCAGAAACATTTGCTGGCATCAGCGGATCAAAAGAAGGATTGCCACACTTGCCTGATGGTAATTATCTACCTCCCATGGACATGAATATCGTAGAGCAAACTGTTGCGGCGAGAATTAAGGAACATTATAATAATAAAAGAACCATGTTCATTGGCCGAACGGCCAATCTTACACAAACGATCCCCGGAAGACCCTCACCATGCCAGTATAGAAATATCTGCTCTAACGGATGCCCGTTTGGAGGTTATTTCAGCACACAGTCTTCCACCTTACCTGCGGCAAATGCAACAGGTAATTTAACGCTCCGTACTTTTTCTATAGTTACTGAAGTTATTTACGATAAGAATACTAAAAAAGCAACAGGCGTAAGAGTGGTGGATGCAAGAACCAATGAAGCGATGGAATTCTTCAGCAAAATTGTCTTTTTGTGCGCTTCTACTTTTAACTCTACGGCAATATTAATGAGATCTGCTACTGATATATGGCCCGATGGATTGGGAAGCAGTAGTGGCGAATTAGGTTGTAACGTAATGGACCATCATTTAAAACTTGGAGCCAGCGGGGATATGGAAGGCTTTGACGATAAATACTATTATGGGTTCAGGCCCAATGGCATCTATGTTCCTCGCTTTCGCAATTTGCCTGGAGATGAAAAAAGAAATTACCTGCGCGGCTTTGGATACCAGGGATCTGGCAGTCGTGAAAACTGGACAAGACAGGTCGCTGAACTAAACATCGGCGCCGATTTGAAAGAAGCATTGGGGCAACCGGGCAAATGGACAATGGGCATAGGAGGATTTGGTGAAATGTTACCGTATCATGAGAATAAAATTACTTTATCGAAGGACGTAAAAGATAAATGGAATATGCCTGTGCTTGAATTCGATGTTGAATTCAAGGAGAATGAATTGAACATGCGGAAAGATATAGTGAATGATGCTGTTGAAATGCTTACGGTTGCTGGTGTTAAAAATGTAAAAGGTTATGATAACGGCTGCGAACCGGGTTGGGGAATACACGAAATGGGTACGGCAAGAATGGGTAGAGACCCTAAAACATCGGTATTGAACAGCAATAACCAGGTGTGGGATTGTCAAAACGTGTTTGTAACAGACGGATCATTTATGACATCTGCATCTTGTGTAAATCCATCGTTAACCTATATGGCAATGACAGCAAGGGCCGCAGACTTTGTGGTTAAGGAATTAAAAAAAGGAAATATTTAAATTTCTTATAGAGCAAATTATAACAGTAAGTTTTTGGATAATTATTTTTTAAACTTTTTAAGATGAACAGACGTGAACTTTTAAAGATGATCGCTGCTGCTACAGGGGCGACAATGATTGGAGGAGAATTTTTATTGACAGGATGTAAGTCTAATGATAATTCTACACCGGTTGCGTTTACAGAGGAAAATATTGCTTTTTTGGATGAGGTAGCAGAAACTATAATTCCACAAACAGATACGGCAGGTGCTAAAGCTGCAGGCGTAGGAAGGTTTATGACAGTAATGGTGAATGATGCGTACTCAAAAGATGACCAGGAAATCTTTCATAAAGGAATGAATATTCTTGAGGATGAGTGCAAGAAGATGCATAATGTCGAGTTCATGAAAGCCACACCCGAACAGCGCAAACAATTGCTTATTAAGATAGATAAGGAAACTAAAGACTATGTAAAAAGGCAAACAGACCAGCTTAATGTACAAAAGCAAAAGGAGAAACAAGGGCAGGAAAGAAATACAAACGACTTTAAAACCCAAACCCTGCCCAATCATTATTTTCAACAACTAAAACAGCTTGCCATTTTTGGTTATTTCACTTCTGAAAAAGGCAGAACTGAAGCATTACGATACGTTCCGGTGCCAGGAAAGTTTGAGGGAGTTATTGACTACAGAAAAGGAGAGAAATCATTTGCCGGTTTGACCTAAACTTTAACGTCAATCTCTATTTCTTATGATAAAAGTGATCCTAAAAACCGAATTCATACCTGTAAAATAGTTACAACATGTTTCAAGAAAAAGACAAAGCGCCTTCTGATAATTCCAGGAGAGATTTTATAAAAAACACTGCCCTTGCTGCAGCTGGCTTTATGATTGTTCCAAGGCACGTACTTGGTGGAAGAGGATACATTGCCCCAAGTGATCGTTTAACAATTGCAAGCATTGGCGTAGGCGGAAAAGGTGAAAGTGACATCGCCAATTTTTTCAAAAGCGGAAAAGCAGACATTGCTTACTTATGCGATGTAGATGAAAAAAGGGCCGCAAAAACAGTAGGCAATTTTCCAAAAGCAAAGGTGTATAAAGACTGGCGCCAGATGCTGGAAAAGGAATCAAAGAATTTCGATGCTGTCTCTATTTCTACACCTGACCACAATCATGCTGTTGCAGCTTTGGCAGCAATGCAGCTTGGTAAGCATGTGTATGTACAAAAACCATTGACCCACGATGTATATGAAGCACGGGTGCTTACAAATGCAGCTAAGAAGTACAAGGTTGTAACACAAATGGGCAACCAGGGCGCGTCGAATGATGGTGTACGACAAATGATGGAATGGTATGACGATGGAGTAATCGGCAACGTACACACTATTTATTCCTGGACGAATAGGCCGGTATGGCCACAAGGCATACCCTGGTCAACAAATAAAGCAGAAGTTCCTAAAACCCTAGACTGGAACCTATGGTTAGGCACTGCTCCTAAAAAAGACTACGTAGAAAAGCTGGTTCCCTTTAACTGGCGAGGCTGGTGGGACTACGGTACCGGTGCATTAGGCGATATGGGTTGCCATCTTCTTGAAGCACCTTTCCGTGTCTTAGATCTACAATATGTTACCGATGTGCAGGCAAGTGTGGGCACTGTATATGTTGATGAATTCAAACAAGGATATTTCCCTGAAAGCGTTCCTCCTTCAAGCCATGTTACAATGCATTTTCCTAAAACGCGTAAAACAAAAGGCCCGGTTACTGTTCATTGGATGGATGGTGGAATACAGCCGGAAAGGCCTGAGGAGTTAGGCCCTAACGAAGTCTTTGGAGATGGCGGTAACGGCACTTTGTTTATTGGTACAAAAGGTAAAATGATGTGCAGTACTTATGGCGCTAATGCAAGGTTGTTGCCTTTAACAAGAAATGCTGAAGTGAAAGTGAAGCAAAAATATGCAAGGGTTCCAGGCCAGGCAGAAGGTCACTATGCGCAGTGGGTTGAAGGTTGTATTGCAGGTTATGGCAAAACACAACTGAGTGCACCCTTTGAAATTTCAGGACCACTTACAGAGGCTTTGTGTATGGCTAATCTTGCCATAAGAGGTTATGATATCCGCACCCCGAGAACTACCGGTACAGGGTTCAACTATCCGGGTCGCTACCTTAAACTTCTGTGGGATAATGAAAATATGAAAGTGACCAACTTTGACGACGTCAATCAATTTGTTCGTAGAAAATATCGTGAAGGATTTACGGTCGGAGAGTTGGCGTAGGGATAGGGGAAAGTCTGTCACCAGTTTCGGGTTTTGAGTTTCGGGTTTTGAGTTTTGAGTTACCATAACACACGTATCTCTAATGATCAGGTTGCTTCATCCTACATCACAGTTTGTATTTGTTATTGTCGAACAGAAAAATAAAAGTACAAGTGAGTGACACAAGGATGTTGAACTGAAGAACAAATGCAGGCTACTAAAAAATCAAAAGGAAACCCTTTGCTAAACCGCAACTTTTAGACTCAGAAACATGACTGCAGAATATGAAGCTATAAAGCCTGAAACCTGCAACTCAAAAATTTACACCCAAAACCAAAAACCTTTAACCAATCGAACTTTTAAGACTATGAACAGAAGAGAAGCTGTTCAACATATAAGCCTGCTTTTAGGGGGATCGATTTTAGGTGCCAATGCGTTTTTAACGGGTTGTAAAAGCAGTGCAGATAGTAATAACAAAATTGCATTTTCCAACGAGGATATAGATTTTTTAAATGAGGTTGGAGAAACCATTTTGCCTGCTACAAATACCCCTGGTGCTAAAGCTGCTAAGGTTGGCGAACAGATGAAAGTAATGGTAAACGACTGTTACGAAGAAAGAGACCAGGTCATTTTTCATGATGGAATCCAAAAGATAAAAGATCTCTCAAAGCAACAATACGGAGAAAGCTTTATGGATCTGAAGCCGGATCAAAGGCTTGCACTTTTAACTAAGCTCGACAATGAACAAAAAGAGTTGATGAAAACCTGGCAATCACCTGCTGCGAAACCTTATTTCCGGATGATGAAAGAACTAACTTTACTTGGCTATTTTACCTCCGAAATTGGCTGTACCGAGGCAAGAAGATATGTTGAGACGCCGGGCAGGTACGAAGCTTGTATTCCTTACAAAAAAGGGGACAAGTCATGGGCTTAACTAAAAATAATCAAACAAACTATTATGGATTATAAACGTAGGGAATTTCTAAAAGTAGCCGGAACATTTGCTTCAGGCGTAGCTCTTACAGGTGTTGCAGCTCAATTAACCGGATGCGGTGCAAGCTCAAAATTGAACGGTAAGAACAATACATTCGGGCTTCAATTGTATAGTCTTCGTACCGACTTGCCTAAAGACCCCAAAGGTGTTTTAGCACAAGTCGCATCTTTTGGCTATAAACAATTGGAAGGATTTGAAGGTCCTAAGGGGATTTATTGGGGAATGTCAAATACCGAGTTTAAAAAGTATATGGACGACCTCGGCATGCAGATGGTTTCAAGTCATTGCAATTGGAAACAAAACCTGGAGAAGAAAGCTGACGAAGCTGCAGCAATTGGAATGAAGTATTTGATGTGTCCTTTCCTCGGCGCGCAAAAGAACCTCGACTTGTATAAAAAGGCTGCCGAAGATTTTAATAAAGCTGGGCAGATTTGTAAACAGAGAGGGATTAGGTTTGCCTATCATAACCATGATTATTCATTCAAAAAAGTCGAAGGGCAGTATCCGCAGGATGTAATGATGCAGAACTCGGATAAAGACCTTGTAGACTTTGAACTGGATATGTACTGGGTAGTTGCAGCGGGTGAGGATCCTAAAGCCTGGTTTGAAAAATACCCGGGACGTTTTAAATTAGGGCATGTTAAAGATCGTGGCGGTAAAGAGACAACGACTCTTGGCAGGGGAAATATAGATTACCCAACTATTTTAAAAGATGCGCAAAAAGGTGGAATGGAGTATTTCATAGTTGAGCAGGAACAATATGAGGGAACTACTCCAATTGCCGCTGTAAAAGATGACGCCGAATACATGAAAAGATTAAAGATCTAAAAAAAGAAGCTTACCTAAAAAGGTGAGCTTCTTTTTTTATAAGAAAATTAAAAACACTACTAAAAACACCTATCACGAATGAAGAAATTGTTTTCTTATTTTATAATACTGCTTGTTTCAAGTCTTTTGATAAGTGAATCAAACGCAGCGCCGACAGCAAAGAACACCGGGTATTTTATTTTAAAGGTTTATCATTATAGTACTGCTGCGCAAGAGGCGTCTATTGATAGTTTCCTTCAATACAGTTATCTCCCTTTTTTACAATCATCCAAAATAAATAATATTGGTGTTTTTAAGGCAATAGCCAACGATACTGCTACTGATAAAAAAATCTATGTATTCATTCCTTTTAAATCTTTGAAACAGTGGGAAGGTTTGTCTGCTCCTGCAGTTGAAAACGCTGTTTCTGGTGATGGGGGTTATATAAACGCAGCATACAATAAAGCAGCATACACAAGATTTGAAACGATCTTATTAAAGGCATTTCCACTAATGTCTGAAATAGGTCCTTCAAAACTTGCCGGGCCAAAAAGCGAAAGAGTATATGAACTCAGAAGCTATGAAGGACCGTCTGAAAAGCTCTTTAGGAACAAAGTAAAAATGTTTAATGAGGGAGGGGAAACAGCCTTGTTTTCACGTCTCGGCTTCAATGCAGTTTTTTATAGTGAAGTTGTTTTCGGATCTAAAATGCCGAATCTTATGTACATGACTTCTTTCGAAAACATGAAGTCAAGAGATGAACATTGGAAAGCTTTCAGTGCTGATCCTGAATGGAAAACTTTGGCTGCCAATCGTGAGTATCAACACAACGTGTCACATATCGACATCACGTATTTAAGACCAACAGACTATTCTCGACTATAAATAGAATTTTATCTAAAAGAGGTGAGCCCTTTAAAATTTCTAAAGGCTTCACCTCTTTTTCATTTTCCCAATAAAGCGATTTGAACAACGCATCAAACCCCTCTGCCTCGCAATCTTGTTTGGTGCTTTACTAATTCCTTTTGCCGGTAGAACATGTATCAATAGTACGCAGTCATTATTGGTTATTCCAGCGGCTGTTTTTCATGGTATCATCGTTGCGTCGCAATCACTTTATCTGTAACACGCAGAGCATCTTCAGCCTTTATTACAAAATAAAAAAACGGTTCAAAAAACATCAACTTATCAAGTCTGCCTATTCACTGCATCAAGCGCCCTGACCATAATCTCGAGATCAACTACTCCTCTAAAACCGCTAAAGCCCACAGCTAACTCTGTTCCATCAGTTAACGTAATAAGTTGCCCGCCTTCCCAACCTATCCAGTCAGGTCTTTCTATACCGAACTTTTCTTCGTCTATTTCGTTGTTGAATGCAAGCTTTTCAAACTCTCCTGTTTTTAACCTTGTTATATAAACCTGGCTTGCTTTTGTCCATGCAACTGTATAGGACTCCCTGGCCCTGATTTTATTTGTACCGAACATTCGTCCATAGACTACTCCCTCATCATCTATTATACACACAGACACATTTCCATTTGCTATTCTTCTGTCTTCTTCGTTTTCCATATAAAATGGAATCAGCTTTTCAGCTTCGTCTATAATTTTTCTGACCGTGCTTTCCAGCTCTTTACCCTTCATGAAAATATTTTTAGATTTATATAAGAACCGGCAATATTCAAAACGTCATTTGATGAACATTGAATATTGAACCAGGCACATTGCTTATTAAAAATCTCTACTTATTCATCGTGCTATTACTGATAAAAGCAACGTACTTACTATCGGGCGACCACGAAGGAGTATTTATTGTTCCTTGCCCACCATAAACGTATGCAATCACTTTAGGCTTTCCCCCTGTAATTGGCATTAGCCTCAGGTATACATGTTTATAAAAAGGATGATCTCCCGGTGGAACTTCTTCTTTTAAAAACGATATAAATGCTATCCATTTTCCATCCGGAGAAATATGTGGAAACCAGTCATGAAACTCCCCTGTAGTTACCGCTTCCTGGTTGGTTCCATCGGCATTCATTCGCCAGATTTGCATTGGTCCGTTACGGTTAGAATTGAAATAGATATACTTCCCGTCCGGTGTATATTCAGGTCCGTCGTCTAAGCCTTTTGCGGTTGTCAGTTGCACTTCCTGTCCACCTTTTGCCGGAACTTTGTAAATGTCAAATTCATTATTTCGTTGTCCTGTAAAAACAAGCGTTTGTGCATCAGGCGACCAGCCATGTCCATACGACGGACCTTTTGGTGTAATCTGTTTTGGGGTTCCTCCGGTAACGGGAACTGTATATATGATTGAACCTCCTAAAGCCGAAACACCACTACTTAGCAACAACATTTTTCCGTCAAAAGAAAGTACATGATCGTTGTTGTTATTCTTAACATCACCGGTTGGTAAAACTGTAGGTTGACGTGTAGCAAGATCAAATTTGTAAATCAAACCTTCGCTGTTATAAATAAGTGTTTTATTATCAGGTGTCCAGTTAGGAGCCTGCAGCGATTTTGGTGAAGTATAAATGATTTCGCGATCACCTGAAACAACATTTAAAATCTCAAGATTACTTCCAAGATATTCTCTATAAGGAACAAGACCGGGATGTGCCGGCACCGATATTTGCACATCTTTAAAAACGCCCGTCTCAACAACATCAGCGTTGTGTGAACCAACAAATAAACCAACATAGACTTCATCTCCCAGGTTAAGATCGGCAACTTCTTCAGTTATAAAAGGCTCTCCAAATTTGGCTGCTCTCATTGTGTAAGTATTGCCTTTTCTTTCGAGTTGAATTATGTTAGCGTGGGTTGTCGATGACTTTTTTTCCTCGGTGTTAGTAGCATCAACTCTCCTAAATTGTAATGACGTTAATCCATCTCCATGCACAACTGCATTTATCTGCGCAGATTTTGCGTCAAGACTTTTACGAACCATCCAACCAACTTTTCTGTGTGGGTCTACACCTTGAAATCCAACCAGCTCAGCTTTTGCATAAAGTATAAAGTCTCCTTTTAATTTCTTGTATACATAATGAAACTCATCGTGGTCAAACCAAATATTATAACCGGAACCAGAAATAATATACTGATCGCTTTGAGGAATATAGAGACCCGAACCCGGTTTGACCTTGGCACCAATGTCGGCCTGCCCTTCAAAAATGCCTACACTTTGTTGAGCGAGAACAGGGGTGCCAACAAGCATTAAAAGGAGTAGAGAAACGGAATTTGTAATTGACGAAATTTTCATAACGGGCAAATTCTAATGAAAAAGGTGAATTAGGCTAAACGAGATTTTTTTTAATATAGGTAATACTCTTTGTTATGCTGTCAAAAGGATTTCCCGGAGTTATATCCTGTTCAACAAAAAAGTATTTCATTCCTGCTTTATTAGCCTGTTTAAATATTCTTTTAAAATCGATTGATCCATTACCTACTTCTGTAAAAGCCTTATTAGGTGTCCTATCCATGTCCTTAACATGGAATAATGGAAATCTTCCAGGGTGCTGATTTATTAATTCCACGGGATCCTTCCCTGCTTTGCTAACCCAATATATATCCATTTCCATCTTAACCAGATTCTTGTCTGTATTTAAAAGTATGTCGTAAGGAAGGGTTGATCCCTTGCCCATAAATTCAAAATCGTGATTGTGATAGCATAGTTGTATACCCGATTTTTTGCAGCGCTCGCCCGCTTTGTTTAATGCATCTGCAACAACTTTATAATGATCTAAACCACCACGCTCCTGCTCAGATAAGTAAGCGCACACCATATATTTTACACCGACAGCAGCAGCATCATCCACTGCTTTATCCCACTCGTACAACATCGTGCCTTTTGTATTTTGTCCGTTGGTTTTTTCTTCACCCAACCTGTAATGGCTGCTCGGCATGATTAACCCGTTCTGCTTCAAAACTTTTGAAAATACGGCAGGTGTCATACCATAAAAATTCTGACTTCCGGTATAGGTTGCACCTTCTAAAGAGTTATAACCGATAGCAGCAACTTTAGCAAGTGTACCTGTAGGGTCTTTTTGCATTGCATCGCGAACAGTATATAATTGCAATCCGATATATTTCTTTTTTTTGCCGAAAAACTCAGGCTCGAAAAAAGCACCTGCGCTAAGTAGTGAGGTAGATTTAATGAATGATCGTCTTGATGACATACTAATCGTTATTAAGGTGGTTATTTAATGAAGAAACTCTTTAATAAAAGTACTTAATAACCAGCAGATTGCGGGTTATTGTATTTCAAGTTATTTAGCTATGTCAGATACTTTTTTATCAAGACAACTAATAAAGCGAAATCCCGGCTTTATTAATAATAACTTTAAAGCACGCCGTTATTGACCATATTTACTTTACAATAACACTATTAAAAGAGATTGAGTGAGTACATTCTTATGCACCGTGTATTTGTGACATAGAATTACGTGTCGAAGCAGCTGCAATATTGAAATTCGAACAAGTAGAACCACGATATGAAAGCACAAGTGAGTGACACAACGATGTTGAAAAGAGATCTACCGTCAGCTACATAAATATTCTTTTTAAAACTACTATTTCTGTCGTTTTACCATTCTTCATTAATAATCGGGAAAACTGCGAAAATACTTTTCAACCGATTATCTTCGTTAGACTAAAAACACACCTAAACGTTTATGAAATCTATCAGATTGTGCCTGCTGTTACTGCTTTCAGTAGCTTTCATTACTTCCTGCAAAAAGGCAGTTCCAAAACAAACTAAGTATATTCCCAAAAATGCAATTTTCGTTGCTACGATTAACACTAAATCACTGCAATCGAAGTTGGCGAAAAATCAGGCGACAATCGAAAATATTGTAAAGTCGATGTCTGGTAGCGATACTACGATCAGTAAAGGAAAACAGGAGTGGGAAGACATCAAAAATTCAGGGGTTGATTTAGATGAGAACATTTATGTAGCTGTTGTAAATAAGGGAGGCGGAATGTCGACAGGTGGCGGAACAGTGGTTACCTCAGTGATTGGTGGGTTGAAGGATGCAGGTAAACTGGAAGCATACATAAAAAAGAAAGATCCAACAAGTGAAGTAAGGAAAGAAAAAGATTATAGCTATGCTACCGTTAAGGGTGACAATATGGTTGCATGGGGTAAAGATGTGATCATAATGATGTCTTATCAAAAGTCGTTTTCCCCAAACGACATGCAATATGATAGTGCAACTGGCTCCTTTAATATGGGGACCCCACCGAATGCAACAAATAATATGAAGTCGGAAATGGAAACCAATTTCAATTTAAAAGAGGACCAGTCCGTTGCTTCGATTCCCGAGTTTAGAGATTTAATGCAGGAAAAGTCTGATGCAAGTATGTGGGTAAATTCGAGTGCATCTATGGGCGACCTTCCCCTGCCGCTTCCAAGACTCAAAGAGCTTTTCTCCAATAGTTTTACTGCAGCAAAAATAAATTTCGAAGACGGTAAAATAACCATGAACTCTAAGTCATATTATAGTAAAGAGCTTAGAGACATTATAAAAAAGTATTCGGGACCCACCGCAGATTTGGCCCTGGTTGAAAATTATCCTTCAGATAACATTAATGGATTTGGTGTTTTTTCATTTAATCCTGCAATGATAAATGAGCTGGTAAAATACCTGGAGGTGGGTGGAATGATAGATGGTTACCTCACTAAAATGATGGGTAGCAACTATACTTTGCAGGATGCTCTGAAAGCTATAAAAGGTGATTTTGCAGTAGTGGTTTCTGACTTAAAAACACAACCGTTAGCAGACAGTTTAAGGGGAATGCCGATGAACTCGATGCCCAGTTTTAAAATGATCGTAAACATTCCTGTAGGTGATAAAGTGCAGATGAGCAGGCTAATGGATAAGCTTGTAGAAATGCAAATGCTTGTAAAAAATAATAACCAATATGTGCTTTCGCCCAATATGCAACGGATGGGCTACCAGGCCGTAGTTGATGATAAAAATCTCTTTATTGCTTCAGATCAGGCAGTCTTAGATCAGTACAAATCGAAATCGAAAAAGGCTAATTTAAATAATGATGTGATGAACGATTTCAAAAATAAATCGGGGGTTGGATATGTCAACATCGAAAGCATCTTAAATGGTATGAGCCCGACCGGCAACACGCCAGGCAATGATGTGCTTCGAAAGGCAAAAGAAACCTTTAAAGACATTAAAGTTTATACCGACAATTTTAATGGCAAATTTGTAGAAGGGTATGGAGAGCTTCGTTTTAAAAATGAAAAAGAAAACAGTTTGACTTCTTTGCTTGGCTTTATTGAAACCGCAAGTAAAAATGTAAAAACAAATTCGAGAATAATGCCAGGTGCAAGTGATGATCTGCAGATTGACTCGTCAATCATGCCTCGACCGCCCGCCAGATAAACAATTCCTATAATTTTTGTAAAAAGGTTGCGACGAAAATAGCAACCTTTTTTATTTAGTTTATGTTGGTATTTTTAATGCTGCTATTATAAAAGCTGCTTGTAGTTTTTTGGTTACCAACAGTTGTACTTTATGCACCTCTGGTTGTGTCACTCACTTGTACAGCATCTGTAAATTCAGCAATAAAACGTGATCAATTTTCAAACATTAGGAGATAGGTGTCAAAAAGGTCAAAGACAGTAACAGAAAAATGCAAATACAATTACAACAGGTAGTTCCGGTTCCTTTAAAAGAAAAGTTTAGCCAACGGCCCTCCGATATCTGGAATACCGGCATTACTTTTCATAGCGGAGACTGGATTAAGATAGTAGCTCCGAGCGGAACGGGAAAGACTACCCTCATGAATATTTTGTATAAAGTAAGGCACGATTATGAGGGATCGGTAAAATGGAACAACGACGATTTAAGGAACATTTCAGGAGATGAGCTTGCAAGACTGAGACAACAAAATGTAAGTGTCATCTTCCAGGACCTAAGATTATTCGAAAACCTGACGGCACGCGAAAATATAGAGTTGAACAGGGTGTTGCAAAAACCCTATTATGAAGCGCCGGTGATTGATGAAATGGCAGCATCTTTAGGCATTACACATATTCTACATCAAAGAGCAGGTGTTTGCAGTTATGGCGAGCAGCAACGAATAGCAATTATCAGAGCGTTGGTGCAGCCTTTTGAATGGCTGATAATGGATGAACCGTTTAGCCATCTCGATATTGCAAACACAAAAAAAGCTGCAGACCTGATTGCAGCAGAATGCAAAAAAAGAAGCGCAGGTTTTGTGCTTACCGACCTTGACGAAGATTCACTCTTTCCTTATACACAAACGTTCAGCTTATAACTTTAAGACAGGAAATGCTTAATCAACTATTAAAGAAGATAATACGAACAGGTGTTGGAAGGGGTCGTTTTATAATGGCAGGCATTGGATTAACAATTGCCATGCTGCTGATTTTATCCGCCGTACAAATTCAGGTTAACTATAATGAACTACTATACGGAAAAAGCAACCAGGATAGCATTGCCAACTTTTTGGTGGTTGCAAAAGTAATCAATGGAAATAACCGCGAAAATGTACTGAGCACCGAAGAAGTCGAAAGGCTAAAAAGACAACCTTTTATCGAAAAAGTAGGATTGCTTACTGCCAGCCGTTTTAAAGTTTCTGCACAAAGTCCCAGTGACAGATTTCCTTTCTATACTGATATGTTTTTTGAAAGTGTTCCCGATGAGTTTATCGACGTAAAAAGTGACGACTGGAAGTGGGAACCAGGTTCAACCACCATACCGCTCATCATTCCTAACCAGTTTTTAGATTTATACAATTTCGGCTTCGCTCCTTCTCAAAACCTGATGCAGCTAACGCAGAGTATGGTTATGGCTTTACCCATTGTTTTGAATGTTAGCTTTCAGGGACAGCCCATTCGGTTTACAGGTAAGGTGGTTGGCTTTAGTGATCGAATTTCTTCTGTTTTGGTTCCGCAGAATTTTTTGGAAATGGCCAACAAACAATTTGGAACCCAAGGTGACGTGAGACCGTCAAGAGTTGTTATAAGAACGAATGATCCGGGGAACCCGGAACTTGTCAAATACCTAAAAGATAACGGCTTGGTGACCGACGCAGATAAAACAAGGTTTAGTCAATACAGAAGAATTGTAAATACGGTCGTAAATGCATCATGGTTAACCGGAGCTGTCATGTTGTTGTTTGCGTTGCTGGTATTTTCGTTGTTCATTCAACTTACCATTGCATCTACTAAAAATGAAATCAATTTATTAGTTACAATTGGTGCTGCACCTAAACAGTTGCAGCGCTTCCTGATGAAACAATTTTTACCCGCTAACATTATAATTACAATTGCTTGCGTGGTAACTATAACTATACTTCAATATGTCTTACAGGCCTTCTTGCTACAACAAAACATGTATGTCAGCCAGTGGATATCCTGGTATACCCTCGCTGCCGCGGTAGTTATACTTGTCGTGCTTTGGATAGTAAACTACTCAACAATAAAGAAATACATCAGGGAAACGGAGAAGTAAGATTTATTGAGCTCATAAGAAAAGCCCGGCAATTGCCAGGCTTTTCTGTTTATTTTGTTTCCGGTGGCGGCGTTGGTCCTTTTTGTGTCGGCCCCTGCTGCTCCGGCGGTCTTTGCGGTTGTCTCTGTGGCTGTTGGTCGCCCTGCTTCTGCTGCGGCGGCCTTTGTGGCCTCTGTTGTTGCGGCGGCCGGTTTTGTTGAGGTCCCCTTTGAGGTTGCTGGTTTGGTCCCCGCTGTTGTTGCGGTTGCCCTTGAGGCGCACTACCTCCGACAGGTTTCCCTTGCTGGTTCGGGTTGTTTCTTTGCTGGTTTGGGTTTTGCGGTTGCCGTTGCTGTCCGGTTTGTTGTGGGGCATTCCGCTGCTGACCTGGCTGGTTCGGTCGGTTCTGCTGAGCATTTCCCTGTTGCTGAGGTTGATTTGGCCGTTGTGGTCCTTGCCGGTCATTTCCCCTTGCATCCTTACTTTGCTCTTTATCTTTTCGGCGACGGCTGTTTCTTTCAAGGCTGCGAAGACTAATTTGCCCAACTAAATCTACGTACTCCGGTTCAACTTCTTTGGGTTTAGAACTTACAAGTTCTACCGGCTCAAGATCATCAGGCTTTAATCCCTGCGCATTCATTTTCTGAATTTCCTTCACCCGGATAATGGTCAGCGGATAGTGTTTATTACTATCGGGTAAAGTATACCACATCAGGTTTTTAAAAATGTCTTTTTTAACCAAATAAGCCGGAGCCCGGGTAATATGTATAACATCAGCATTGTCAGGAAAACCTTGTAATGCATCAAGATATGTGTCTAGTTCGTAGTTCAGGCAGCATTTTAAACGACCGCATTGACCACTTAGTTTTGTTTGGTTAATCGAAAGGTTTTGATACCTGGCCGCAGTAGTATTTACACTTTTAAAATCTGTGAGCCATGTAGAACAACATAGTTCACGCCCACAGCTAGATATTCCTCCCACCTTTCCCGCTTCCTGCCGGGCACCAATCTGCCGCATCTCCACTTTTACTTTAAACTCACCGGCATATAACCGAATCAATTCTCTAAAGTCAACCCGATCGTCAGCAGTATAATAAAAAGTAGCCTTTTTACCGTCTGCCTGTATTTCAACTTCGGCAATTTTCATGTCAAGATTTTGCGTTCTTGCCATTGCACGGCTGCGAACAAGGGCTTCTTTTTCGCGAACTTTATTTTCCTGCCACTTATTTATATCGGCTTCAGTACTTCTACGTAAGATCTTTTTTATTTCGGGGCTAAATTCATCGACTCCCTTTTTCTTCATCTGAACCCTAACAAGTTCGCCGCTTAGGCTAACTTCACCAACATCAAAGCCGCTGACGCCTTCTACAGTAACCAGTTCACCTTTTTCAAAAAATTGCAGTGTTGCGTTTCTATAAAATTCTTTTCTGCTTCCCTGGTTAAAACTTATTTCAACAATTTTACAAGTGCTCTCCGGATCGCTGAAAGGCAGGTTCATCAGCCAATCATGTACGTTCATCCTGTTACAGCCACCAGTGCTGCAACCGCCGTTACTTTTACATCCACCGGGTTTCGAGCCTTTCGCCGTCCCACAACTATCACATCCCATATTTGATTACATAAAAAAATTAATAAATAAGATTACGGAATATTGAAGCGAGAGAAATTTTGGTAGCCAGCATCGAGCTACTATTAATCTTTTGTTGCGTCGCACTCTTGTACTGAAGTAGGTTACTCTGCTTTTATCGCCTTTTGCTAAAAGCTTTTTTTCTATCCTTTTAATGATTATAAGGAAATAGAAAAACTTATCTAAAAATTGACTTTATAAAACCCTAAACATAAAAAATCTAAACCTTTTTTCTTCAAACCAAATGCTGGCACACATATTCTCCCGACTTCTGCCACAAGATTTTTCGTTCTTCTATATGGCATCTCCGAATCAAAAATAATGAATTAAAAAGAATAAAAAGTCATAAAGGTTACAATAGCATTGATTATCAAAGTAATTACGCTATTTCTAAAAACGATTGCAGTTTAAATGACTTGTTCATTGGTTTTACTCTTCCCTCACTAAGATTGGTCGTTCTACCCTTGAACGCAATACAGACTCATCAGATTGCATTTTTAAAGCAATTTTTTCTGATGGCCAGAGCAACCTCAATTTAAAAAGTCAAATATGTTTTCAGCTTTGCTATTTGCCTGAGCCTAACTAAACAGCACTCACCACAACCTTGTCCCTGATAATGTGTAGCATTTTTATTGTCAACGCATGGAACAGCATTTTTCCGTTGGCGTTTCGCTCGATATAATAAGAAGCATTGTCAAGCTCTGTAAGAATCGCTTGCTGTTGAGTTACACTGGTTATCTTATTTAATCTTTGGGCAAAGTCTTTTTCGTGTTCGGAAAGCGATAGGTTTTCCGGGCCTAAAATTCTCAGGCGAACGCATTGTTCGAGTAAATGATTGTAATACCTAAGAAACTGCTTTTGTTTCTCCCGGCCCATTCTTGACACTTCGTCCACCCATTTCACCTGTGCAACCTGGTTTTCTTTTAGTGTTGCGTTCATCCATTCCCGCAGCATGCTTAACCAGTCTTCTTCCGAATGTTGCAGTAACTGCAAAGCTTCATGATAGTTTCCCTGAGCTATACCAGCCACCAGCCTTGCCTGGTCCGGAGAAGTTTGATTTCTTTCAATCAAAGCTTGTTCAACTTCAGAATCCTCTAAAAGTGGAACTTTTACTAATTGGGTTCTTGACAAGATGGTCTGCAAAATCTGCTCTTCACTTTCTGCAACTAATATAAAAAGGGTATTAGCAGGCGGTTCTTCAATGAGCTTTAAAAGTTTGTTTCCTTCTTTGCCCAGGTACTCCGGCAACCACATCAATAAAATCTTGTATTCACTTTCAAAACTCTTAAGGCTCAGTTGGCGAATAATATCATTACATTCTTCCGCAGTAATATTCCCCTGTTTGTTTTCGGCTCCTATAAATTGCAGCCATTCGTAGGCGTTGCCGTAGGGATTTTGCTTGATAAATTCTCTCCATTCCGTTATAAAGTCGGTTGACTTAGGCTTATCTCCACCTTTTTTTGATATTACAGGATAGGAAAAGTGTATATCAGGATGAACCATTTGACGAGCCTTGTTGCAAGCCGAACATTCGCCACAAGCGTCAGATAATAACCGTTTAGCTACTTCAACAGGTTCATCAAAACCAAATAATGAAGCCCCGGGTTGCACTGCACCTGCTTTGCCATTTACCTTTTCACAAACGACGTATTGTGCAAAAGCCAATGCCAAAGGCAATGCTCCACTCCCTTGTTTTCCCAGGAACAACAATGCATGGCTAAGGCGGTTGGTTTGCACCATTTCAACCAAATGTCCTTTCACGTTGGTTTGCCCGATCACATCTTTAAAAAGCATAGCAGCGAAGTTAATCAGATGCAAATTGATTTAAAACTGAAAACTTTTAAGCGAACGCAGAAGACTTTGAAAACATTAAATGACTTTTACAAAAAATGTTGTAAAACCGGCTCTTCTAATATCGGCCGTCATTCTTCTCTGTTCCTTTAGTTTGCTCACCTTTTGATAATCGGCCTGAAGCGGCATTTGATCAACGTGATTAAAGAGGCAAAATAACGACAACAGTTGTAGCGGAGAAAGCATCAGTTGCAGGCAGAGATTTAGTTGAACGGAGCGTCGCAACGTATGCACATAATATAGCTGCTGTTTATACCAAAAATAATTCTTCGCAATCGCCAGCCTCCCGGCTGCTGATAATATTGTTAAGCCTCCGGCTTATAGTTTATTTACTCGGGTAAGAATTTAAAACCACGGCAGGATGCCGGACCATAAGGGTCACCAGCCAGAGGGTGGCGGCTGCATGGGCGGTTTAAACTTTAAGCCATTAAAAAAGGCCTCTTTCGAGGCCTTTTCGCTTATTTAAGATATTTCAGAATTTCTTGCGACTGTGGAGTCACCTTACTTTCAAACAAAGCAAGCAGTTTTCCATTTTCATCTAAAAGCTTTAATTCTTTTCGAACTTAAGTGCTATTTGTTCATCAATAGTTTTTACTCTTATAAAATACGTTCCTTTTGATAAGGCTGCAATGTTCACGTTTTTAATAGTTACACCGGCCGATATAAAATCTCTTATGGTTTGCAGCACTTTTCCATCAAGTGTTACAATTTCCATTTGAACAACTGTTTTTCTATCTGTATTTAAATTAAGCGAAAGTACCTGATGAACAGGATTGGGGTAGACTATAGCGGCAAAATTTGATGAATTATTTACACTTCTAACAGGGCTGTATTGATAGCTGCCGCCTTTCTCAATTAATTTAAGGCGGTAATAATTGGTCATTTTCAAGGGAGCGTTGTCAGCAAATGTGTAAGATGAAGTATTATTCGCAGACACTTTACCTATACTAAGAAAGTCTCGGGCATTCGTACTTCTTTCCACTTCATAATTTGTTTCTTTTAGTTCGTCGGCAATAACCCATGTTAACTTATTATCCGCCCCACTTCTTTCAGCTATAAAGGTTATAAGCTTTACCGGCAGTGCAGTTGTTTCAATAGAAGTTCTTTCTGTGTTTGTAGTAACTGGCAAATTAAAGTCGAAATATATTGAAGAAATATTTTTAATGGTATCTGTAAGCGCCATTTTCGCAGTAGGCCTTACACTAAACGATAGGTAACCATGACTTGCCCTCTCATTGTGATTACTGTCGACCAAGTTTATGTTATTAAATGCCCAGGTTAATTTGTTACCATCTTTAATTATAAGCTGGTAATTATGACTTGAGCTTATCATTCGCAAAGTATTCCAATCAACTTTATTACTGAGCGTATCTCTCACAATTACATTAAAAGCTGTATCCGTTCCTGTATTCTGAAAACGAATAGTATATACCAAAGGCTCTCCCTTTGATAGTTGTTGTTGAGTAAGTATACCACCATGCACTTCAGTTTTATCGTTTGGATCGTATGAGCCAACAACAGTTTGAACCAGGACTGAAGTATTATCTTCGGGAGTCAGATCTGTTGCTGCGGGAGCAATGGTTGCAACGGATGTTAATCTATCACCGTTATTAGCAGCTGGTGGGGGTGCAAGAGAAAGATTTACGATGATGCCAGCGGTGTCCTGGGGTTTTAAGTTAGAATAGTTCCAACGTAGAGTATCGCCACTTATTGACGAATATGTAGGTGACGCTGACAACACATTGAGCTTATCGCTTTTTATTAATTGAACTGTTCCGTTTGCCACTGTGTCCGTTCCCTGGTTGGTATACATAATTTTGTACTGTGTTCCAAAGCCGGGACGCGATGGAGTTAATGCAAGAAGATTGATTGATAGATCCCGCTTGCCACCGATCGGTTGAATCGCGAAAGAAATAGAATCACTATTGAAGTAGTTAGAAAACGAAGAATTATAAGAAGATGGGAGTGCTTGATAGTATGGCTTGTTAACAATAACAGACGTTTGATAACTACCAGAATCTACAGACAATTGAAAAATGCCGTTGGTAGGAAGGGCAATCCTTACATCATCTTGCTTTGTGCTTTTAACTGTAACATTACTGTACAAGGGTTCGTTGCCATCTTTTATTCCATTCTTGTTATCATCTAAAAAGACGGTCCCTTTTATAGTATTATAGTTACCCAGGTCATATAATACTATATCGCTGGGATCACCGTAGAATCCAGAATTTATTTGTTCAACTCCTCCTACTAAAAATTCATTTTCCCCCACTGCTGTTACTGTCATACCAAATTCATCTTTTGCCCCGCCGATGGTCTTTTGCCACAACAAATTTCCCGCTTCATCTATCTTTATTAACCATAAGTCGGAGCCACCACTTAGTCCACTAACATTTCCATTATTTGATAGGGTGTGTGCCGATATTAAAAAGGCGTTATCAACTGTTCCTTCTATTTGTGACGCATATTCTTCACTTGAACCTCCAAAACATTTTTGCCACGCCAGGTTCCCGCTAGCATCAAGTTTTACTACCCATACATCTGCATCACCATGATTGCCACTAACATCATTATCATTAGAATAAGTATAACCGGTTAATAAGTAACCACCATCGCTAGTTTGTAAAACAGACTTGAAAGCATCGGTTCGCGAACCGCCAATACTTTTTTGCCATTGCAAATTTCCGCTGGCATCCAACTTAATTACCCAACCATCACTAGCGCCTTTATAATTAGTAATATTTCCATCATTCGAACTATCCTTACCCGCTACAACATAACCTCCATCTGTTGTCTGTTGAATCGAATATGCTTTCTCATCACCGGAACCACCAAAACACTTTTGCCAAAGCAAAGTTCCGGCTGTATCTAATTTAATAACCCAAAAGTCATATGTATTCGTTCCATGATTTCCAGAAACGCTGCCGTCATTTGAATTTGTATAACCTGCCAAAGCGTAATTGCCATCTTTCGTTTGTGTTATACCCTGCGCATACTCCAGGTTACTTCCGCCAAAAGGCTTGCTCCAACTTAAAGTTCCATCGTTTTTATACTTTGTCACAACCAAATCATCAACATTTTGATTACTCGAGTAAATATAATTGTGGCCATACCCTGCTGCAACAAAGTCCCCATTTGCTGAGGCTATTACCGAAGTGTAAAAACCGTTGTAGTAATAGGGTTGGGAAGTTTTGCTCCAAATAACATTTCCCTGGTTATCAGTTCTGGAGATCAAGGGCCTTTCACCATATTCCTTATTTAAAAATTTATACTTATCCAAATAGTAAAGTGTATCACTTCCAGCCAGTATGTACCCTCCATTATTCACTCTTGCGATATCATATACAACCTGTCCGTAAGTATCGTAAGTAAATGGAGTTATTTTTTTTGACCACTGAAGTTGTGGAGCTTGTGCGTTAATTGTAAATATTACCGCCAACAATAGAAGGACTAAACAAAGTTTTTTCATGTATTATTGTTTTAACAATAATAAGGATAAAATTTTCACCATATCCCGATTCAAAATACTTCTTAAAAAACGATTTTACAAAAAGATCCACCTTTCTGAAGGTAGGTATAAACAAAAAAATGCCTCAGATGAGGCACTAAGCAGAAAAACAAATAATTAAAAAGGCCTCTTTCGAGGCCTTTTTAATTATTTAAGATATTTTAGAATTTCTTCGGATTGCGGGGTCACTTTGCTTTCAAAGGAAGCAAGGAGTTTTCCATTTTCATCTAAAAGGAATTTGGTGAAGTTCCATTTTACTTTGGCATCTAAAACGCCGTTCTCTTCTTTGGTTGTTAACCATTTAAATAAAGGGTGGGTTTTGTCGCCGACAACCTCAACTTTACTAGCTAATGGAAATGTAACACCATATCTAACTTTACAAAACTGTTGAATCTCTTCGTCACTTCCAGGTTCCTGCCCGCCAAAGTTGTTTGCCGGGAAACCTACGATTACCAATTTATCCTTGTTTTCTTTGTATAATTTCTCAAGGCCTTCGTACTGCGGGGTATATCCACATTTGCTTGCTGTATTAACTACTAAAATTTTCTTACCCTTATACTTTTTAAAGTCTATAGTACCGCCTTCGATGGAGGGAACTTTGAATGAATAAATGTTCTTAGGATGCGGTTTCAATTTTTTATCTTTTGCTATGACTGAAGTGGCGGCAACTAATATGATTGCAAATAGAAGAAATTTTTTCATTTTACAGGTTTAAGACTTTAGAACAAAGAAGATGCAATTAAGTTTAATTAAAGCGAACAACTTAAGTTAATATTCAAAACAGCCGATGTCGGGCTTTGCGTCACGTAACTTTCCATCAAGATCAATCGTTACCCCGGTTGTAGTCACTCCCGCATCTCTGGCTGGAGAACCAGACTGAAGACGAAAGTTGAACGTTCTCCTTCCGGCATCTATGCTATCAAATCGTGGCTGTTGAGTTTTTAAACCTTTTACAAAATAGATATCAGCATCATCTGTTTTGTTCTTATACAACACATTTTCAAATTTCACTTTAAATTGATCTGCTGTCGGCGTACCCTTTTTATCAACCACTACTTCGTTTTCAGCAACTCCACCTTCACCATAAAAAATGCAATTGGTAAAACGTGCATCTAATAAAGGTCCGATTTGATTTTGGTAAGCATTACTAAGATATAAGACAGGATTTTTATGCGTAATAAAAACGTTGCCATAAGTTGCAACCGTACAATGAGTAAAGGAATAAATACCGCCGCCGGAAAGAGATAAATTGTTTCCGCAATTGCTAATCAAACAATTGGTCGCCTTTATACTACTTGCAACGCTAATTATTCCAGCTTCATAAGCATTATCGATAATGCATTGATTTAAGGTGATTTTAGGAATTGAGCTGATACCTAATACCGTAACTATTCCCTGGTAAGCATTTTTTATAACAGCGTAATTCAATACATTATTGGTGCTCGACTCCGAGAAATAAATGCCTGGCCAGGCTGCAGGATAGTCACGATAGTCAGGATCAAGGCGATCGCCTTGAAATACTACCCGGTCATTTTCTGGTGCTCCGCCGTTAACTTTCAAACTTCCGTTAACAACAAAAGGAGCATTTGCATGCGAATAAATCTTGCAGCCTCTTTGTAAAGTCAATGTAGCCCCACTATCGACAGTGACGCCGTCCAGAATAACAAAAGGCAAACTGCTTTGCCAGGTGCTGTCTTTTGTTATTCGCCTGTTCCGTAAAAAGTTTGCATTTTGGCCGAAAGCCTGCAATTGTACAAAACGATTATTGCCATTATAATTGACCGAAATGCTATCGCTGACTATGAAGGGCAGATTAGATGTATTCGGATTAATGGAAACCGAAACAAAAAGATAGACACTATCATTTGGTTCAATTTCAATATCACTGAAGCCGGTTCCTGCAGTGCCGTCAACATTTAGTTTGAAAGCTGAAGTTGTACCTCCCATGAGCTTTACATTGGACAGCCTGAGCTTTTGATTGTTTTGATTGAAGATTTTGAAAGATTGGGTAACTGAGCCTGTTGTTGTAAATACAGTGTCGAAGTGTAAAGTGTCAGACGAAAAACTTACTGAAGCATCAGGGCTATTGATAAAAGAAGTTTTGCGGCAGGAAATTGCAAAAGCGAGAAATAAAATAAAGGCACAAGCTTTTACCAGGTGTTTCATTCTTTCAAAAGTAATTTAAATGGCTTAAATGGTATAAGCTAAAGTTGCGATGCTAAGTTTCGTACCGGGAATTTTCAAAATTTCAGCTCCGCAAGCTTCGAGAGAAGCTCCTGTTGTAACAACATCATCGACAAGTAAAACATGCTTGTCTTCTAACTCAGAAGCATTAGCTACTTCAAATACTCCATCCATATTTTCCCACCTGGTTATTCTTCCCCTATGTGTTTGCGTTTCGGTATTTACTTTTCTTATTACTGCGGTCGTTATTATAGGTCTGCTCCAAACCAGCCCAATTCCTTCGGATAAAATATTTGCCTGGTTGTAACCTCGTTTCTTTAGTCGCATTGCATTTAGCGGAAGTGGGACGATAATGTCGACATCATTAAACCGCTCGTTGATCAATAAATGCCCTAACATCTCCCCCATGTAAAATCCTATCGATTTATTCCCCTTGTATTTTAGCTCATAAATTAGTGATTCAATCAAAGAGTCTTTTGTAAAAAAATAGCCAGAGCCTGCATGCTCTACATCCATTCTGCCGTAAAATTTCTTCTCGACCGGATTACCAGGTTGATCAAAAAAGTTAGTAAATGGTAAATCGGCAATACAACGTAAACAAAGTTGATGATTTATATTCAGTACATCGGTACCACAGCCGGCACAAACATGCGGAAAGAAGAGATGAATAAAGTCAGTAAAAGAAGATTGAACTGATGTCATTGGAAACATTTACTTATAACAATTTAAGCAAATGTTTCCATCAATTAATAGAAATAGAAAAAACGGTGATTAAAAGAACAATTGATACACTTCCTGCACCTGGCCGACCGGCACTATTTGTATCCCCGCTTTCTCTTTGTCAAACCCTTTCTTATTATATTTCGACACAACGATCTTTTCAAAACCCAGCTTTTCAGCTTCGGCAATTCTTTGTTCTATTCTGTTTACTGCCCTGATCTCACCGTTTAGTCCTACCTCGCCGGCAAAACAAACTTTTTGAGGAAGAGGTATATCTTCAAAACTGCTAAGTAGTGCACAAATGACCGATAGGTCAATCGAAGGATCTTCAACTTTTAAACCACCTGCAATATTTACAAACACATCTTTTACCCCAAAGTGAAATCCGCCTCTTTTTTCAAGAACCGCTAATAATAATTGTAATCGTCTAAGATCAAAACCACTCACGGTTCGCTGTGGTGTTCCATACACGCTTTGAGTTACCAACGCCTGCACTTCTATCAGTAATGGACGCATTCCTTCAAGTGTTGCTGCAATGGCACTTCCACTTAGTTGTTCTTCTTTTTGCGTAATGAGTATTTCAGATGGATTAGTTACACTCCGCATTCCATCTCCGGACATTTCATAAATTCCTAGTTCTGCCGTACTTCCAAACCGGTTTTTTATAGTTCGAAGTATCCGGTAAGCATAATGGCGATCGCCTTCAAACTGCAGAACAGTATCGACCATATGTTCCAAAATCTTTGGCCCCGCAATGGCTCCGTCTTTTGTTATGTGACCAATCAAAAATACAGGCGTGTTGGTTTCTTTCGCAAACCTTTGAAACTCGGCTGCACATTCCCTTATTTGTGAGACACTACCCGGAGAAGATTCAATAAAGTTTGAATGCAGTGTTTGAATAGAGTCAACAATCACCAATTGAGGCCTTAATTTTTTTATCTCTTTAAAAAGAACATCTGTTGCCGTTTCTGTCAAAAGATAAAAATCCTGGTTGGAGGCTTTCAACCTGTCAGCACGCATTTTTATTTGTTGCTCGCTTTCTTCACCACTGATATATAATGTGCTTACTCCCTGCAAATGCAAACCGACTTGTAAGAACAAGGTACTTTTACCGATACCCGGCTCACCTGCTACCAGTACGATACTGCCTGCTACAATGCCCCCGCCAAGTACCCGGTTCAGTTCACCGTCTGCTGTTAAGATTCTATCTTCTTCAGTAGCACTTACCTGATTTAATAAGATTGTTTTTGTGTTACGCTTATCAGCGTTATAATCTTTCCAACCATTATCATTTTTTTCAGTCCCTTTTGTTATGACCTCTTCAACAAACGTATTCCACGAATTACAAGACGGACATTTGCCTAACCATTTTGTACTTTCATAACCACAATTACTGCAGAAATATGCAGTCTTTACTTTACTCATGCGGTAAAGATAATTTTAAAGAAGGTGTTTTCGGGAACAAGAGATTTAAACAGTAATCTATAGATCTAGAATCAAAAAGGGTCAGCAAGAATGCCAACCCCGTTACTTACTAACCCATTAAATTCTGCCACTAAATTACAAATATGCCCCACATTTCAAAAATAATTTTTATCCCTGTGAATAACTTTTATCGCAATATCGGACGGTAAAATAGCCAAAAAAGACCTTTTTTCAAATTATGCCCGACAGTTTGTCCCTTCAAACTTCTAAATGCGCCTTTTTGTCTTCTTAATTTACTAATCCGAGTATACCCAGCACGTATTAATTATCTGGAAGGCATTTTGTACAAGTATTAAAAAAGATTAATAAACATGTCTTCAATATTTTTAGTATCACTAATTTTCGTTGGAATAAGTTTTCTTGTTTCTTATACCTTAAAGAGCAAGTTTGCCACTTATAGCCAAATGGCACTGAGAAACGGTATGTCGGGACGCGAAATAGCTCAAAAGATGCTGAGAGATAATGGCATTTATGATGTACAGGTTATTTCGGTTGAGGGTCATTTGACCGACCATTACGATCCTACAAATAAAACTGTTAACCTGAGCGCAGAAGTTTATAGCGGACAAAGTATCGCGGCTGCAGCAGTGGCAGCACATGAGTGTGGACATGCAGTTCAACATGCACGCTCTTATCAATGGCTGACTTTGCGTAGTTCATTGGTTCCGGTCGTTCAGTTTAGCAGCAATATTGTTCAATGGATCTTATTGGCCGGAATTCTTATGATCCAAATATTTCCCGGATTGCTGCTGGCGGGTATTGCGTTGTTTGCGCTGACCACACTGTTTTCATTTGTTACATTGCCCGTTGAGTTGGATGCAAGCAGACGTGCTCTTGCATGGCTAAATACTACCAACATAACTGTGGGCGAGCAACATGCAAAAGCAAAAGACGCATTGAAGTGGGCGGCTATGACTTATGTGGTAGCAGCTATCGCGTCGCTTGTAACCCTGATACAATATATCCTGATATTTCTCGGTGGTAGCAGAGACAGGGATTAACGCAACGCGGGCTAAGCTGAAGAGCGTAATACAGTTGAATGGAGCGTCGCAACAATGCCCCACAATTGCTAATTGCTGAAAAACAAAAAAACCTTGAAAAAATACTCTTTCTTATTTTTTATGTCACCAGCATAGGGTTCTTTACTCATCATTGTTGCGACGCAGTACGTTCATCGCCAGGTCTTAGATTTCACTTTTCTCAGTTTTTGCAATTAAAACTTCCGTTTAAGCGAAAGCTAAATTAACTAGATTTATATAGCAGTATTTATCGTTTGGTCTGATTCCGCTGGTACTCTCTTTGTTTTTTCCTCGAACAAATCATTAAATCCTGGGCTTTCAGTTCGTTTCCACTTGTCCCAAAAAGTAAAATACAGACCGAAGTTGTACTTAAACTGTTTATGGTGCATAGAATGGTGAGTTGCACCAATCAACCACTTCCCTATTAGATGGCGATGAAAATTAGCAGGATAAGTTTCGATCTCGAGATGATTTATCACACTGCTAAAAGTCATTAGCGTCAATTGAAACAAAAGCACATAAATATGCATTGGAAATACCATTATTGTCAGCGGCAAAATGATCGCCTGCAACAAACCTTCGAGCGGGTGAAATGAGAAGGCTGTCCAGGCACTTGTTGTGTTGCTGTCATGGTGAACCTTGTGGAGCAATTTAAAAACCTTTGGCTGGTGCATCCACCTGTGAAGCCAATAATAATAGGTCTCGTGTATGAGCATGGAAATTAAAAGGCTAACGGGTAAATACCACAAAGGATACTGGTTAAGGTCGTCATACAACTTTGTATAACCCTTTTGCCATAAAATAGCAGTGAAAGATGCCGCAAGCGCAAAAAGCAGCGAAGTAATCATAGACCATTTAACCTCCCTGATAAATTGAATTCTGTCGGTCTTTTTCTTGCCTAAACTCCGGCTTTCCCATTTTTTAAAACGAAAACGATGAAACCAAAATTGGAACAAGCCCGCAATTAAAAAATATCTTCCTACAACTACCAAAAACATCACGAACGTGGCTGCGAGAAAAATAAGAGGGTTTGAAATATCAGGCATTTAAAAATCTTTAGCGTTAAAAGACCAAAGGAAGTTCGCCTTAATATTACAATTTTAACCGATTCTTGTTCATAAAAAAACCCGGCTAATTGCCGGGCTTTCTAAATTTTTATTTCTTCTTCGTTCTGATCAAAAAAATGAAACTCGATGAGTGAATAATTGTTGTTGGGTAAAACATTTATTTTAGTCTTAAACTTCTTATTCCACTTATGCTTAATCGAGCTAAAGAACCAACCCTTTGTCAAATGAGAATGAAGAATTGGATTGACAAATAGTGTAAGATTTTTGTGCTGGTGCGTAACCAGGTATAAAAGTTTCTTTTCAATCTCGTCAACTAATAAGATAGTAGAGGCGACCTTACCAGTACCGTTGCAAGAAGGGCAAACTTCAGATGTATTGATGTTTACTTCAGGCCTCATTCGTTGCCGGGTAATTTGCATCAACCCAAACTTGGAGATCGGGAGCACTGCATGTCTGGCTCTATCAGTTCTCATAAAGCCGTCCATCGCATCCTGCAACTTTTTTTTATTGTCGGGCAGCTTCATGTCTATAAAGTCGACAACTATAATTCCACCAATATCTCGCAGTCTTAACTGGCGGGCAATTTCTTCAGCTGCCTCCATATTTGTCTGTACTGCGTTTTCTTCCTGGTTATTGCTAACGCTTTTGTAACCACTGTTAACATCAATTACGTGCAAAGCCTCTGTATGCTCGATAATCAAATATGCACCACTGGGAAGATTTACAGTTTTACCGAAAGCACTTTTAACCTGTTTGGTAATACCGTAATGATCAAAGATCGAAGTGCCGTTTTGATACATTCCGACAATCTCAGCTTTCTCAGGCGCAATTTTCTGAATGTAATTTTTGGTATCCTGGTAAATACCCTTATCGTTTACAATAATCTTGTTGAAGTCCTCTGTCAGAAGATCTCTCAACATACTTGTTGCCTTAGTCTGCTCGCTCAAGATTTTTGCAGGAGCTTCGGCGCCTTTAAGATTTTTTTGTATGCTTTTCCAGGTATTAATTAATGCGGTAAGATCCTCGTGTAATTCTGCAGTGTTTTTTCCTTCGGCAGCCGTTCTAACAATTACTCCGAAATTCTTCTGTTTGATCGCTTCTATGATCTTTTGCAGCCGTTTACGCTCGTCGGCGCTATGTATTTTTTTAGAAACTGCAACAATATCATTGAAAGGAGTAAGTACGACAAAACGGCCCGGCAAAGAAATTTCGCAACTGAGACGTGGTCCTTTTGCTGCAATAGGTTCTTTTAAGATTTGAACCAACACGTTTGGCTTTCCACTTAAAACCTCATTGATTTTACCTGTTTTTAAAATTTCAGGTTCTACTTCAAACTTTGTAAAATCCAATCCATTTTCAGATTTATCTGCCACACTCATTTGAGTAAACTTCAATATGGAACGGGCAAAAGGACTTAAATCTGTGTAATGAAGGAAAGCATCTTTTTCAAAACCGACATCAATAAATGCTGCGTTTAATCCTGGGATTAACTTTTTAACTTTTCCAAGGTATAGATCGCCAACGCCAAAACTAGAGTCAGTCTTGTCGTTGTGCAGTTCTACCAGCTTTTTGTCTTCAAGTAAAGCTATTTCCACCCCCTGGGGAGTAGAATTTATTATTAATTCTTTGTTCAAAATTGCAACTTTTAAAAAATTCACAAGTTCTCCATCAGGAGCATACCACTCATCACCGCGTTGACCAACACGATTTCATCCTGCCACTTTTTTTAAATTTGATAAGGTAAAAGTAAAAGTTGCAAAACAGGTAGTTGGCAGACAAGTTGAAAGTTGCAAATGCCGGAGAATATGTACTAATCTCCGGCATTGCGAATGATGACAGGATGAGAAGATAAAATTACTTCTTCTTCTTATGACGATTTTTTCTTAGTCTCTTTTTACGCTTATGCGTCGCAATTTTATGACGCTTTCTTTTCTTTCCGCAAGGCATGATATAATAATTTTAGTTTATAATTCCGGTTATTGTAATGCTTTAATTCTGGTCTCCAGTTCTTTTTGCGCTTCAGGGTTAGGTATTTTTTCCTTAACTACGTTATACCACTTAACTGCGTTCTGCTTATCCCCTTTCTGATCGTAGGTCTCCGCCAGGTTCAATACAGCTTCCATATTGTCTGGTTGCTTGTCGGCAATTAACTTAAAATGTTCAATTGCTTTGTCAAACTGCCCGCTTCTGACACCTCCCATCCCTAATATCAAATGTGCAAATAAGTTGTTTGGATCCCGTTGTACGACTTCCCTTATCAGGCTAATACCTTCCATAGGGTTTTCTGATATGCTACCAAAAATGTAGCAAGCGCCAAGGCCTACTTTACTACTGTCGTTTTTAGGATTTAACTGAATCGCTCTCTGAAAAAGATCTTTTGCATTTGTCGCTAACCAATTCTGCATTGGTAAATCTGACTCCGTTTTCAGGTTAGTCAATAACAAATGGGCTGCAAAGGTGAGGCTTTTTTCAGAATTTTCCAACTTAGCGGCTTCGGAAGTATAATATGCATAGGGCTCAAACAATCTTACACTGTCTCGCCAGAAGCTGGCGAGCGTTTTATAAACAACAAGTTGTTGATTTTTTACATCTCCTCTTTTGACACTATTTTCCAGTGAAGTAACCTTTTCTAATTGTTGTGGAGTCAACCTTTCCTTAGCATGTGTTAGCAACTTCTCAGACTCAATAGTTTTTTGTTCGTGGGGAGTATTTGCAGCAACAGGAGCTGGCTTTTTTGGTGGTATCGTATTACCGAAGAAAAATAGCAGGATAAATAATAAAACACCGCCACCGACCAAAAAAAGTTGTTGTTTCTTCACAATTACTGATTATGCCGGCAAAAGTAAATGAATCGGCGGGTGTACAATCAGTAGTTTAGTTAAAAGCAGATAAAGTAGTATTAAATCGATAAAACTAAAAATTATGATACAGCATCATCTTCGTGTTTTCTTTTGCTTTTCACCTCACTTACAAACTCCTTTGCGGGCTTGAATGCAGGAATGAAATGCTCCGGTATTTCAACAGCTATATTTCGTTTAATGTTCCTGCCGATTTTGGCCGCCCTCTTTTTGGTTATAAAACTTCCAAAGCCACGTATGTAAATATTTTCCCCTTGCGAAAGACTATCTTTTACTTCTTTGAACATAGTCTCTAATGTCACTAATACATCAACTTTAGGTATGCCCGTTTTCTCTGAAATTTGATTTATTAAGTCTGACTTTCTCATTGGGTAGTTATTTTATCTTTTATACTCAACTACTTTTTTCGCTGTTGTTGAGTAATCGTTATTTTTTAAAACCCTTAATTTTTAATTTTTTATAAAGCCTTGGTTATCAAAGAAAGTTAGATAATCAAGCGCCCGGCTTTTTTATTTCTCTCCGCCGATTCATCCTGTTTATTATATTCGAGGTGAAACATGAAAAAATATTTTACCAGGAACATAATCGATTGGCACTTAGAGGGAAATAAAAGAATCATGCCATGGAAAGGGGAAAAAGACCCCTACAAAATTTGGATCAGCGAAATTATTCTGCAACAAACCCGTGTAATGCAGGGACTTGCGTATTATAATAATTTTATTAAGGTTTTTCCGACCTTGAAAAGCTTAGCAGAAGCTCCGGATGAAGCGGTTTTCAAGGTTTGGGAAGGGCTTGGCTACTATTCACGCTGCAAAAACCTTCTTTTTTCCGCCCGTCATGTTTTGAATAATCTTGGAGGACTATTTCCGGAAATGTATGAAAACTTATTAAAACTCAAGGGAATAGGCCCGTACACAGCCGC
>JAOQAJ010000264.1 GCA_025963675.1 Segetibacter sp.
AATACCAACGATCCTTATACCAGGTATAAATATTCGCAACAGTTTCAGAAGGTATTAGAGGATGCAAAAAGTTCGTTTAGAAAAGCCGGAGCTGACTTAATGCAGGTTACAACAGGACAGGATTATGTAAAACTTTTACAACAATTTTTTATCAGAAGGGCATAGTGAACAAAGGGAAATTATATATCGGCTTTATTTTTTTACTGGTGTTATCATCTGTTACCTCAAACCTGTTTTCGCAGACAGTTAAAGCTGGAGTTGACAGAGATAAAATATTTATAGGTGAACAGATCCGGTTAAAACTTGCCCTGCAAGGCGCCCGGGCCGGAATGACGTGGTTCAACTTTCCTGATAGTCTTAATCATTTTGAGATTGTAAACAGGGGCAAAATCGATACCGTTTTAAATGGCAGTACTACTAACTATTACCAGATAATTACAATAACCTCGTTCGATAGTGGAAGGTGGGAATTTCCATCTTTATTCCTTCCCGGTTTATCGCAGCCTACTCCGCCAATTGCTATTGACGTCTTGCCGGTTGATGTTTCGAAGATGGAGGATTATAACGACATTAAAGACATAGAAGAAGTAAAGCAGGAAAATGACTGGATGATAGTGGGAATTATTGCTGCTGTCACCCTCCTTTCTTTAGTAATGCTTTATTCGCTATTTATAAAAAAGAGGAAAGTAATAGTCGAAAGCCGGCCTGTAAAGGGAAGTCTTTCTCCATTAGATTGGGCCGTCGGGGAATTGAACAAGTTGAAAGGCCAAACCCTCAATACTCCGGCTGAAGTAAAAAGGTATTATTCGGCGTTGACAGATATCAGCAGAACTTTTTTTTATCGTCAACTGCAACAGCATTCGTTACAGCAGACAACGGACGAATGGATGATGACGCTGCAACCGCTGTCGGTGGACAATCAAACAAAAACTTCTTTTTACCAGGTACTTCGTCTGGCAGACACTGTAAAGTTTGCCAAATATTTACCGCATGCAAGAGACAACGAAACTTCAGTTGAAGTAATTAAAAATATGCTGCAAAATGTTTCGCTTTTAGATTCAACTATTCATTCAAATTATCAACCCGTTAAGGCCTGATGCTGTACCAGTGGTTTCAAAATATTACATTTCACAATCCCGAAGCCTTGAGTTTGCTTTTCATCATTCCGATTCTGGCGATCTGGTATGTAAGTAATATAAAAAAGCGCCAGGGTTCGATGTTGGTTACTACAACACATTTTCTTTCTGACATTCGCAGTTCAAAAACATGGCTTCAAAACTTTCCTTTTGTTTTACGTTGTCTCGCTTTGGCTTGCCTGATCGTTGCTTTGGCGCGGCCACAACATAAGTTTAGCGAGCAGCAAACCGAAGGTGAGGGAATCGACATCGTGCTGTGTTTCGATATCAGTGGAAGTATGACCGAAAAGGATTTTACACCTAACAGGTTAGAGGCTTCGAAAGAGGTGGCCCAGGCATTTGTAAATGACCGCACAGGTGATCGAATCGGGGTGGTTATTTTTAGCAGGCAAAGCTTTACGCTCTGCCCGATCACTACCGATAAAACAACTATACTATCTCAAATTGCCAATATCCATAGCGGCTATCTTGAGGAGGAAGGAACTTCTATTGGCTCTGGTCTTGCGACAAGCGTTGACCGGTTAAAAGATCAAAAAACGAAAAGCAAGATTGTTATTTTACTAACTGACGGTGTTGATTTTGGCGGCCTAATTCCACCGGATATTGCTAAGGAAATGGCAAAGCTTTACGGAATTAAGGTATATACAATCGGTGTTGGTTCAGAAAAGGAAGTTGACGAACAAGTGCAAACACCGTATGGCAATATGAACAATCGTAAAAAGCTTGAATTTAATGAGGGGCTGCTAAAAAATATTGCTGCCGAGACAGGGGGAAAATATTTTCATGCTGCAGACCAGGAGGCGCTGAAAAACGTTTATGGAAGTATAAATAAGCTTGAAAAAACAAAAATCAAAGTGACTTCTTATGATCGTTTTACTGAAGAGTTTCTACCATGGTTGTTAATTGCTTTCGGACTGCTTTTAATTGAAGTGGTGTTAAGATATACGGTCTTTAAGAAGTTTCCATAAAGCTTTAGAACTTTTCTTTTGGTTTCTATCCGGAGTTTTCCATAGCATCATTGTTGTGTCACTCACTTTTACAATTATTTCTATCTCAGCACAATTTGCGGGATGAAAGATTTGATGTTGCCTTATGGTTCATGTAGACCGACTGTTTTCGATACGATCTTTTTATTAAAAAGAGTCAAGTAAATTCCCACTAAAAAAATTCCTTCTCCAAGTTCTCGTTGATATTTAAAGGTAATCGGGAAACTATGGTTCAAGGCCAAACCTATAGCCATGAGAGCAATGATCTTATAGTTAGCCTTATCAAAGGAAAGACCTACAATTCCCAGGTATTGAATAACATTATAGGGATTGCGATTGGCGGGTGTAAACAACTCGGCAAACATATAAATTAGAAAAGATGCAATTACAATATTTTCATCACGCGATAATATTTGTTTCCGAAGCGGAATTAGAACAACGCATAAAAAGAGAAAAAGTAAGCTAGTAAAAATTAAAGGAGAAGTAAGTGAGATTCCGACAAGTTTTAAATAATGTTGAAGTGAAAAAAGAGAAGCTGCATTGAAGTTTTTAAAACTAACGTGTTGCCCTGTACAGATCTCATTTACACTATTGCCGATTATTGATTTTTTTGTGTTTTCATTTGCCCAGCCGGTAATTTCCGACGAATAAACTTTCATGGCATTGTTATATTCAGGCATTAGTTTGTAAGTGTCTGAAATAAGAAGTGTTATCAAAGCAAAAGCAAAACCTGTAACAAGCCATTTAACTTTAGACCTGAAATTTCTAAGTAAGAAAGGGATAGTAGCTAAAACAAAAAATGGACGTAGTAAAGTTGATAAGGGAAAAAGTAACAATGGTAACCGGCTAATTTTTTTATAATAATAAGTAGTTATTGAAAAAATGAAACCGAAAACAATATAGTATTGACCGCTGGAAAGATGTATCCACCAGTTTCTGCTGTAGCAAAAGAATGTAAGGGCAACCAAAATTGTAATGATCTGCTTTATAAATTTTTTGGGGGTAAGACAGGTAAAAAAGTAGTTCCGAACAATAAGATCTCTTCGATAATCCACCAGGTTATTTTCGCATCGCAATAACCCATTTTTGCCAGCGGAATTTGTAACCATAACGCGAAGGGTGTAGCAGTTACACCATTTACAGGTTTAAATAAATTATTAGACTCAGTGTAAAAGTCATTAGAAAAATAAGGTGATTTGTTTTGAAGAAGTAAGCCGGTACTTAGGAACCTGCTGTAAAAATCAGTCATTATGCTATTGTGAACTATTTTCCAGCTATAGAGCAATTGCGGAACAAAGGCGATCAGAAGTAAGAGAAAAAGCCATTTGGCTTTAATAGCTGGTTTTTCTTCGAGATCTTTTAAATTTTTTGCAAGTATCAATGTAAAAAGTGTAAAAGCTTCATTTAGTTTCTGACGTTCAGGTAAAACAGTTATCGTTTGTTAGATTTCCTTTAAACTAACTTTTTTCTTTCCCACTTTTAACTCGTAATCCACACCAACTTTCAAAGCATAATTTTCTCTGCAGTGTCCTACCGGAAACTGGAAGCAGGTTGGGTAATTGTAATCTTTTACAACATCATAGATCACTTCGTAAATCCCTTTTCCAAAAGGTATTGTAGTATCTTTTGCCTCGGTAAATCCTCCTATAATCAAGCCTTTAAGTTTATCAAATTTACCACTTCGTTTCAACTGGTAAAGCATTCTGTCTGTATTGTAAATATATTCTCCAACATCTTCTATAAAAAGAATTTTATCGATGGTGTTTATATCAGATGGGGTTCCAACCAGATGACTAATCAGGGATAAATTACCTCCCACCAACTTCCCTCCGGCAGTCCCCAACTTATTGTAAGCATTTATCTCACAGACATAGTTACTCCGCTTCCCTTCCAGCGCTTGCTTCAACGATTGTACATAATCATTTTTGTATTCTTCATCATTAAAGGCTGCCGCCATTGGAGCGTGAAGTGAAGCAATTTTAAACCGATTATAAATATGAGAATGTAAAACAGTTATGTCGCTAAACCCAATGATCCATTTAGGATTTTTTTTGAATCTCTTGAAATTCAGGCAATCGATAATTCTACCAACACCATAACCACCTCTTGCACACAAGATGGCCTTTACAGTATCGTCATCGAGCATTTGTTGTAAATCTTCCAGCCGTTGTTCGTCAGTTCCCGAGAAATAGTTGTATTGGCTTCCGATGGTATTTCCTGCTTTTACCCTGTAGCCCCATTCCATCAACACCGATATGCACGTCTGTATTTTCTCAACCGGCATATAACCTGCAGGACATACGAGGCCAATAGTATCACCTTTTTTAAGATATGGGGGAGTAGTTGTCATGGGGGCAATAATACAACAAATGCCGATTTAATAAGTTTGATCCGCTTGCCTTTCTAACTGTCAAACCACACTTTTCCGGATTTTGTACTTTTGGCATCTTCTGGAAATTGCTTGCAAAACTTCAATCCAACTTCATTTCCCCCTTACAGGCTTATTAGTTATTTTTGTTGCCGTTTGTATTGTTGTACTTGCTGACGTTTTTCTAAATGTTCAAGTGTGCGACGCAACAATGATGATCAATGACTAAAAGCCGGAACACAAAATGAATTTACCTAAAAGATATTTGATTACCTCTGCTTTGCCTTATGCAAACGGATTAAAACATGTTGGCCATCTTGCCGGCGCTTATATACCCGCAGATATATATGTAAGATATTTAAGAGCGCAAAAAAGAGACGTTGTTTATGTTGGTGGTAGCGATGAACATGGGGCTGCGATTACTATACAAGCGATGAAAGAGGGAACGACGCCCCAGGCAATTGTTGACAAATACCACGAAATAATCAAGCGCAATTTTAAGGACCTGGGAATTAGTTTTGATATCTATCATCGTACTTCTGCTGAGATACACCATGAGACAGCGCAGGAGTTTTTTACAGCTTTGAACGAAAGAGGCGAGCTCGAACAACAGGAAACAGAACAGTTCTACGATGAGGAAGCCAAATCGTTTTTGGCGGACCGATACATTGTTGGCACCTGCCCGGTGTGTGCCCATAACAACGCATTTGGCGACCAATGCGAGAAATGCGGAACTTCTTTAAGTCCTGAGCTATTGATTAATCCACGCAGTACTTTAAGTGGAAATGCTCCAATTAAAAAAACAACTACACACTGGTATCTTCCTTTGAATAAACATGAAGATTTTCTTCGTGAATGGATCTTGCAGGAACATAAAGATGACTGGAAAACAAATGTATTAGGGCAATGCAAAAGCTGGTTGGATGCCGGCTTGCAGCCTCGCGCTGTAACCCGTGACCTGGACTGGGGTATTAAGGTTCCGCTGGCAGATGCAGCAGGTAAAGTATTGTATGTTTGGTTTGATGCACCTATCGGGTACATCAGTGCTACCAAGCAATGGGCAATCGACAACGGCAAACAGTGGGAGCCTTATTGGTACGATAAAGAAACCAGCCTTGTTCATTTTATAGGCAAAGACAACATTGTTTTTCACAGCATTATTTTTCCGGTGATGTTAAAGTTGCACGGAAACGTATTGCCGACCAACGTGCCTGCCAATGAGTTTATGAACCTGGAAGGTGATAAGATGAGCACGAGCCGCGGTTGGAGCATTGAAATGGATGAATATATAGACGACTGGATTAAGAAGGAAAATGGCGGTGAGAGCATGGCCGATGTATTGCGCTATTACCTCACTACTATTTCACCGGAAACAAAAGACAGCGAATTTACCTGGAAGGGTTTTCAGGACGCTGGCAACAGTGAGCTTGGAAACATTTTTGGGAATTTTGTAAACCGCGCTTTCGTATTAATGCACAAACTCTGCAAAGGGAAGGTGCCTCCTTTGCATTCAGAAATTTTGGATGATGGCGATCGCAAAATGTTTTTTGAAATAGCAACTGCAAAATCAACCATTGAAAACCTGATAGAAACTTTTAAGTTCAGGGAAGCATTGTTTGAGGTAATAGATCTTTCAAGAAAAGGTAACCGTTACATGCAGGATAAGCAACCATGGATTGTTGCGAAGCAGACGACAGACGAAGGACAACCGACGACAGCAGCACAAATGCAAATCGATAATTGCCTGCATGTTTGTTTGCAGTTAACCGCAAATCTTGCAATCCTGATTAACCCTTTTTTGCCTTTTACTGCTAAGAAGTTGTGTTACATGATGAAGGTTGTAGATAAAATGCTGGATTGGGAAAATGCCGGTAAGTCTAAGTTGCTAAGTGTGGGATATAGTTTAAGAGAACCACAGATCTTATTTAGAAAAATTGAAGACGCAGAGATAGCGGAGCAAATAGAGAAACTTAAAATTAAAAGCAAAAAAGTGGAAGAAAGTAAGAACAAGGACGCGGGTTCGCAGACGCCTGCTGCCAGCAGTCAAGGAAATGAATCAACAAGTGGTCAGCTGGAAATAGGTGACGGGCAACCCGTAACAACTACAAAACCTGAAATCGTTTTTGATGATTTTGCAAAAATTGATTTAAGGGTCGGAACAATTGTAAGTGCTGAAAAAGTTCAAAAGGCTGATAAGCTTTTGAAACTGCAAATTGATCTAGGATTTGAAACAAGAACTGTGGTTTCCGGAATCGCGATGCATTTTCAACCCGAGGAAATTGTAGGTAAGCAGGTAACAGTGGTCGTAAATCTTGCCCCACGAAAAATGAGAGGAATTGAAAGCAATGGAATGATATTAATGGCAGAGGATGCAGCTGGCAAACTGCATTTTTTAAACCCGGAGCAGAATATAGAGGCGGGCAGTGCGGTAAGTTAATTGACTAAAACGTTTTATTTTCATCCCTGTCAATACCTTTGGCAGGGATTACTTTTTTTATGCCTTACATCATTATATGTCTGCAACATCTGTTCTAAGATTTATCAATAATAAAAAGCTTTTTTGTTTGCTGTTGTAGTCTTTTTTATTCCTTTTATTTTATTTTCTTTTTGGAATATGCCCTCAGCCGATGATTATAACATTTTGGATCTGAGACAGAAGCATAGCTTTTTGGGCTTGCAAAATTGGGTTTATCATAATTGGACAGGGCGTTATTTTTCTACACTCATAAGCGCGGCCTTTTCTAAACAAACTTATCTGTTTTTATGATCTTAAGCGATCAAAGTTTTTCAGAAGAAAATTCTATTTTTTATTAATAGAGATAAGAACTTTTAAGCGTTCCCCAACTTTACCTTCCAACTTTAAAACTATTTAAATAAATATTACATGAATGACAATAATATGTTCAGTCTGCAAGACAAGGTTGTTGTGGTAACTGGTGGTACCGGGATTTTAGGAAACTCTTTTGTTGACGCAATTGTAGAAGCTGGTGGAAAAGTAGCGATTTTAGGAAGGAAAAAAGAAGTTGCTGATGAGCGAGCGGCTGCAATAAATGCGAAAGGTGGCAGTGCAATTGGTGTAGTT
>JAOQAJ010000288.1 GCA_025963675.1 Segetibacter sp.
CCCGTGGGGAGGATATCCAGATTTTCAAAAGGTTACAGAAAATAATGACCTAATGATTTACCAATTATTTTGATAGGAAAAATCTTGCCGCGACATGAACATAGATTAAATCTTAGTATAAAAAAAACAAACCCTTTACGATAACAAATTTTGTCTTGCCAGAAACTCTAGCTTTTTGTTTGCATCAATTAATCGGTCAGTAAGTTCAACATTCTCTTTTCTAAGCCTGTAAACTTCATATGCCTTTTCAACATATATTTTTACGTCCTCTTCATCCCAAGGTTTTGTTAGATATTTATATACCTGCCCTCTATTGATCGCTTCAATTACTGCATTTATATCGGTATAGCCCGTAATCAAAATTCGGATAGGATCAGGATGAATAGCTTGAATTTTTTCAAAAAACTCTATCCCCGTCATTTTAGGCATCCGCTGATCGCTTAGAATCACATGGATTGTTGCTTCTTCCAGTATTTTAATTGCTGCATCACCACTTTCTGCTGTAAGAATGCTAAAGTTCCTTCTAAAAGTAGCTTTAAAAGAGGTCAGATTATCTGATTCGTCATCAATATATAATACTTTGATATTTTTGCTTTCCATTTTGAAGTTTAACGATTTCAATTTAAAGTTACTTCTTTTAAAATCATAGCTGTATTAAGTCTTAGAAAAAGTAAAATGTTGGAGTATAAAATATTTTTATCAAAAAGAAGTTAGTTACCTGACTTCTGTACAAGCCATATTCAGTTGAATGATAACAGATATAAGAATAAGAGCATTCAGAGCGATAGATGATCCTGAAACTTGCTTAAAATTTATTCATGGACATAAGAGGGTATTATCTATTTATGGTATAGAAAATATTACTACCAACACTGATGAGTGGATGTTTAATCCCTCCATTTTTGTAGTTGCAGTAGAATCTCTTAATAGCGAAAAATTATATGGCGGGTCGAGATTACAAGCTGCGGATGGGATTCATTCATTACCAATTGAAGAAGCAACGCGGAAGTTAGACGAAAAGATACATCAGCTGATTAAACATTCTGCTCAATTCGGAACAGCGGAGCTCTCTGGTCTGTGGAATTCTAAAGAAGTTGCAGGACTTGGGGTAGGAAGTTTGTTTCCGACAAGAGTTGCAATTGCAATAGCTCCACAGGTTGGCGTTAACCATATATATTCACTATGTTCACCAACAACAGTTAGATTCACAGAATGGTTGGGCTTTGAAGTGCTTTTATCTCTTGGAAAGAATGGTACTTTTTACTATCCGAAATTAGATCTTTTAGCAACCGCAGTGTTTCAGCAGGACAGTAACACATTATCAAAAGCACACCCTAGAGAACGAGATAAAATTATGTTTTTAAGAAATAATTTGAATTGTGTTATTCAGGAAAAATCGCCTTTCAAAAATGTTTATATCGATGTTCATTATGATTTGAAGATTTGTTCTGCAAATCCTGAAGAATTTAAAATTCCAACTTCAAAGTTCATTTATTGATTTGAAAAAAATGAAGAAAAAGATACAACTGGCTATCATCAGCACCATGATTACCCAGGTAATACCCTTGTTAGGAAGACCTGCCCTTATTATTCATTATAAGAATATTGTTATCATAGCAGCTATTTTTTCTATTTGGTTGTTTCAACCGGCGTTTTCAGTAAAAGAAACAGGCGAGGATAAGAGCAAAGACCGTTATTCTGTCGTCTTAATCATTGTTATGTCATTACTAAGCAATATTGTACCTCTGGTAGACTGGGCTTACTTCTCAGACACTGATAATGAAAATAAAATTGCTACACTTATTGGTTTAATAATCATTTGGTCGGGCATTGTGTTACGTAATTATTCGATAAAACTACTTGGAAGACACTTTACGGCTACTGTGCAATTGCAAAAAGACCATACCTTAATCACCAAAGGACCCTATAATATTATCCGCCATCCAAGTTACCTCGGGGCACTTCTAACGTTTGTTGGTATTGCTATTTTTTTAAATAGTACAATAGGAGCGCTATTTACCATTGTCGTCATGATGATTGCTTATACTATACGGATTAAGGCCGAAGAAAAGGCGCTGACCGGCCTTTTTGGAAGTGCTTATACAAAGTATCAGAATAAAACGAAAAAGTTAATCCCTTATCTATGGTAGAAATAACATGTGTAATTTAAGTAAAAGAGGTTCCCGAACAGTCATCTCATACCTTGCATTTTTATTTTTATTTGTACCTTTTTTTGCTAAGAGCGGTCCTGTTATTTTCACAAATGAATTTGAAAAAACACCTTTTGGTAGAAAGTTAGAAGTATTAGTTGATTCTACTGGCGCTTTAAATGCAACAAATATTGTGTGCCAAGGCAAGTTTGTCGCCAGCCATTCTGATGTCCCCATATTTTTTTTAAACGACAAAACTTTGTGGTCAAGGTTCTCTGTAACTAATCGGAGTAAAGACGCCGATATTTTTTTTTCCATTAACTATTTCAATATTTCAAGAATTACCCTTTATCACCTTAATGACCGAGGACTGCTAGATTCTTTATCGGAAACAGGAAACGGACAAAGTTTTTATTCGCGGCCTTATGATTACCTGGACTATAATTTCAAATTACACTTATTACCGGGCCAAACTGGTACTTACTATTTTAAAGTTAAAAGCTCCCACCCGATTGAGTTGGCTGCGTCACTAAGGACGTTTAAGGAAATTGTGGCCGCCCATAGCTCTCAGGCTCTAATTATAGCTGGTTACTTAGGTGTAATAATTTCTATTTTGCTTTACAACCTTTTTTTGTTTTTCGCTACCAGGGATAGAAGTTATTTCGTTTATGTTTTATATCTTTTTGCCTTGGCTGCGGCCCTTTTAACCTTATCTGGCTGGTCGTTTAAATACTTGTGGCCCAACTACCCTAACCTAAATGATTTTGCCGTTATATTGACAACAAGTGTTGCCACAATTGCCGCTATTTCGTTTGCAATTCATTTTCTTCGGACTTCGACTTATTTACCTAAAATCCATAAATTTCTCCTTGTCATTGTTGGAATTAATACTATTACCATACTCCTCTCTTTTACTCCCTTTAAAACTGTAGCTTATCAAATTCTCAATTTTAGCGGTATCGTTTTCGGTGTTACGCTTATTTATGTTTCCGCAGCAATATATCGCAAGGGTTATCGCCCTGCTCTTTACTATTTACTTGCTTGGTCAGCATTTTTGGTTGGGCTCATTATTGTTGTATTAAGAAATATTAATCTTCTACCTACCAATAATTTCACTATTTATGTCTTATATGCTGGCTCTGCTATTGAAGCTATCCTGCTGTCTATCGCACTTGCTGATAAAATCACGCTGCTTCGCCGAGAGAATGAACTTTCCCAAGCGGAAGCATTGAGAGTTTCCAAAGAAAATGAACGGCTGGTAAAAGAGCAAAATGTTGTATTGGAAAGAAAAGTTGCAGAGAGAACGGAAGAGCTGCAAGAGGCCAATGATCAGGTGACCTTATCATATAAAAATTTAAAGGATGCCCAGATTCAATTAGTAGAAGCAGAAAAAATGGCGTCTTTGGGTCAATTGACGGCAGGGATTGCACACGAAATAAATAACCCGATTAATTTCGTGAAGAGTAATATTAAACCTCTTCAGCTTGATTTTAATGACTTGATAGAAATAATTGACGAATATGAAAAATTACATGTAAAAGGTATTGATGAAATTTCAGAGCATCTAAAAGGGATAGATTTATTGAAAAAAGATATTGGACTCGACTTTGTAAAAGAGGAAATCACCAGCCTAATGAAAGGGATCGAGAATGGCGCTGAAAGAACTGCGGAGATTGTAAGAGGGTTACGAAATTTCAGCCGTTTAGACGAAAGCATGATTAAGACAGTAGATATCCATGAAGGAATTGATTCAACTTTAATCTTATTACGTAGTAATATTCCTGCTTATATAACAATTGTTAAAGATTATAAGGCAAATGGAAATATTGAATGTTATCCAGGCAAGCTGAATCAGGTTTTCATGAACATCGTTTCAAATGCCATGCAGGCGATTAAGGCAAAACCGCATAAAACAAATGATGAATCAATTGTAATATGGACTAAAGATATTTCAGACAAACAAATAGAAATAGGTATTAAAGACACGGGGACTGGAATGTCTGATGAAATCAAACACAGAATTTTTGACCCTTTTTTTACAACGAAAGATGTGGGTGAAGGTACGGGCCTCGGACTCGCGATCGTTTTCAAAATTGTTCAAGAACATCATGGGAAAATAGAAGTAATTTCGTCGGAAGGTAATGGAGCTGAATTTAAATTAATTTTAAGTGATGCCATTCCAGTAAAGCAAATAATAATATAGAAAAGGCGTTTAGAAAGAAAAGACCGGGTTAGATAATAAAAATAACAGTTCAAATCACCCTACTCGCTTTTTTAATACGCGTTAATATAATTTTTGTTCTTCATGCTTTCAAATAGTGCCAAAATTTCGGTTTTATATATAGATGATGAGGAAGATAATCTTTCCGCTTTTAAGGCCGGTTTTAGGCGCCAGTATGTAATATTTACTGCTACATCCTCCGCCAAGGCGTTAAGTATTTTGAATGAACAAAAGGTACATGTCATAATAGCTGATCAACGAATGCCGCAATCTACGGGAGTAGAATTTTTTGATATAGTTA
>JAOQAJ010000401.1 GCA_025963675.1 Segetibacter sp.
CGGTATTAGGGGAGCTTTTATTATTCCGTTATAAAACAATCAAACAATAAAAATATTATGAGGAGACTAACTGGTCTCCTTATTTTTTATATCGTCGTTTACTCGAATTATCAAAATACGCCACTAATACAATTTTTATATTCCGTTGATTTGAATGCTGCTAAAACTACTTTTTTCTTTAGTGACAAGCGTTTTAGCCGTTATATATTGAATTTTTAATACTGCTATGCAAAACGAGCTTTTAGAAAAATACTTTGGTGTTAGCGACCACATTTCTATTATTGAGATTACTGTTCGATCTATCATCATGTTCATCGCAACCTTCCTGATAATACGCTTTACAGGGATGAGACAGTTCAGGCAAAACAGTCCCTTTGATATGGTGATTGCTTTTCTTGTAGGTGGTGTTTTGAGCCGCGGAGTTGTAGGTGCAACACCTTTATTCGCTTCACTTGCAAGCGGTCTCGCCTTAATCCTGCTTCAAAAAATACTGTATAAAATTTCTTTTGATAACAAAAGAATTGAGCGGATAATGAAAGGTCAGCCGTACCTGATTTATAAAGATGGAAAGTTTATCAAAGAGAATATGCGAAAAGCAGATATTACAACATTGGAAATATTTGAAGACATGCGGGTCGATTTAAAAACCGACAAGCTTGATGATGTGGCGGAAATCTATGTTGAAAAAACCGGTGAGATAAGTTTTGTAAAAAAGGATAAAAAGTAAAGTTTTGAAATTGGTATATACTGGTAACCTCCGGACAGTTCTGATAGTTTGTTTAAAAGCTTAACGTGACATAGTTGCTCAAACTCAGACCCGTCTTTTTCAACTTGTCCTGGCTCGCCATTCTTGCATAAAATGTTTTGAAAAAGGTGTAAATGCAACAGAAAGTAACGTTACCAGATTTTCTTTTTTGTCCAATCAATCCTTTGTCCAAATGGCTTTGTTGTTTCCGGTATTTTAATCGGGATGTTGTAATTAACTTCATTAAAGTACAAAAGGAAATAGACTTTGATGATTTAATAAGCCCTCGGCGATGCAGAAACGTGAGTTAGCAGTATCAGCTTCGATAGTCATAAAGCCTTGTATTTCAAAATCCAATAATACTGCATTCCGACGAAATTGATTTCACTTGCTACGGTTCCGAGCGCTTGCTGAATTTGCTCCTCTTTAGGAAAATTTTTTAAGACTCTATGCGTTGTGCCATCCTCGAGCGTTCTCATTTGGAACGTGTTTCCGATATCGTCTGTCTCTGTAATCGGCTGGCTGCTCCCTTCAACATAATTATTGTCAATGAATACAACCATTCCGCCACTTTCTACAAGCCTGTTTGTACATTTAATAAACCTGTTTAAGTCCGGCAGATTAATATGACTCCAGATAAATCCGCCAAACAAACTTTCATACTTATTCGTTTCATTGAACTGAAAAAGGTCAGCTATTTGGAAGTTGACCGAGGCAGGCGAATAGTGCTTCGATTTAGCAATTTCAATAACAGATTCATTAATATCACTAGCGACAATTGATGCCGCGCTTTTTGAAATCTTCTCTGTCCAATACCCCGTACCACAAGCAATTTCGATAACACTTTTATTTCTGAAAATATCCTGAAGGTTTTGTTCTATAAACAATAGCTCGCTTTGTCTTTCTGGCTTGCTGTAGACCTTTTCGTATTCATTTGCCCTTTGCCTATAATAAGAAATCAGGTCTCGGTTCATGTTGATACGTTTGTGCAAGCAGTATTTGCGAGGAATTGCCAGTGTTACATCAACCATATTTTCTACCCGGCTTATGTGTCTTAAATTGGCATGAAAGGTTGTTTGTAGCATCCATTTTATAACAACATGGCAAGTCCATCTTTACTTATCTCATCTTACTTTTTTTCAACTGCGATGTTTACCACAGACCTTGCAGGCAGGGTTATCTTTATACCATTTTTGGTAGGGGCACGGTAGGCACTAATCGTAGCATAGTCTGGTGGTCCGCCTGCTGCTCCTGAAGGGCCTTTCCCATTTACAAACACCTTTCTCGAAAACTCTCCATTATCTGCTCCACCGGCTAGCGTGTACCAATAAAAATAACTACCCGCTCTGAAATTATTTATTTTAATCTCGATTGTATGTACAGATGTGGTTTTGTTTACTAATGTTACACCAACTTCGCCCGAGGTAAATGTTGAAGCATAAGTTTCAATACCCGGATTTGTAGTCATACCGGAACTGATCAACCTGTCGCCTAAAAATTTTTGAAAAAAGTACAAGTGATGAAAGGCGGGTCGCGGATTCCATTTCTCAACGCCGTCTGGTTCATCACCCAGGTTAAACATTCCGTGATCCTCGCCATTAGCCCAGCCGTTGGCCAGATCCCAACGTGATGTCATTCCGAATTTATTTTTAAGTGCCTCCCCGACTACCATCACACCATGCATGCCATTAATGTGTGAGACTTGTTGTTTCAAACCCACTGCAAAGATATTCCACTCAGTCAGTGCTACCGGCTTTTCAAGTACCCCCGCAGCCTGAACTGACTGCTTTACGAAATCCATTAGCCGCTTTGTCTCAGTGGGAGCAGTTGCCAAAATATCATTAGCATTTGTCTGCTGGTTGTAAGGCGTATAATAGTCATGGACAATGTAGTAACCTGGGGTGTTACCGGCCTTAGGTAGCAGTCCCGCATTCCATGTTTTTACTGTATTAGTTTGCCAGCTTTGTGGGGGAATGTCGTATAAAACCGCACCGAGATAAATTGTTTTTCCGATCTCCTGAGCAGCTTTCTTCATAGAATCAGCAAATACTTTAAAATGCTGCCCATATAAGTCTCCGGAAAGATATTCGGGCTGCCCATCCTTGTTACGGGAACGATCAATACGGTAGCCTGCTTCCCAATCACCAAAGTTTTCGTTACCTATTTCCCAGTATTTTGTTCGTCCATTGTCGTAGCGAACCCAGTCGGCAGCAAGGTGTGCTGCAGCGGCGACAGGATCAGAAGCTGTACTGTATCGTGCATAACCGTAGTTGACGGTGATCATTCCCTGATTGCCCGTTTGCTGCAACATCTGGTAATAATTATCGACAGAAAACGTCCAGCTTTCTGCGTTTTTTCCATACCAATAAGGCATGCTAGCTTTTGAGCCATCTGCATTGGTCAATTCTGCAGGTACATCCGCCGGTGGTTTGTTTCTTTCTGCGTTCCAAAAAAATACATCGCTTATGCTGCCACCGGGAAAGCGGATAATGTTGGGATGAAGGTTGGTAAGGTAACTCATCAACTTTGGTTCAGTAATAATCTGAGACATCCATAAATTAGCGTTATTTCCAGATATAGCACGAGGAACTTTTGTTATAACTGAACTCCTGTCTACTGTAATTGTGTAGGATGCCTGGGAGAGACCAGTGGTGTCTTTATATGTCGGGGCTACAAAGTTTTTAGGTTGCCAATCGTCAATAAAAAAACCAATGCTGTTGGCTAGCGGAGGATCAACTGCAGGTTGAATCACTACGGTTGTATCAACAGAGGCAGGCGGTGTAGTGACGCCCCCACTGTCTGACTTTTTACAGGAAATAAATAAAATTAGAAAGCCAATCAGGGGAACAATTTTCATCGGGTTTTTAATTTTTTTTACCATCTGCAGTATTGTTCAGCAATCGCGGTATGGTTGTTCGTTTTGTGTCGTGTTGATATTTGAAATACTTCAGCCGGCAAAAGAGCTATTGTTCATTAAAGATAAAAGCTTCAACTCATATTCTTCGGCAGCATCGAATAAAACCTTGTTGTGCATTCGTTATCTTCTTAAAATATCAAAAAGATAATACTAACCGGAAGCTTATGCAAGTATCCTTGTATTCCGGGGTAATTTGATAACGTTTTGTCGATGTACAATGTTAGCGCAGTTGTGAAAGCAGCCAGCACGAAGAACACGTTCGTTTACTTTTTTCGAGGCAACGACTTCCGTCTTTAGGCAGCATACTTGTATCACTATGCAAATAGTCTTGACACCACTCCCAGGCATTGCCACTCATATCATATAGGCCCAATTGATTTGGTTTCTTTTGACCTACCGGCTATTATCTTTATACGACGCTGCCTTATCAATATTGTTGCTTCCGCTGCAAGTGAAACCAGCTGTGAAATTGGCTTGTCATTGACGTATTTGTTTTTGTTGTCGATTGTCATCGTGGTGGTTCCCTGAGTGGCTATCACACTGCAAGGACGTTGTTTTAGCCTTTGTCGCGCAAAATTAGACCCTGAGTGACCCACGAAACCCCCTCGCACCATAGTAAGATTCGGCGCCGTTATGATACAAGAACACATGGTCGTAGCGGCAATCACAAAAGAGGGCGCCGCCAAGTTTTCTAATGTCAGAAGGTGTTTTTACCCAGCTCGATGTTTTCGTATCGAAATTTCCAAGTTTCTGCAATTCCCGGTATTGTTCTTCCGACAGAAGCTCAAGACCCATGGCAGCAGCCATGTCAATTGCGTTATTTTCCGGTTTATGTTCTTTCCTTGACTCCAGCGCTTCGCGGTCGTAACAAACGCTTCTCCGGCCTTTAGGACTTTCAGCTGAGCAGTCATAAAAGATGTATTCGTCCGTCTTTTTATCGTAACCTACAACATCGGGTTCGCCGCCGGTTCTTTCCATTTCGTTGAGCGACCACAGTTTCTCTCCGCCAGCTAGCCGATCCAGCTTTGCTTGTATTGTAGCCCACTCGAGACCTTGATGCAGGTTCTTGTTTTTCTCAAAACGAGCCTTTAACAGAGCGATTAATTCCTGACATTGTTTGGCTGACAATTGCTTTTTATTGCTATTAATGTTGCTCATACTTTTATTATACAATTTCGCATTCGGGTTGGCTGCTTAGGATTTGCGGTGTTTCCATTGTCCCTTTATTGACTTTTCAAGTTAGTTCTCAATCATTCATCCTCAAAGGAATTGAAACAATAATTTTTGCCTGATGGAACGTGGAAAAAGAAGGCCTCATAAGTTCATTCACTAATTCAAAAAGATCTGCAAATCATGCATCGGGAATATGCGGTTGAACCAATTTCATTAATTTATCTAATGATTCCTGCCAGCCGAGATAACACATGTCTGTTGGAATAAGGGAGGGAATGCCTTCCTGCACTACTGTAAGCTCGGTACCGCAAGAAACTTTGGTGAGCGAGACTGAAGTTATCATTTGCCCGGGTAGATTGGGGTCGTCAAATTGGTCGGTGTGTTTAATAAATTCATTGGGCTTAAGTTCCAAATACTTTCCGCCGAAGGAATGGCCATTGCCCGTAGAGAAATTGATGAAGGACATTTTATAAGTTCCGTCAACACGAAAATCGAGTTGATGAACGATACCCAGAAATCCGTAGGGAGGAAGCCAGGCTGCAAGAGCATTAGGATCGGCAAAAGCACGATAAACTTTTTCGGGATTTGCTTTAAGAACCCGGTGCAGTGTTACGCTGTTGGTTGTCATGTCAGGTGAAGTTGAGTTATTATTCTCATTGAATGTGAATAGCTATCGCGATTAATCATTTAATCCCTTTCCATCCAGCATTTGCTGCATATATTTTTCAACCCGTGCCTCACGCTTTTTCGATTGTTTGGGTTGAGGAAAATGACAAGTAAGATGGACTTATTTTCCTTTGTCAGTAAGTATTTCCTGCTACGAACTTAGGCATGACGCAGAACGTTAAGTGCTTATAAAGTTGTGGCAATTGAAAAACGTCAGGTTCAATTAACCACAGAAGCAGAATAGCGATTTTAAAGTTGAATGCTTAACGTCCAGCCACAATTTTTATAAACATGTGTTAGGCGCGCACCTTAATCATCCGCTATGATAACTGGTCCAACAGGTAAGTGTCCAGTATTTAAATGCGCCTTTACTTTCAGCGTCAACTTGGTTAATTCTTTGTATTGATTGATTGGGGCAGTTAATACAAAAACGGTTATTGTATACTTAGAAAAGTTCTGTTGATGCTGTAAGTTTTTGTCATAAGTCAATAAAGCATCAAACGAATTGTCCAGTAGAAGCTTCAACAGTTCTCCATTTTTAAAGCCGTTCCATTGTTTGTCGCGA
>JAOQAJ010000313.1 GCA_025963675.1 Segetibacter sp.
GTCGCACTACATAACTTGCCCGATCCTTTATCCCTGTTTCAGGACCGGCATAAGCAACCGCCTGGAAACCAAAAGCACTCATATAAAAATGAGCAGCCTGCTTTGCATTGCCTACATAAAATTCTACGTAGTCTGTTCCCTGCAGGGGAAGAAAATCAGTTTTATTTTCAATAACTCTTTTTTCTAATGAAATGGTTGACATGACAATTCGTTTTATCATTTAAACAAGTAATTAATTAGGCACACACTCAGTGCTGTGTGTTTTGGTAGCCATTTAAGAGCTTAAATTGCCGTGTCAATTGCGAGAGCCTGCATCAGGCAGACATAGTAATTATGCCTGGTAAAAAAGATTTTATGTGGATAGTCAGGGCGCATATCACATTAAAGTTATTGATTCCCCCGCAAAAATTATTCCTGCTGCCCTGACAATCAGAACATTAAAATCCTAAATAACAAATAAAGCTTTCATATCTCCCCCTACCTTTGCAACTCAAATAATTACCTTACTAACAAAATTGATTGTTACAATGAAAATTACTGTAGTAGGTGCAGGTGCCGTAGGTGCTACCAGTGCCGATAATATTGCCCGCAAAGAACTTGCATCAGAATTGGTATTGCTCGATATTAAAGAGGGTATTGCTGAAGGCAAAGCCCTTGATATGACACAAACAGCAGCTCTTTTTGGTTTTGATACACGCATCACCGGCTCAACCAATGACTATTCTAAAACTGCCAACAGCGATGTGGTCGTCATTACCTCAGGCCTGCCACGTAAGCCAGGCATGACGCGTGAAGAACTTATTGGCACCAACGCTTCTATTGTAAAAGGTGTAACAGAAAATCTTTTAAAATATTCTCCCAACGCAATTATTATCGTTGTATCTAATCCTATGGATACAATGACATACCTTACCCTTACCACCAGCGGTGTTCCTAAAGAGCGCATTATTGGTATGGGTGGTATTCTCGATAGCGCGCGTTTTAAATGTTACCTGAGCCAGACCTTGGGATGCAGTCCTAATGACCTCAACGCTATTGTTGTTGGCGGCCACGGCGATACAACCATGATCCCTTTAATCCGTTACGCAACCTGGAACAGTGTTCCTGTTACCGAATTTTTAAGCGAAGAGCAACAGCAAAAAATTGTAGCTGATACGATGGTTGGTGGCGCTACATTAACTAAGTTACTTGGTACCAGCGCATGGTATGCTCCGGGTGCGGCAGTGGCTGCTTTAGTTGAAAGCATTGTGCGCGACGAAAAACGTTTGTTCTCTTGCTCAGTAAGCGTAAATGGCGAGTATGGTCAGAGTGATATTTGCTTAGGCGTACCGGTTATTATCGGCAAAAACGGATGGGAAAAGATTGTTGATTATAAATTAAACGAACAGGAACAGGCAACTTTCAGTAAAAGTGCCAATGCAGTAAGAAATATGAACGATGTGCTGAAAACTTTATAAAGCCCCGGCCCTAAAGGGAGGAGAGAGATAAAAACGGTATATATCAGAACCCCCAACAGTTAATACTGTTGAGGGTTTTTTATTTATAAGAGTATGTATGGACCAGACTGCATTACACTATGAAGCTTTTGTTGCGTCGCACTCTTGTACTGACGGTAATTCTATTCGTCAACTTGAACCACGAAGACCAAAGAACAGCAAAGTTTCACAAAGACTTAGTGAACCCTTGAGTCCTTTATGCCTTCGTGGTTCAAAAAATCGCTTTGAGAACTGGCATGAAAATTTAAAACACATCAATCAAATTTATAACAATGGAAAGTTCACCAACCATATTACAAGATTCAAGCGATACAGAGAAGGGAGCATATTTAGGCGCCATTGCATCTATCGCCACTGCCGATCGCCAGGCGACCGAAGAGGAAATTGATTATCTAAGCCAGCTTGCTGATGCTGCAAATCTATCAGAAGAGCAAAAAAAAGCTGTTATAAAAGCTGCACAGGAAATAACAGACGAAGACACAAAGCGCTGTTTAGATATCTTAAAAACAAGTGATCTAAAATTTTCACTGGTAACAGATCTGATAGCGTTTGCAAAAGCTGACGGCGAGTACTCAGAGGATGAAAAGAAGAACATTCAAAAAATGGCAGATTATCTCGGCGTGAATAAGGAACAATTCTCCTTACTGGACAATTTTACCGATAAAGCCATCAATACATCTACACCTGGTGGGGCTGCCCAGACCTCCTCAACTCAAAATATAAATACATTATCAAGTGCTTCCCAACCTGAACAAACTGACTTTTTATCATCACTAGGCCTGAAAGACAAATTACAAAGTGCAGGAATAAATGGAAACGGCCTGCTAAAAGGCTTACTTGGAATAGCTGCACCAATGCTGCTAGCCAGGATGATGACGGGCGGCCTGAACAGAAACCGCGGCGGTGGTATGTTTGGTGGTGGAGGGGGTATGTTTGGCAATACTGGTGGCAGCATGTTCGGAGGTGGAGGTGGAATGTTTGGCGGTGGAGGAATGCTTGGTGGTGGTTTAGGTTCCATTTTTTCTATGCTTAGTGGCGGCGGTGGTGGCTACCGAAGATCAGGCGGACTGCTTTCACGAATTTTTGGGGGTAGGTTCTAGACAGACTTTTACAATCATTGTTAACAAATTAATTCCTACAATATGAGCTGGATCTTACAACTATTAATAAATGCTGCAGTCTTGCTGCTCGCGTCTAAACTAATGACAACGGTCAAAGTACGCAGCTTCGGAACGGCTGTTTTAGTCGCATTGGTAATAGGTATTTTAAATGCTACTATCGGTGCTTTACTCAGGTTTCCATTAAACTTGTTTACCCTTTTTCTCCTTTCGTTCTTCGTCAGGCTTATTGTACTTGCAATCGTGATAAAGATCGCTGACAAACTCTTTTCTGGTTTTGAGGTTGCTTCGTTTACGACTGCGATCATTCTTGCATGTATTATGGCTGTGGCCGGCAGCCTTTTATCTTATTTCCTCATTGGCAATAATTATTAATCAAATAAACATTCATGTACTATTCAAAAATTAAAATACTTGTAGTTGGACTATTATTTTCAACAAGCATCCTGGTAACTTCCTGCAAAGGCAAAAAAGATACTGCGAATACTGTAGATACCACTACGACAACCACTCCAATTCAAAGTGCCCCCGCTCCCGTTGAGATATCGGCAGATGACGCTTTAGCCACTGGTGCCAAAGATGCCACTAAGGATTATCCTGGCGTTACCGCAACAGTAAATAACGGGGAAATAACACTGACAGGGGAAGTACAAAGAAGCAGCCTTCAAAATTTGATGCAGTCGCTGCAATCATTGAAACCGAAAAAAATCAACAACCAGTTAACCATTAAATAAGCGGAGGAAACAAATTATGGCATTACAAGATAAATATAAAGAGCTGGTTGATGCTGCCTCTGCAGCAGGTGTACAAAACCTACAGGTAAGAGAACAAGACAACGTACTATATATAGATGGTGAAGCACCAACCGGACAAGTGAAAGACAATCTTTGGAACATTTATAATAAGATTGATCCTGATTTCAGAGCCGGAGATTTGATTATGAATATTAACGTCTCGGCGATGGCGTCAGGTGCGAAAGCGAAAGTGACAACACAGTCATCAAACCTTAACATAAGAAAAGGACCTGGCACTGATCAACCGATTGTAGGTAAAGCGGCGCATGGCGAAACAGTAACATTGGTAAGTAAATCAAGCGACCAATGGTGGCTTGTAAGAACTAATGCAGGCGAAGAAGGATACTGCTACGCGCAGTATTTAAGTGTCGAAT
>JAOQAJ010000338.1 GCA_025963675.1 Segetibacter sp.
ACGCGAATAATATTATGCTGTATGAACCGGGGAGATAAGAAGAATTATGAGCCGGGCGATAGGACCTACGATTCAACTTTTGTTGCGTCGCACTCTTGTACTTTTTGTACGTTCTTCCACATACCTCGGCGTAAAAGGAGAAATAGAAAATGAAGGTCGATAATGAAAATGAGTGAATGTGTAAAGTTCGTCATTGCGGGGAACGAAGCAATCCGCTGCACTACAAGCACCGCGTTAATTGGTACGGACACTTCAGGTAGTCGCTTTAAGATTGATTGATGATGTTAGGTAATGGGCGACGGGGACGAATGAATAAATTACAAATAAGAGCTCGAAAATTCATAGAGCAGATTGCTTCGTACCTCGCAATCACAGGGAGTGCGTCAACTGTACAAGAGCTACGGTGAGCACACAAGTTTTTTTGGGGACACGGACAACATGATTGAGAGGATTATGCAGATGACCCAGGGTAAGAAAACCTGAGCCAACCGGTTTTTGTCTGGAAAAACAGCGTTAGCGAAGTGATATTACCAGGGAAACAATTTTAAAATCGGTTTTTATCAGGTTGATCCGTGTCATCCGTGTTCTATTGTTTCGAGAAAAAAGATGAGTACACACGGTAGTGTACAAGAGTGCGACGCAAGAATGCTTAATAGAATTTAAAATGCCAGGATCCAAAAAGTCTCTTAGCAGTAAGGACAAAAAAGATTTATAAAAAGTTATAGGATATGTTCAATTTCAAAAAACGTTCTAATACTAACTCCCCTTTAGAGGCTGGGGGCATGCCTGAAGAGGTTCGCTTAAGTATCATTGAGCGGGCTTGCAAACAGGTTTCAAGAGGCGTCTTCTTTTCAACGATCATTATCATTGCTTCTTTCTTACCTGTCTTTATGCTTACCGGGCAGGAAGGAAAATTGTTTGGTCCGCTGGCTTATACCAAGACGTTTATCCTGATTGTTGATGCAATCCTGGTTATTACCCTGGCACCTGTTCTCATTTCATTACTTATGAAAGGCCGGTTTAGAACTGAGAATGAAAATCCCATTAATAGATTTCTTGAAAGAATGTATGAACCGGTTATCAGGGCTTGTATCAAATGGCGCAAAACAACCATAGGCATCAACATTCTCGCACTATTAGTCAGCATACCATTGGTGCTAAGCCTGGGTAGAGAATTCATGCCGGCATTAGATGAAGGCTCTATTCTTTTTATGCCTGTGACCCTACCTGATGTATCAAATTCTGAAGCAAAAAGAATATTGCAGGTGCAGGATAAACTGATAAAGTCTGTGCCTGAAGTAGCCAATGTTTTAGGAAAAGCCGGACGTGCAAATACGGCTACCGACAACTCTCCAATAAGTATGATAGAAACAATCATCATTCTTAAACCTCGTGCCGAATGGCGTGCAGGCATTACCAAAGAGGAAATCATAATTGAACTAAACAGCAAGCTTCAAATACCAGGTGTAACAAATGGTTGGACACAGCCAATCATCAACCGGATCAACATGCTTTCTACCGGCATTCGTACAGATGTTGGAGTGAAAGTATACGGTCAGAATTTAGATACAATAAATGTATTTGCTCAAAAAGTTCGTAATGCATTACAAGGTATTGAAGGTGTAAAAGACTTATATGTTGAACCGATCACAGGTGGAAAATATATTGACATCATTATCAAGAGAGATGAAATCGGAAGATATGGATTGAGTATAGATGATGTAAACACTCTAATCGAAAGTGCGCTAGGCGGTATGAAGTTGACCACGACAATAGAAGGCCGGCAAAGGTTTTCGGTAAATGCAAGATTTGGACAGGAATTTAGAAATAGCATTAGTGCAATAAAGAACCTGCAGGTACAAACAATGAATTTTGGACCGATCCCATTACAGGCAGTTGCCGACGTTAAGATCACAGAAGGCCCGCCGATGATTAATTCAGAAAATGCTTTGCTTAGGGGAACTGTGTTGTTTAATGTAAGAGACAGAGACCTTGGCGGAACAGTAGAAGAAGCAAGAGCAAGTTTAGAGCAGATGATTGGCAAAATGCCTAAAGGATACTTTCTTGAATGGAGTGGTCAATACGAAAACTTGTTGCGAAGTGAGAAAACGCTGAAGCTGATTCTACCAATCGTGCTCATCATCATTTTTATGTGCATGTACTTTGCTTTTCATTCTGCAAGAGAGGCTTTCTTTAGCCTTATTTCCATACCCTTTGCTTTGATCGGCGGCGCCTTTATGATTTACTTCTGGGGTGTTAATCTTTCCGTTGCTGTGGCTGTAGGGTTTATCGCTTTATTTGGGCTGGCAGTAGAAACAGGGATTGTAATGGTGATTTACCTGAATGATGCAATGCAACAATTAGTCACATTAAAAGGAAATTCGAAGGAAACGATTACAAGAAATGATCTGAAAGAATTTGTGATTGCGGGTGCAGCTAAAAGGCTACGACCTAAGGTGATGACAGTTTGTGTTTCCCTGTTTGCATTGATACCCATTCTATGGAGCACAGGTGTTGGAAGTGATGTGATGAAACCAATTGTACTGCCAATGGTAGGCGGCGTGCTCACTTCGGCAACCCATATCTTATTAGTAACCCCACTGATTTTTCTGATGACAAAAGAATACGAACTAAGAAAGTTTGGAAAAATCGATGTGCTTGAAGTAAAACATTAATCATGAAGAAATTAATAATAGCCTTTTTAGTACTGTTTTCCTGTAATCTGATAAAAGCCCAAAGCAGGATGTCTTTGCAGGAAATTCTGCAAACGATAGACACAGCCAATCCAACTTCAAAAATGTTTGCAGCGCAAATTCGTGCGTCAGACGAAGCAGCAAAGGGCGTCAGAAGCTGGATGCCAACAGATTTTAGCACTGGTTTGTGGATGACTCCATACAACGTAAAAATGTGGCAGAAGGGAGAACATGGAGAGAATGGCATGGGGCAATATATGCTCTCCATACAGCAGATGTTTCCAAACAAAAAGAAGCAGGATGCCGAGGCTGCTTACATGGAAGGAATGTCTTCGGTAGATAAAGAAAGGGTGCGGTATGAGTTGAACCTTTTGTATGCTGACGCAAAAAAAAATTATTATGAATGGATCGTAGTAGAAAAGAAGCTGAAAATTGTAAATGAGAATGAAAAGGTGCTAGCCTTTATGATCAAAGATGCTGAGATCAGGTATAGAAATGGGCTGGATAAACTAAGTGCCTACTACAAAGCAAAGGCTGAATTAGGGAAGATGGTCAACATGAAATTGATGTTAGAGAACGAGATACACCACAAACGGCTCAGGCTAAATACTTTGATGAACCGCAATAAGATGGTAGAATTTGAGATTGATTCTTTATACACCATTAAAGAGTATGCAGAGAGCTCTTTTGATACAACAAACCTCGCTGCAAGAAGTGATGTACGGGCAATAGATAGAGAAATTGAACTAACATTTTTGCAACAAAATTCAGAAAGAGCTAAAACGAAACCAGAGTTTGGTGCACGCTTCGATCACATGTTTGGTTTTGGTGGATTGCCAATGCAATACAGTTTGATGGGTATGGCAAGAATACCGATTGGCAGGGCAAACCGAATGTCAAAGGCAACTGTTGAAAGTTTAAAATGGAAGTCAGAAGCGCTTAGCCAACAAAGGCAAATGGTTTTAAATGAAGCATCAGGTATGGCCGTCGGAATTGGTAATGAAGTAGAATCAAAGAAAAGACAGGTGAAGCTTTTTGAAGAAAACATTATACCCGCATTACGCAAAAATTACCAGGTGATGCAATTAGGTTACCAGCAAAATACAGAGCAGTTGTTTACGCTTTTTGACGCCTGGGATACATTAAATAAAACACAGCTCGAATACCTCGACCAATTGCAACAATTATTGAACATGCAGGTGGAGCTGGAAAGAATATTGGAAGCTCCGGCCCTAAAGGGAGAAGAGCGGCCCCGGCCGTAATGGGAGGAGAGAGAACCTGGACTCTTAGCTCCGTAGGAGCTACCTGTTTGTAGCCAAAATGTAATTATAGAATTAAAGGCTTCGTAGGTGCCACCCAAAAAAACATGGGCTTTGTTCATAAAAGAACCAAAAGATGAACGTACTGCGACGCAACGATGATTAATCAGGGAACAAAACCTTGGATCAAAAAAAGATTTAAAAACATGAGGTTATTTTTAAACTATAAAACAGCTTTTTTCATTGGCATTCTGATAATAACCCTATTGGTTACATCGTCATGCAAGCAAAAAAAGCATGAACATGTAACAACCGAAGTTGCTGAAAATAAGCCAGCTTATACCTGTCCTATGCATCCGGAAATTGTAAAAGATAAGCCTGGCGATTGCCCTATCTGCGGAATGAACCTGGTAGCGCAAGTAGTAAATGCGCAGAAAGTAAATAGCATAGAACTGGAAGATCTGTTGAAGCCAACCAATGAATTTGTCATTACTTCCGTGCCCGTAACTACTATACAAAATCAGCATGTGGATATACCAATCGAGGCGATAGGTAGCATAGAAAACGATACAAAACAAACCGGTGCAATCTCAGCAAGAGTAGCAGGACGAATAGAACGATTGTACGTGCGTTACAGGTACCAGATGATAGAGCCCGGACAAAAAATCATGGAGATTTACAGTCCTGAAGTTGCTACTTCTCAACAAAATTTGTTGTTTCTTTTAAAAAATGATCCTTCAAATACATCGCTGATACAAGCCGCAAAACAAAGGCTTTTGTTTTTTGGAATGAGCAACCAACAATTAAACGAACTCATACGAACAAGAAAAGCATCGTTAACAATTTCAGTTTTTTCAACAGTGATGGGTCATGTACATGAAGCAGGGCAGGAAACAATGAACCAACCGGGAAGTATGGCAGCGACGACATCCACAACAGCACCATTAAGCATCAGGGAAGGAATGTATGTGACAGCAGGACAGCGAATTTTTTCTATCACAGATCCTTATAAAGCCAGGGCAATCTTAAATATTTTTCCCGAGAACCAGCACATGGTTAAGGTTGGAAATACAGTGAAGCTTACACCTGAGGCGATGCCACATAAAGCATTCAGGGCTAAAATAAATTTTATTGAACCGTTTTTTCGCGAAGGAAATAAAACACTTACGGCTCGTGTAACTTTCGATAACTCAGAACTACAAATCCCGATCGGTAGCCAGGTGCGTGCAGATATTTTAGGACGGAGTGCAGAGGCAAATTGGCTGCCAAAAGACGCAGTGCTTTCGCTTGGGATTAACCAGGTGGCTTTTGTAAAAACCAGCGGTGCATTTGTCGCAAGGAAAATTCAAACTGGTATGATTCAGCAAAACCTTGTGCAGGTGATCGGTGGATTATCAGTGAAAGATACAGTTGCTGCAAATGCCCAATACTTAACGGACAGTGAGAGTTTTGTAAAAGTAAAACAGTAAGTATGCGATCATTCTTTTTTTATACCAACGTAGGTTTTTCAATGAAGCAACTGTTGCGACGCTCCGTTGTATCAGTTGTAACAATAGCATCGGGGAAGTATGCCGGAAGCCTTACAAAAGGAGCAAAATTGTTGCTTTTAATAATAGCTTCAACACTTTGTATAAGCATTTTATCGTGCAAAAATAAAAAAGTGGTAAAGCAGGAAGCGAATACTTTTTACACCTGCTCAATGCATCCTCAAATAATGGAACCACATGAAGGCAAATGCCCGGTTTGTGGTATGGACTTAATTCCGGTAACAAAAAATAATACACCTGCAACTGATGAAATCAAATTGAGTGATCAGCAAATACAACTAGGAAATATTCATGTCGATACGATAGGCAAAGGGATAATGGGAAATGAAACAGTACTGAACGCAACATTAAATTTCGACCAACAAAAATTAACTTCGGTAAGTGCCAGGTTGATGGGACGGATTGAAAAATTATATTTTAAAAACATCGGGGATTACATTGCAAAAGGTGCTGCATTATTAGATGTATACAGTGAAGAATTAAACAATGCAAAACAAGAATATTTACTTGCATTAGAACGACGTACTGTCTTAGATAATTCCCTTATAAATTTCGACCAGGTCATTCAAAGTGCAAAGACAAAACTCTTGCTATGGGGAATGACTGAAGGCCAGGTAAATACACTTGCCAGAACTAAAAAGGCTTCACCAACGACAACTGTTTTTAGCAAAGAGAGTGGTTACATAACAGCACTCAATGTACAGGAAGGAGATTACATCAGCGAAGGCGCAACTGTGGTTGAGTTAGCTAATTTATCTACCCTTTGGGCTGAGGCACAGGTGTACACAAGTCAGATGGCCCAGTTAAATGCTTCAGGTATGGTTACCGTACAAATTCCCGATCTGCAGGGGAAAGAATTGAGGGGTAAGGTAGAATTTGTGAACCCTGAAATCAATGCGGATAAAAGACTAAGTCTCATCAGGGTTCCAATCTCAAATCAAAACAATCAGTTGAAACCTGGGATGTCGGCGTATGTTATCATAAAAGGTCAGCAATCAAATGCATTATCGCTGCCGATAGATGCTGTGCTAAGAAATGGCAATAGTGCAACGGTTTGGGTGCAAACAGGAACCAATACTTTTAAAAATAAAATGGTGACCGTTGGTATGGAAAGTAACGATCGCATCGAAATAACGGGCGGCTTGAATGATGGCGACGCTGTTGTTACTTCAGGAGCATATTTGATAAACAGCGAGTATATTTTCAAGAAGGGATCATCACCGGTAGCAGGAATGAAGATGTAACTTTCGAACCATCTTTTTCCATTAATATTAAAACTAAAAGGACAAGCTGATCACTTGTCCTTTTAAAGTGTTATCGCACCAAAGCAACCGTTTCTATTCTTCTTCGTAATAACAATCGAAGCTACACTGAAAAGCCTGAAGCTCGATTTCGTTTAACCCAAAAATTAAAACCGTCATTATGAAAAGACTTGTACTACTTCCCCTCTGTATCTTTTTATTCTCTCTTGCAAAAGCAACAACCCACATAGTAGAAGTTTCCAATTTTCAATTTTCGCCTGCCAATATATCAAATGTACTAGTTGGTGATAAAATTCGCTGGGTTTGGGTTTCCGGATTTCATACAACCACTGCTGATAATGCTATACACAATGGTGCAACTACTTCTGTGCCTCCTGGTGCAGACACGTGGAATGCGAATATAAGTGCTAACAGCCCATCGTTTGAATATGGGGTAACGGTTGCCGGGGTATATGATTATGTGTGCGCGCCACACGCTCCTGGTATGAAAGGCACTTTTACTGCTTCGAATTTTGTAACGCCAATAACTCTTTCCTCGTTTGCAGTTACTGGAAATAGCGGAAAAGCTGTTGTAAAATGGAATACAATGACAGAACAAAACACTGATTATTTTTCTGTTCGTCGTAGCTTAAATGGAACAAATTATACAGAAATCGGAAAAGTGCCGGCGGCAGGAATTTCGACCTTAGAAAAGCGCTACTCCTTCGTAGATCAAAATGTTCAGAAAGGGAGATATTACTATTATACAATTGTAACTGTTGATAAGGATAAAAAACAGCAATTTTCAGAAACGAAGATTTTCAAAGGGGAAGGGGGAATGACCAAATTGGTATTAACACTTAGCCCAAACCCGATAAGCCGACCAGGTCATTTAATGATGACATTTAATTCAGAAAAAGAAGGAAAAATGAGTGTAAACGTTATCAATCCGCAAGGCCAAATCGTTATAAGAAATCAAATGCAAGCATATCCCGGAGTAAACAATGGGCATGTCCACATGGGTAACTTAGCTCCCGGAACTTACACGCTTGTTTGTGTAATGAACGGAGTGAAGGAAACGCACAAGATCGTCTTTAAATAGATACTAATTCCGGGAATGCTCACGGAGATAATAATGTGGTAATTGAAAAAATTATGGGTGCTGATGGTTTGTTTGACGGACCGCGTAAATGGTTATCATCATGCGTTTCTAAAACGTATGTCAGGCTTACATTTTCTCTGCTTCCGCGACAAATAATAACTTTAGTTTCGATTTGATTATTTGAAGAGTATTTACAAAAAAATTTTGACAAGAACCAACCCAAAGATTTAAAGTAACGTATCCACTTATATAGGAAACCAGAAAACCAGAATCTCGAAACCACTACAAAAATTTGGAAGATCTACATTCCATAATTGATAGATGTCTGACAAACGATCATAAGTGTCAGAAAACTCTTTACGAGCGATACTATGGGTATGCCTTAAAGGTCGTCTTCCGATATATTTATAGATACGAGAAAGCTGTTGATGTGGTAAATGATGGTTTTGTAAAAATTTTCCGATCACTGGAAAAATTTGATTGTACCGAAAAAGAACATTTAGAGAAAATCTGGATGGGATGGATCAAGAGAATAATGATTAATACCGCCATTGATGAACTAAGGAAAAGTAATATGATCCCTGAAATCGGAGGGTTACCGGATTATATATGGGAGATACAGGATAAAAGCCAGGGGGCAGACCAGAGAATCTTATACAAGGAAATCATTGAGCAGGTAAAAAAGTTACCTCCCTCGTATCGGGTTGCTTTTAATATGTTTGTAATAGACGGCTTTTCACACCAGGAAATTGCAGAAAAACTGGGCATAACTGTAGGCACCTCGAAATCCAATTTGGCAAAAGCAAGAATTCAATTAAAAAAATTTATAGATAAGGATGTACAAGAAGCAGATATATGCAGCCGTTAAATGAAGATATGGATGAATTGTTCAGGCGCGCGGGGGAGGAGTATCCGTTAAACACGGATGGCGCTGACTGGAATAAAGTGTTGCAGCAACTGCATCATAATGCCGGCGGTTTTCCCAAAACGAACCAAAAGAAAAAAGACTTTAAGTACTTACTGTTACTCCTGCTTTTACCCATTGGTTTTATTTGTGGCAGATACGTGGGCAATGACAAAAATGTAACAAGTGTAAAATCCAATAAAGAGCCAGCGGTAGCCGCTGCGCCAAAAAATACTACTAGCAACAAAGTGCCTGCTCCGGTAAATTCAGGTGTCACCGTGAAAAATGGCAATAGAGCGCAAGGTACTGAAGCGCCAGCGTCACAAGCATTAGAAAGCAGGGTTCACAATACTGTTACTGCTGTTGCAAATACCCGGAGGCGTTCGATTAAAAATCACAAAATAAAAGGGGATCAGGCAAATCTTAACTCTCGCATTTCTTCAACGAGTAATTCCGAATCAGGAAAAGCAGGAAATGGTATTGAAGCGCCCAGGGCCACCAGTAACTCTACTACTGCTGGTAACAATACTACAAAACCAGGTGTTGAAGTTGGAGATAAAGATAACGTTGCAGCAACTGTTCCCGGGAAGTCGGAACCCATTGCAAGTCCGTCGCCTTTACAAGCACCAATTGCTGCAATTGCTGATTCTATTAGTGAAAATAATAAGCAACCAGACCAACCAAATAACCAGGTAAGTAGTAAGGAAATCAACAATAAAAACCAAAATTCTTTTAGAAAGAGCTTGTCTTATTCTTTTGTGATAGGACCAGATGTAAGTACTGTAAAAGCTCAAAAGACAAGCAAGGTTGGTTATAGTCTGGGAGTGATGTTGAGGTATCAATTTAGCAAAAGATTTTCGGTAGAAGCAGGTGCTATGTGGGATAGAAAAAACTATTATACCGATGGAAGATACATGGATACTACGATGCTAACATTGCCTATGCATAGTATTGTTAAGAGTGCCGTGGGGTATTGCAATATGGTAGAAATTCCGATCAACGTTAGATACGACTTCAGTATTCAGCAAAAGCATTTGTGGTTTCTTTCAGGGGGCGTGTCTTCTTATCTTATGAACAATGAAGATTACCAGATTGTATACGAACGATATAGTCAAATTTACTCGAAAGATTATGAGTATATGAAGTCAACTAAAGACTGGTTTTCGATAATGAACTTAAGTGTGGGATATCAAAAGGCATTGGGCAAGTATACCAGTTTCAGCATTGCACCATATGTAAAAGTCCCACTGCGAGGTGTTGGTATTGGCAAATTGCCGATATCAAGTACAGGCATATTCTTAAGTGTGAGCCGGTCTCTAAAATAACCTGTTATTTATTGCAAAAATTTTAGCATGAGAAAAAAGGGATACATTTTTTCACTGGTAGTACTATGCCTTTTAATTATTGCTGCCACAGCTTTTTACTTATATCAAAAGCCACGTACCAGCTTAACTAATATAAAGCCCGCTTTTACTTTATCTGCCAGAGAATTGTATGAAGCATTTAAACAGGACGAACAAAAGGCCAACAAGCAGTTTCTTGAAAAAATAATTCTGGTATCAGGTACTGTAGACAATGTACAGGTAACCGACAGTACGGTTAGCCTTTTATTAACCGGTGATGAAATGGGCGGTGTAAACTGTAGTGTAAAAAAAAGCAGGCATGATGAACTGCAGATACCTTCAAAAGGTGCCACGGTTAAAGTAAAAGGCAGGTGTGTTGGTTTTCTAATGGATGTTAATCTGGTAGATGCAATTATTGAAAAATAAAAATTGATAATAAAAAGAAAAGAATGAAGAAACTTTTTATTTGCTTATCTGTGATTAGCCTTTTTCTTATAGGTTGTTCGAAGACTAATGAAGTAGCCGAAAGTAAAAACGCCCCGCCTAATGCGGGCGGTAGCACAGGCAACTGCGATACGATTTATATGCGATACAATGCCGATGTCAAGCCTATCCTTCAGGCAAATTGCTATAGCTGTCACGGAAATGGCATGGCTGAAAGTGGCATAACCCTCGATGCGTATGCCAATGTAAAGCGACTTGCAGATGCGGGAACATTACTAGGCGTAATCACTCATGCCAGCGGTTACCCTCATATGCCGTATCAGAAGCCAAAGTTGTCAGATTGTGACATTAATAAAATAAGAGACTGGATCAACTGGCACGCCCTCAATAATTAATTCTTCAAATAGCTATTATGAAAACACTAATCTGGATCCTGTTACTATCAGCATCCACCTGTACGGCATATTCGCAAACATTTATTACACGCAACGGTTATATTGGTTTCTTTTCAAAAACCCCGTTAGAGGATATCAAAGCAGAAAATCGGCAGGTTTACGCTGTTATTGATGCTCCAAAAAAAAACCTTGCATTCACCTGCCTTGTCAAAGGTTTTCTTTTTCCAAAACAATTAATGCAGGAGCATTTTAATGAGAATTATATAGAAAGTGATAAATATCCGAAGGCCAATTTCCTGGGTACTTATTCGGGAGATGTTAATGTAGGTAAGGATGGAACATATCCTGTGCAGATAAAAGGGCAACTCACATTGCATGGCGTAACTCAAACGATCGATGTACCCGCAATCATAGAAGTAAAGGGAAATAAATTGGTCGGCACTTCCGAATTTAAGCTTACCCCTGGTGATTATAATATTAAAATACCTGGTTTAGTAAAAGAAAAAATAGCGAAACAAATTGATGTTCGTGTATCTGTAGAATGTAATCCAAAATAAACTATGCGTAAAATTTTCGTTACCACTGCACTTTGTGTATTCATCCTTGTTGCCTCTTCCGTTGCACAGGATAGCTCGCTGCTCTCAATGCTTAACGACTCTTTAAGCAACAATGCTGCACCTGATGTTATTACAGGCACTTTCAAGGCAACGCAGATAGTAAATACTCCAACGGTAGAAGCACCGGGAAAAAATAGCCTGCAATTTTTAATTATGCATCGCTTCGGCAAGTTGAGCGATGGGGGACATGAGTTATTTGGTCTCGATAACGCTGAGATTCGTTTCGGTTTAGATTACGGTATTACAAACCGTTTGTCTATTGGTATCGGACGCAGTTCCACAGATAAAACTTATGATGCAAATTTTAAACTAAAGTTGTTAAGGCAAACTGCAGGGAAAATGCCCGTATCAATCAGCCTGTATGAGTTGCTAACTTATACTACCTCTCCCGGAAAAGCCGATAAGCCTTTTTTAAATGCACGTTTGCGAACAGCCTATACTTCCCGGTTATTAATTGCAAAAAAGTTTAGCCGAAGTCTCTCATTGCAACTGACTCCATCGCTTATTCACTTCAATATGGTACCGACACCAAATGATAAAAACAATTTGTTTGCGATGGGGGTTGCTGGCAGAATGAAGATTACAAACCGTATGAGTATTACCGGCGAATACAATCTGGTTCCAGATGAACAGGTTGTCTCGTCAGAGATTTATAATTCTCTATCGTTTGGCCTTGATATAGAAACAGGGGGACACGTATTTCAATTTGTTCTGTCGAATTCGCGAGGCATGATTGGTCCGTGGTACCTGACTAAAACCACCGGAAAATGGAACGACGGTGACATATATTTTGGTTTCAACATTTCACGCTCTTTCAATTTCAAAAAGAAAGAATAGTAGTGGTAAATCTGGTAACTGTGTGAAATGTAGCAGGCCTGTTCTCAGGCCTGCTCTTTTTTATGTTTGATTTTTTAACCCGCCATCTCTCTTTGATGGAACCTCCGTTGCGTCGCACTCTTGAACATTTAATCTTTGACCTGGCAAGCCTATGCGGCCAAGTGAAATCATGGATTCTATGAGACGTCAGTAGAAATAATTAAGCCCCTTTCGATGCCTCACTGGCAACTCGCGACTTAATGTCTAACTCAATGCTTCTGTTTCGTTCGCCTTTTCAACCACGGTAAACAACTCCAAAACAGCAGAAAAGACTATGTCTTTCTAATGGCCTACGGCTATATTAGTAAACTCGCTTATTAAATTTTGAAATAGCAACCCTTTATCTGTTTGTTACGTATTTATTAATTGCCTGTTAATATTTCTTAACCAAACTGTACCGTATGAAACAAATTTTTACTCTAAGCCTGCTTCTTGTGCTGACAATTACAGCACAGGCACAAATCCGCTATTTAAAAGGCGTGTTCAAAGGTGCCAATGAATCAACTCCAAATGCTTCTACTGCAGGAGGCGTTGTTATCATAACATACAATACCGCTACAAACTTCTTAAAGCTGGTAGGAAATTATCGCAGTCTTTCAAATACAATAAGCGGTTCTCATATTCATGGACCTGGTGCGCCGGGAGCCGATGCAGATGTGCTTTGGAACCTTACAAATACGGGTGGAACAAGTGGCGGGTTAACCGGAACGGCCACCCTTACAGATGCACAAGAAGTTGATTTGCTCAATGGTAACATGTATGCAAACGTTCATAGCACCGGTACGTATGAGGCAGGTGAAATCAGGGCGCAGATTACTCCAATTGCGCAGGATAAAGCTGTCATATTATCCGGAAGGTTACAGGCTGCGCAACAAACACCGCCAGCCAACTCTCTGGCCACCGGCACAACCACAACATTATTAGATACATCAACGCATACTCTATGGATAACTGCTGTTTATTCCGGTCTGACAGCTAATGCTAATAATGCTCACATTCATGTTGGTGCCCCGGGGGTAGCCGGAGGGGTGATTGTTTTTGTGAAATATGTTCCCCTCACCGCTGGTTCAATTGATACTTCCCGTGTTATCACTGTTCAAAATGAAACAGATATTTTGAATGGAAATACTTACCTGAATGTTCATACGGTCGGCACTTATGCGGCCGGTGAAATCAGGGCGCAGCTTTTACCAAACACCCAGTTAAGATATTTTGCCAATTCCCTGTCTGGTGCCAATGAAAGGCCGACTTCTAACGGGTCTACTGCAAGAGGTACTGTAATCGTAAGATACAATACTGACACTAATTTGTTTGAGTTGTGGGGCGACTATCAAAACTTAAATAATGCCATAAGTGGCTCGCATATTCACGGCCCCGCAGATGCAAATTCGTTTGCAGGTGTTCTTTTTAACCTTACTAACACTGGCGGAACTACAGGTACGCTTTCAGTAAAACGTACCCTCACCGAAGCGGAAGAATCTGCTTTGTTTAACGGGCTTTGGTATGCAAATGTTCATAGCACGGATACTTATGCGGCCGGAGAAATCAGGGGACAATTACTGCCAACTTCAAGTGGAGAAACGCAATACTTAACCGACACTTTAGAAGGTAGGCAATCTGTTCCGACAAATACAACAACGGCAGGTAAAGGCCGTGGGGTCGCTCTATTGGATAAGGTGACACGAAATATTTTTGTGACAGGTTATTTTACCGGCCTCGGAAGTAATATCGCCGATGCCCATATTCACCGCGGAACATCTGCAGAAAACGGCCCCGTAGCCTTTCAATTGCTATTTAGCGGAACAACCGCCGGCAGTTTAACCGGTGCAGGAACCGTCTCTCAAACATTGGTCGATTCTATGATCGCGGGTCTTACCTATATTAATATTCATTCAGTTAATAATGGCTCCGGTGAAATAAGAGGACAACTTGGAGACCTCGTTTTACCTGTGAAACTCGAATACTTCAATGGGTATAAAGATCAAAACAAGGTGGTAGTAACCTGGCAGGCTGCACAGGAAGTGAACGTAAAGCATTATGAAGTGGAGCAGCAAAATGAATCGGGTGAATGGATTAAAAAAGGCACCGTAGCTGCCACTGGCGCGAGTTCAGTAATGAAATACAGGTTTAGCGATATTCCATTAAGCGGAAAAAAAGACTACGTATTGTATAGATTGAAAACAGTTGATCTTAATGGAAACGTAAGCTACTCTTCAATCATTAAAATCATTTATACTAAGTCGCAGGTGGCGCTAACCATACTGCAAAACCCTGTTATTAATGGTAGCCTGGCACTTACTGTAACCGGTCTGATAAACAATCAAAAGGCAGAAATATCTGTTATTGACTTTTCAGGAAGGCTGCTGAAAAAAGGCGTTATATCAACTATGTCAAATAACATCATTGATATAAGCAGACTTTCAAGTGGTATGTATAGAGTAATGGTCAAGCTGAATGACAGTGTTTTACAGGAAAGCTTTATTAAACAATAAATTCAATTCTCAATCGTCAAAAGCCGCATCCACATTTTATTGATGCGGCTTTTTTTGCTGGATATTGAATAATATAAAAACTGCTGATTAAAAAACTAAAAGTAAAAGTGAGTGACACAACAAAAGACGCTTTCAAAATTAAAAGCTGGGTAACAAATAAAATAGTAAAATAAAGTTTTAAGTACGTTTATTCAAAGTAAAATAGTAACCCCTACCGAAATAAATAACTGAAATTCCTGTACAAAAAATAAAGAAGCAATAACCAAAGTGCAACGATTACGAGCGTTAACAAAAGGTTACCTTTTATTAACTTATTGGGGCTGTCCCTCACTCTTTCCCCTGCGTCAATTAAAACATTTGAAGGAATGAGTTTTAGTGGATGGTGATGAGGAAAGGAACAATTACCAGATCATCCGGCAGACCAACCACAGGTATGAAATCTGGAATCAGGTCAATTGGACTTAGCAGATAACTAACTGTAATTGCTATTAAAATTTTAGCTGTGGCAGGAGTACGTTTGTCTTTGTACGCAATTAGAAGAACTTGTGCTTCAGACTTCAATTGTCTTGCCTGTTGTTTTAATTTGCCTATTAGATGCACTTGCTTTGATAGTAGTTTAGCTGCATTTCAAAATCCACCGTTTACTATAAAAACTTCGGCCCCCATGTATAGTTGTTTGCTTTTACCTTTAATAGAAGATCCTATAAAAACAGTGAGCCAGTCAACAATGGCGTTAATAATTTTCTGATTTGATATGAGCTAAAAAAGCCTGATCAGTCGAAAGATTATTCCAGAAAAACCTGTTTAAATAAAATATGGTTCTTGTTATTAATACTTTGAGTATAGGCCACTACAACTGTATTAGTATCGACTGGGTAAATAACAGGGAAAGTAGCATCACTATCATCAGAAGTAATGTATGCTCTGCCGGTTCTGTTTCCGTTCGCATTACGCTTTTCAAAACCAATCCGGCTGCCAAATTTGGTGCCCTTTTGAAAACTTTCATTCCAAACAATTAATACATTATCATTAGGGAGTGAGGCAATTTGACAATGTTTCGCTGCTTTGCCGCTTACGCTGTCCCGGTTGGTGAAGGTCTTTCCATTGTCTCTGGAGCTGTTGTAATAAATACCTGCACCACTACCGCCGGTAAACCATGTAAAATGTATTCCCTCTTTGTTTTCCGCCATCGCTGGACCAGTATGAGGACAACCGCTGATCACCCAATTGTCCTGACTTATTCTTTGTGGCTGCGAGAAAGACTTGCCTTCATTGTTTGAAACGATATGAACCATATCCCTAATGCTATCATTAATGATTGCCCTGTATAAAACATGAATGTTTTTGTTCCTGTCAATAAACAAATCTGTTCTGCAACATTGACAACATGGGCCGCTGATCAGCTTCTCGTTTTTGAAGCCGCTCTTTCCATTTGTTACGGCATAGTATAAACCTGAACCTTCTTTATCCCACTGCTTTCTATTGTCTAACCATGTAATGCCTGCTTCACCATTTGGCAACAATGCCATGTCGAAATAACGCTGATCGAAGCTTGCAGTATCATCTGTCAAGCTCCTTGGCCTCGTCCATGTTTTGCCTTCATCGAATGATTGGCTGTAATAAACCCAACCAGAGTATTTATTTTTAGGATTAGGATTGGCTGCACCCCAGGCAGCAATGATTTCTCCTGAAGGTTTGAAAATAACCTTGGGCATATTTTCGCCGTGTGGATGCACGTTTGTGCTGCCAGGTACCTCAACAGCTTTTCCAAATGTCTTTCCTTCATCGTTTGATATAGCATAACAGAAAATGTTAGTTGCTGTATCTAGCTGTTTAATCCAGCTCAGTACCACGTTATTTTTACTGTCTTTAGTTAGATAAGGACATGAGCCGGAAGTTGCATCTACCATTGTTTCTTGGGATGCTATTATAGCCTGCTTTTTGTGTTGTGTCCTACATGAAAACAAGAGGACAACCGGGGCAAGAATTATTGCTAATTGTTTTTTCATTTATGAATTATTGTTAGTGAGAACTTGAACCACAGAGACACAGCGACATAGAGTCACACAACGAGTCTCTGTGTTCTCCCTGCCTCTGTGGTTCAAATTCTAATTGTTTCTAAAATTGTAAGCTAAACCTACATTTATTGTTCTTAACTGACCGGGACGGTAAGAAGTACCAAACGCGCTTTTCTCAACCACTGTTGCAAAAACCTTATCTGCAACATTTATGCAGTTTGCCCAAATTTCAAACCCTTTTATGTTATACGCCGCCCTCAAATTGAAGGCAGTAAAGCCATTGTAGGTAGCTGTATTTTGAGGGTCTGTAAAATATTTGCTCATGCCCTGCATTTCTACGGCTATTCTGAAGCCTTTGAAATAATGTGGCTTATAAGTGATTTCGCTGTTATAAATGAAAGGCGGCGCCTGTGCCATTTTATGCCCCGAATAGTCTTTGCCTCGCTCGATATAATCAACGTACCGGTGTTGGGCATAAGCGCTTGCGAGTCGAATGCTAAGGTCTTCTACAGGAGCATATTTTATGTTTACTTCAACTCCTTTGTGACTTGTTTTTCCCGCATTTTGGTTTTGGTATGTACCATCCGCCAGCCTTACACTTACAATCTCATTTTCTCCATCTAATTTGTATAACGATACTTCTGCATAACCTTTATTGGCCGCAAAAAAAACCCAGCCACCTATTTCATAATTGTTGTACGACGATGCTTTTAACACTGGCACTTTTACGCCAGTGTACAAGTCCGTAATATTTGGCGGAGCAAAGCCTACACTATAATTAAGATAAGCGCCATTATTTTTACCAAAATCATAGGTAAGACCCAGCTTAGGTGTAAAGTGATCGAAGTGATCGGTAGCATCAGGAGCGCCGGTAAAAGCACCTGGTAATAAATGATTATCAAATTGATAATCGAGCCTGTCATATCGAGCTGCAGCTACCAGCTTTAGTTTGTCTGTTGGCTTGTATTCAACCTGGGTAAACACTGCTGTATTTAAAAGATCAACATTGTAGTTGGTTAATAGGCTGTCTTTCGGTCTATAGTTGTAATAAACTTTGTTTGCATCTCTATCTACATCTATAAACTGAGCTATATAAGTAGCGGGGCTGATATCAAGGCTGACACCTGAAATCAGTTTTGCATTTATTGACCTTAGTTTGGTTGTGTGCTGTAACACTGAACCATAACTTTTAAAGCCATCTTCATTAATCTGACCTTTTGCCTTAAGTGGATTCGCAGAAATGTTACTTATGGAATAGAAGGGATTTTGACCAATGACTGAATTGCGATGAAAAACCGTAAAAGTGGTTTTATTGTAATCGCTCCATTCTCTTGAAAGTGTACTTCTGAGTCGAAACGCATCTACTTTTCTATAAGTAAACCGGTAAAAACTGATGTAATCTTTATTGTAAAAATGAGCACTGTCAAGCCCACCTTTCTGATCCGTTTTGTAAGCTATGTAATCAGTAACTGTAGAGAGTTTGATTTTTTCCGTAAAATCATAATCAGCTCTTAGGGTTAAGGCTGTTTTTTCGAAATCGTTGTGTTCCTGGTCCGGCTGATTTTGGTTCGCATAATATCCGCCTACAAAAAATCCAAACTTTTTGTGAGTATTACTAAGGCTGAAGTCAGTTCGCTTATAACCTCTGCTACCTACTTCTGCCTGCACTTTGCCTGAAAGGAAAGGTGAAGGCAATTGAGTAATAAAATTAATTGCACCGCCTACTGCTTCACTTCCGTACAACGACGATGCAGGGCCTTTAATCACTTCAATTCTTTCCAATGAAGCCTGGTTGATTTCAATCAATGCATTGTGATTAAAGTCTCCCGTTGTTCTAATGGGAATGCCATCTTCTAAATAAAGAAAAAGATTTTTGGTTCCCAAAGGCTGTCGTACCGACATTTCATGTTGCTCGTTGCCCAGATCAACCATGTACGCGCCGGGCACTTTGTTTATCAGCATATCAAGTCTTGTAGCTTTCGTTTCATTAATGGTAGTTTTAGAAATAACATTTATAGCAACCGGAATTTCTGTGCGCCGTTGAAAGTCTCTGCTTCCTGAAACAACTACGTCGTTTAGGTTTGCAAAAGAAGGAGTTAATGAAACGAATAAATGAGATCCAGAAGCAACCACAATCTTTGGATTGTAGCCAATGGAAGTAAGTTGAAGACTATCGCGAACCGAAATGACATTCAGAACGAAGTTGCCGTTCTCGTCAGCGGTAGTATTTGCCCGGTTATTTAAAACAGAGATAGATGCCCCTGTAATAGGTTGGTTAGTAGTAGCATCAATTACCATTCCTTTTATAGTTATTTGAGAATATGCAATATTAAGTGCCATTAATAGCAGCACTAATAAGCCTGTTCGCTTATTCATAATTTCCGGTTTAAAGCATTAAGATTCATCTTCCAAATAGCCAGAAGATGGTGAACATGTTGGGGTTTCCGCTTTAAGCGATAGGGGGACGAAAGATAGAACGGGGGTAAGATGACAACTGCGACGGATGCTTATGCTTACAATTTCTAAAGCTATCTTGATTATAGCCAGCTATTTTTATTGGTTCTGAAAGATCGAGCCATTGTAGATCAATATTCGATTTTTTATTTACCGGTACCTGCCGGTCTTGTTTGTCCTGTTCCTTCAATTGCTTTGCGAGGTAACATTTGCCGTTACAATGCATTTTTGGCTTCTCCTTATTAATGCAGAGAACCCGGGCTATATAACTTTTATTAAGAAAATAATCGGCCTCGATCGCAAACCTGCTAAAGGTTTGTAGAAAGATAATTAGTAAAAGTGATATGGTGCAAAGTTGCTTCAATTACATGCCGGGTTAAAGGAATAAGATGATGGGTAAAAATTTTGCGAAAATAAATACTTGAAGTATGCAATTTAATGTTTCATAAGTTGTACCGTTGACTTACTTCCAACGGACGGATCTTTAAGATCAATAATATATTCAGAAATATTTTCCACTTTCCATACACGGTTTACATTTTTTAAGCTGGAACTGGCAGTTGTAATATTTATCGTAAGGGTATTATTACCAGCAGTATTTTTTTCAGTCCAGGTACCATTATAATCTGTACCCTCCTGGGTCGCCACTAAAGAACCTGTTGAATTAAATTTGATAAAGGTCATGCCAATGTCAATTGACCTATTGTTTTCAAAATAAGTCACCATCCAATCGCCCGTTTTCACTGCTTCGGTAACCGGTAAACGGCCTTCCTCTGTTTTATTAACCTCACTCTTATCACAAGATGCAAGTGCAAAAGTCATTAGAAGTAAAAAAGGGATTGTAAGTTTCATAACTAGTATTTTAATAAAGATCAATTTTTATACTCTTAACAATTACTTCCAAGCATTCAAAATGGTTCTTTCTAAACCTACTTCCAAAGCGTGTTGACCCACCCGAGTCATATTACTTTGAAGCTGGAAACGACCACCGATATTTATTTTAGTATTGCTATTGAAAATGAATTGAACTGCAGGAGCAATATCAACAAAATGGCGATTATTATCCAAACACTTCGACCCTAATAGCTCAAGATATATATTGAGGTTCATCTGTTTATAATCTACATATTCTTTTGGTAGCAATAAATACCCGGCAGACATTGAATAACTAAACATTTGAAGGGAGTGATTTAACAAAGAATGATGTTCTGCGTCGTTTTTTGTAAAAATTCTTAAATAAGAAGTCGTAGCAGAAACTGCAATTTTGTTTATTAATTGTGTAGCAATTAGTCCGCCCTGTACTCCGTTATTATCGCCGTCCAGTCCCATTTCATCGTAAACATATTGATGTCGGGTAAAGCCACCCTCCATAAAGGCGGCCATCCTGAAATGTTTGTGAAGGTCATCGTTTGATAAGAAGCGATATTTAGTGTAAATTCTTGCCCCGTCAAATTGAAGTTTATCGAGACGATAATAGTTTGAAAATGCGGAACCGACATTTACCGTCAGATTTTTATTGATACCGACTGTGGCCTGTGGAATATAACGATTACGAAAGTAAGTGTTGTACTTGTTATCGGGAAAGCGGGCTGTCCAATTAAATGCAATTGACCTTGCAGGTCTCGAGCTGGCAGATTCACTGAATACATAAAGCTCCTGCGAACGGCAGTCAGAAGCCAGTAGCAAAAACAGAAAATAGAGCAGTACTTTCACTTCAGGTAATTTAGCCCATCAACCATAAATCGAATCTTTGTATAATCTGCTATATCATTACGTAATAAATACCCAAAGGCTGCTGCTCCAAATTTATTTTTTTCAACTCTTTTGCAGAAACAAAGCCTTTGTTCATTACTCTTACCTGTTTCTCGCCATTTAGAGACTGCTCATTTGGGGCAAAAAACCGAAGTGTTATATTACCGATTTTGACCGGCGTATTACTTTGAACCTTTACATCTTTGCACCGTACAGTTGCAATAAACTTGGCAACAGAATAACCTGCATCTTCCACTTTATCTTTTAGCACCGCAAAATCTATTGAAGCCCCTGGCTTAAACGTTATTTCAAAAGTTGAAGTTTTTATGTTGGCTTCGATGTTATGAACGAAATTGACTGTTTTCAAAGACTTGAAAATAGAATTGCTACACATACTACAGGTAAGACCGTTTGCTTGTAAGGAAACTTTGGTAACCTGCGCGTTTGTTACAATTGAAAATAGAATTGCTATAACAAATAGAAATCGTTTCATAATCGCTGTTAATAATCACCAATTTACTTTATAAATAGCAATTGAAACAAAGGATAAAGTTAAATACTTTGTTCTTTGATTAGCTATTTAATCACTAGTTGGCCTGGTTGCTTTGCTGACTATAATCCGGATTTACCTGAGGGTAATATAACGTGTTCAGTCAAGGCTTACAAAACAAAAACGTTATAGTGAGAAACAGTTATCATTTCAAATGCAGTGAGTTCTTTTTGTGCAGGCGTTTCAGCTTCACTCTAAAATTTTTGTCGGGATTGTGATCACATAGAATAATAAAATCAATGTCACTTTTGCTAATATGAAAATCATTTATGGGAATGGACCCGGTAATATAAAATCCTTTAATAAAACCAGGATTGATTTCTTCAATTCCTGAAAAAAGATCAGATAAAATCTTATCGACGAGTTCAGAAACTTTTACAGAATTTAAATTATTCACATCATTAAAGTTGATGCTTCAGAATTCAAAATACAGCCTTGAAGTCTGCTTTTGTTGCAAGTAATTTAGCGATTTCCTCTTGCATGTTTGCGGCTATAATTTCATTGATCGCAGCCTGAGACTGTTTGAGACTACTGAAACAGAGCTAAGCGCCATTGCAGCTCCTGCCATCATTGGATTCAATAAGAACCCGGTAAAAGGATACAATATACCGGCAGCAATTGGAATACCGATTAAATTATAGATAAAGGCCCAAAAAAGGTTTTGCCTGATTGTAGCAACCGTATGTTTTGAAAGCTTAATTGCCTTGGGGATCTTAGCAAGGTCTGAAGAAATTATTGTCATCTTTGCTACGTCCATTGCGATATCACTTCCTTTTCCCATTGCGATACTTACATCCGCCTGCGCTAACGCGTTACTATCATTAATGCCATCACCTACCATTGCTACAACTTTGCCCTGTTGCTGCAGCTCTTTTACAAATTCCGCTTTATGTGCCGGCAATACTTCAGCTTTAAAATGCTTTATACCAACTTTCTCTGCGATTGCTCTTGCCGTTGATTGGTTATCTCCTGTTAGCATATACACTTCAATACCTGCTGCCTGCAATTGTTGCACTGCTTTAGCCGATGTTTCCTTTATCTTATCAGCGATAGCTATTACCGCCAACGCCTGCTTTTCATCAGCAAAATAAATAACTGTCTTTGCTTCGCCAAGCCAGCTTGCTGCCAGGCTCTCTAATTGAGCATTAACGGAAATATTATTTGTTACCAGCAATCCTGTACTTCCGGCAAAGTAAATTCTATCATTAATTATTGCTTTGGCACCGAACCCTGTTATGCTTTCAAAATGTTCTACAGGAAGCAACTCAACGTTACCAACATGTTGTACCACAGCTTCAGCCAGAGGATGTTCCGATTGCTTTTCCAAAGAGGCTAATTCCCTTATTTTACTTGTTTCATTATTTAGCCAGAAAATATCTGTAACAACCGGTTTGCCTTCAGTAATCGTTCCTGTCTTATCAAGAATGATGGCATTTATCTTTTTCGCCATTTCAAGACTTTCTGCATCTTTAATGAGTATACCGTTCTCCGCCCCCTTACCAACACCGGCCATTATAGCGGTCGGAGTAGCCAAACCCAGGGCGCAAGGACATGCAATCACCAGAACTGTAACCAGGGCCAGTAGTCCTTGTGTAAATCCGTTTTCCCCACCTAAAACGATCCATGCTACTAAACTAACAATTGCGATAGCAATAACGATGGGAACAAAAATGCCTGCTATTTTGTCTACCAGTTTTTGTACAGGCGCTTTACTTCCCTGTGCTTCCTGTACCATTTTTATGATCTGTGCCAATACAGTGTCTCCGCCTACTTTGTCTGCTATAAACTGGAAGCTGCCTTTTTGGTTGATCGTACCTGCAAATACTTTATCGCCTTGTCTTTTCTCCAGAGGAATGGGCTCGCCACTAATCATACTTTCATCAACGAACGAATTTCCTGTGTTGACCGTGCCGTCCACTGCAATCTTTTCACCCGGCTTTACTAATAACGTATCACCAACTTTCACACTGGTAATTGGCATTTCCATTTGATGCCCTCCATGGTGAACTATCGTTACTGTTTTAGGCTGTAAACCCATCAGCTTTTTAATTGCTGAAGAGGTATTGCCTTTAGCTTGTTCTTCTAACATTTTGCCTAATAAAATGAATGCAATCACAACAGCAGAAGCCTCGAAATAAACGTGCGCATGTAGTCCTTTGCTATGCCAATATTGAGGAAACAAAGTGTTGAAAACACTAAAAATATAAGCAACCCCTGTGCTTAGAGCAACCAGCGTATCCATATTGGCTGAGCGATGCTTTGTTTGTTTCCATGCGCCAACGAAAAATTGTCTTCCAAATACCAAAACAACCGGTGTTGCTAATGCCCACATGATATAATTAGCATAAGGAAGATCCATTAAGAACATCCCTATTATTACAGTAGGAATAGAAAGCAAAACCGAACCAATTGTTTTCTTTTTGAGCTTTTCAAATTTTTGCCTGTGCAATTCTTCCAGTTCGTCTTTTGCCACTTCGCTTTCATCAATCATAAGGTCATAACCGATACCTTGTAAAGCCGCTTTTAATTTGTGAGGATCCGTAATGGTTGGAATGTATTCTACCTGTGCTGTAGCATTTGCATAATTCACTGCCACATTTACTACTCCTGGTTGAGTTTCGAGTATGCTCTGTGAACTGCTTGCGCAGGATGCGCAACTCATATTGAGAACCGGAAAATTTTTCTTTACTGTATCTACACCATAACCTAAATCCCGTATTGCTTTCACTGCATTAGGAACTACTTCAAGCTGGCCATTTGTATCAATGACTGCCCGGCTGTTATTGATGTCTATTTTATGGCTTGTAATGCCTGGAACCTTGCTTAGACCTCTGTCAACTATTAAGGCGCAGTGTTCATTGTCAACCCCTTCAAGGGGAATATATATTGGGTTATTGATTTCCGTTGCCATATTTGTATCGTATTAGATACGGCAAAGCTACAATTGTTGCCAACGGATGTTGTTACACAATTGTGGTTAAGATTTGTAAGATTTTGAGTTGTTATAGTTCAACAACAGAAGCATGAATTTGCTGATCATTTTCCCAAACGCAAATAACATGTTCATTATTCAACGCTTTAATTAATGGCAGACTTCCTTTACCCAGGTCTTTTTTTATACCCTGCGGCTTCATAACGATTACATTTCCATTTTCGCCCCATGCATACACCTTTTTCCCGTTTACGGTTTCAATGGTACATCCCTTGCCTTCGCCAATTTCCTTTTCTGGTTCACCTGGCGATGAAGCAAATATTTTTCCTTCGCGACGCCATACTGTTTCCGGTGTGCCGGTATTATTGATAGCAAGACCGCCGCCATCCATAGGACAACCTTTTAATTTCCATGTACCATTTCCCAACTTTTGTACCTGGTTGAATGAATTACCGCCATTAGACGACTTAGCCAGGTATAAGTCCCTGCTTCCATTTAACCAGTTTCTAAACATCACATACACGTTATTACCCTTAACCAAAACGGAGGGTTTGCAACATTCACAAACCGAACTATCAGGCGACTCATAAACCAAAATATTTTTACTCCAGGTTTTACCACCGTCTAATGATTTCGCACCATATACATTCTGCCCTTTCGCACCCCTTACCCCAAGCCAAACCGTATATGCTTTCATTCCATCTGCACTCAAACCTATTAATGCCTCTTTTGCATTTTCGTCGACTTCATTCACTTTTATTGCCTTTGTCCATTTGCCTGATGCTTCTTTTTTATAAGAATAAATGTTCCCTTTCTGAGTACATGCTGTAACCACAACTCCATTGTCTGCAGCGGCTATCTGCGGACCGCGCATCGCTGAAGCAAATACCCCTGGCAAAACCCCGATCAGGGTTGGAGATGTAAAAGAGGTTCCATTTTTAGACACTGCATACATAATACTGTCACCGGTTCCATACACCAGGTGAATATTATTGTTCTTATCTTTTGTGATGTTAGGCATCCTTCCATGGGCCACAACAACTTCATCAGGCTCTTTCTTTTTAGCAGCAATTATTAAAAAAAAGAAAACAGGGATGAAAAATATGGTTACGATTTTCATGACAATTTTTTTAGAACGTATTTGAGAGTGAACCGCGAATTTTGCGACAAGCAAAGTAGCATTATTTATCTTTTATTGTCCATTTTTTGAATAATCGTTTATAACCTTTACACCATATCCAGGGGCTTGCGTTTGTTTTCACCCACCTGCTTAAAATGACTTGGGCTAAGTCCGGTTACTTTTTTAAACTGATTTGAAAGGTGAGCAACACTGCTATAGCCTAACTTATATGCGATCTCGCTTAAGTTTAACTCGTCGTAAATCAACAGCTCTTTTACCTTCTCAATTTTTTGATTGATAATATACTTTTCAATGGTAATGCCTTCAACTTCAGAAAAAAGACCGCTTAAGTAAGAATAATCTTTATGAACCGTTTTTGATAAAATGTCAGAAAAGTTTTGTCGGTGTTCTTCCTCACTGTGATGAACGTGATGAATGATAGTGTTTTTTATCTTTTCGATCAACTGTTGCTTGCCACTATCGAGTAATTCGAACCCGAGTATTTGTAAGTTTTTGTCAAGCCTTTCTATCTGGTCTTTAGATAGTTCCTTATCAGTTTCAACTTCGCCGAGCGCCACGTTACAGGCAGTAATCGCAAGTTTTTCCAGCTCTTGTTTTACCACAAGTATGCAGCGGTTACAAACCATGTTTTTAATGTAGAGGTGCATCGGGCAAAGTTACAGAGATTAATGAGTTTGAAAATTTTTGGGCCGCGCTGTCATGCTACTATGATACATTGTTGCGTCGCACACTTTTACAGTTTTTTCTTTATTCATCAAAATACAACTACCGTAAGTTAGGTTGGAAGATAAGAGTTTCAGCCAGAGAGATCAATAATATTTCTCTCCAAACAAATACACGCTTTGCTCACCATCAATCCCTTTCAACTCTATGTTTTGCCTCTCATATTCCTTCGCAGTAGGCCAATACCCGGCTGCGGTTTCCGAGACGATAAAACTGTTATTTAAGGCCTTCGTTGCTGCCTGCAATCTTGATGCAATGTTTACCGGAAGTCCCATTGCCGTTAGGTTATTATTCATGCCTACGCCTGCATTTCCTACAACTACTTTACCGGTATGTATACCTATACCGAGATGAAACGAAACATTAAAAAAAGGCTGTAGATATTGTTCATTAAAATCTGCTACTTCAGCATGTATAGCAAATCCTGCCGTGATAGCCGCGTTTGCCGCAGAGGTTATATCAGTCTTTAAGCCGAAGACAGCATAAAAACCATCGCCTGCCGTGTCTATTATGTTGCCTTGATGTTTTGCAATAGCTTTTTTGAAAATGCGAAAAAGTCTTCGAATAATGTGCATCACGTCAAACGGTAATGACGATGCAACAAAGGGTGTAAAATTTCTGATATCCAAAAAGAACAGCGCAAGTTCTCTCTCTTCTCCAAGTTCCTGGTCTTCATCTTCCTCATCTGCTTTGCCAACATATACAAATACATCCGTTTGGTCGCGGATAACTCTATGAACCCGAACTGATCCGTTCTGAAGGGTTGTTTGACATGCAAGTCTTGTATTAAATGTGCCCGGAATTCTCATTCTCAGGGCTTTCTCTTTTTCATTCGGAGGACTAAGATTCTCTAAACCTTCCGCTACCAGTACCCGGCAGGTCGAACACTGCGCCATACCACGACATGCATGAAAATGAGGAATTCCTGCTTGTAATGAAGCACCAAGAATAGTTTGCCCCTCTTTAATTGGAACTACCTTTTCGCCAATAAACTCAATGCTACATGTTTTTTCTAAATCCATTCTAAATGGTTGAATTGAGTAAAATTACTGTTCAATAATTAGGCCTGTGATATTGAATTTAATTAATCGAAAAATCGATTGTTCAAACAAAAAAGCCTGTAAGTCTAATTTTACAGGCTTTGAAATAAACATTAAATATTGTTCTTTAGGCTAAACTGGCAGCCACTTTTTCAAGCAAGGCTTTTGTTTTACGCACACCTTCATCTTCACTCAATTTTTCACCTTCATATTCAATACCAATATAACCATGGAACCCATAATCCTTAAGGATCTTCAGCATTTTGTAATAGTCTGTTTCAACGCAATTGCCATTCGCATCGAACTCAAGTGTCTTTGCGCTGGCACCTTTTGCAAAAGGCAGCATCTCACTAACACCTTTATATTTGTCGTATACCTCGGCACAATTGCGACCCGATCTCTTTATACAGAAGTTATTAAAGTCGGGCAACACACCTACATTAGGCCGGTTGATATTCTTCATCACACTGGTGATCCATTCGCCGTTTGATGAATAGCCGCCGTGATTTTCGACAATTACATTAATGTCTTCTTTAGCAGCATATTCTCCAAGCCGACCTATACCTTCAACGGCGGCTTTCTTTACATCTTCTGCACTTCCTTCGCCAGCGGCATTGACCCGGATGGTACGACATCCCAAATATTTTGCAGCATCTACCCACTTGTAATGATTTTCTACGGCCTGCAATCTTTTTGCGTTATCCAGGTTACCCAAATTCCCTTCTCCATCAATCATGATCAAATGGTTTTTTACACCATTATCCTTACAACGTTTTAATAATTCATTCAGGTAAGTTGTGTCTTTTGCCTTGTCTTTAAAAAACTGGTTCACATATTCAACTACACTTATTCCGTATTGTTGTTTAGCAATACCGGGAAAATCAAGGTTGGTCATTTTGTTAGCGAATAATGCTTTATGCAAACTCCATTCGGCTAAAGAGATTTCAAAGAAACCACCCATAGAATTGTTGCCGGTGGGGGAAATTCTTTTGCTCATAGCACAAGAAGTGGCGCCAATGCCAAGAGCAGCAACACCTGCTAGCTGGGTTATAAATTGTCTGCGCGTTTTGTTTGACATGCAATAGTTTTTTAGAGATTAAAAATAATGTATTGACGATAATCGGAAGTCAATTGTTTAGAAATCGAAAATCGGATTTTCCTTATTAAGATTTAAAATAAACGCTGCCTGCAATTATTCTTTCCCGAATACGAGAACCCGGTGAATGGTTACGAGAGGATATATGGTGCCAGGCTGAGGACCGAAAAGCAGCTTAAAAGATCATTGAAAGAAGATCGAAGATAAATGAGCTAAACTAACGGAGGCTAATAAAACACGGCTTCTGCCGAGTAAAACAAAAAAAGTACAAGTGTGCGACGCAACGGGGTTTAATAGTAGACATTAGCCCGGCTCAAAAAAAAACTCATAATCACTGCACACAAAAACTAAACGATATTGGTGAATACCGGTTGCGAGGTTTATTAATGGCAGTTCGTCGCATTCCCGCAAGACAACCGGAATGGTTGTGTGGTTTGGGAAAATACAGAGTAAGCGTTTGGATATTGGCGCGGATACCAACATCAGCGTAAATACCGGAGCATAAAAAAAGGCTGATAAAATATCAGCCTGAATAAGCAAAAAGAGCAGATTATTTTGAAGAACCTGTACTTGGAGCAGCAACCTTATGCTTAACCTTTACTCCCTTATATTTCTTATTTCGTTTTTTACGAAACGTGTTCGCCACTTTCTGACCCGGTGTTGAAGTTTTTTTGACCTTTACTTTTTCAACCGTTTGAGCGATTGAAACTGAAGGAGTTGCAATAGCAGTTGCCAGTGAAACAATTAATAGGAAAATTATCTTTTTCATAATCGGTTTTTCGAATCAGTAAAAAAACCGTGCCTGTAAAGTTGCAACCCTATGTCTTACCACATAATTCTATAAGACGGTCGCTAACTCTTATCAGCATTTCAATTAGCTCGTTAGGTTGGTACAGCTGAGCTTCTTCTCTTAATTGTAAAGAAATCTTTCTTACCTCATCCATATTACTGTGAGGCAAAATTTGAGTTAACACTTCTATTGTAAACGTTTTCGTTTTTACTTTCATTAACCGAAATTTTCAAGGCGAATTTTTGGAAAATCTGATTGAACTGTAAAACTAAACAATAGTAAATTCTGTTAATAACATCACTGGTAAATTAAGTAGCGGAGAACTAATTATCGTAACAGGTATTAGGGTTGCAATCTTTCTAAAGAAGTATTAAAATTATTGTCCCGTCATGATAATAGTAATTTCAGAATTAATCCAATGATAGCTGCAACTAAGATCACTTGTGGCTCTTTGACCTTTTTGATTTTTAAGAGAATTACGATTGTTATAATCGCAATCAAAGCCGTTGGAATATCTTTTATCGTACGAATGGCAATTACAATTACCGAACCTGCCAACGCTCCTACAACTGCTGCTGTGATCCCGTCGACAAATGCTTTAATACTTGGGTGTTTACCGTATTTTTTAAAATATGGAGCTGGTAAAACTGTAAAGAGATAGCAAGGCAAAAAAGTAGCTAAAGCCGCAACAGCCGCTCCGGGAAATCCTGCCACTAAGTATCCAATAAAACCAACTGTAATTACAACCGGACCGGGTGTTATCATCGCCACTGCAACCGCATCAATAAATTCATGTTCATTCAACCACTGGTATTCTGTAACTACTCCACTATGTAAGAATGGAACAATTGCCAATCCGCTTCCAAAAACAAATGCACCTGCTTTTGTAAAGAACCATGCAATTTGCCCCAGCGTGTTTAATTCAAATTGCCAAAAGCCTATCCCTGCCAGGAAGACTGAATTTGCTACCGATGGCTTTCTTAGTCCTTTTGGCGGTGCTTTTACAAACATGTATAACAAGCCTGCTGCAACAAACAATAATACTTGTTCCTGTTCTGTTACGATAGTTACAATTGCAGCTAATAAAAAGAATATCCACAGCATCCACTTTTCAGTGATAGATTTTATGTTGACTTTGCTGATTGATTTTTCTGTGAGCTTATAACTACTTATGGCAATGATACCCACCACTGCTGCACCTACTCCGTAAAAGATTGCCTGCATCCACGGTAGGCCTCCAAACAATTTATAAGCTATGCCAATTGCTACCACCATAAAGAATGACGGAAGCACAAAGGCTAACCCGCATAAAGTGGCTCCTAAAACTCTATAGTGAACATAGCCTAAGTAGATGCCTAGCTGTGCTGCCAGCGGTCCGGGAGCAAGTTGTGCTAAGGCTAATCCGTCTTTGTATTCTTCTTCGGTGATCCATTTGCGCTCTTCTACCAGGTCGCGATACATGTAACCGACTAATGCAACCGGGCCGCCAAAACCGGCGTAGCCCAATTTTAAAAAGTATAAGATTATTTGTCTTAATGTATAAACCGGTTTTACAGACGTTTCTTCCATTCTGATAATTTAGTTCAGGTTTATTTTACCTGAAAATAGTTGATTCATTTTATTCCAATAAATCAATAAACAAAGGTTAAGTGAAAGTGTAAATATTTGGGGCACTTAGAGCAACTGAATAAATAAGGAACATTAACTTGCTACATCATTTCCCGCAAAAGAAATAATTAACCACTCATGAAAAGAACAAACCTCAGGATACAGAAGTTATCAATACTAATATTGGCAGTATTATTAACATCAGTGCAAATGGGCATGGCTCAAAACAGTAAACAGAAGTCTGCAGCAAAGCAAAACTTTAAACCTATTGACACTTTGGCAATTGAAAGAATAATGGGCGTTAAAGGCAAATCTAATAATGGGGAGTACAAAATCACCATTCCTCAAAATGATTTAGATGTTAAGGTAGATGGGTTCAAGATTATACCGGCAATGGGTTTAGGTACCTGGGTAGCTTTTACGCCCACTAAAGACGGTGCAATGGTTATGGGTGATATTGTAATTACCGAAAATGATCTAAAACAAGTACAGCAGGAAATCATCAGGCAGGGACTAACCAGTACGGCCATTCATAATCACTTCGTTCGCAATCATCCCAACATCATCTTTATGCATATGGGTGGTGCGGGAAATACTGAAGTGATGGCTCAAAAAGCAAAAGCTGTCCTGGATAAAGTAAAAGAAGTACGGGGCGGTGATCCTTCAAAGGGCACAGCTTCTGCAGAGCCGGTAGCCAATTCACTAGATACAAAAAGACTGGATGAAATACTTGGTTATAAAGCCGAAATGACCAAAGGAGTTTATAAATATACCATTGGTCGCCCTGATGTAAAACTGACTGAACACGGGGCACCTGTTACAACGTTTTTAGGTTTCAATACATGGGCTGCTTTCCAGGGAACACCTGATAAAGCTGCGGTTGCAGGAGATTTCACCATGCTTGAAAATGAAGTTGAGCCCGTATTAAAAGCTTTGATTGAAAATGGAATTGAAGTAGTGGCTTTACACAATCATATGGTGCATGAGCAACCTCGTATTTTCTTTTTACATTATTGGGGTATCGGACCCGCTGAACAACTGGCCCAGGGACTTAGAGCAGCTTTAGATCAAACAGGTAAAAAGCAGGCAAATTCGATGAAAATGAAAATGTAGGAGAATGTGAAGAAATATATTGAAGAGAGGCTGTCGCAGTTAGACTAATAATAAGCAGGAATTATTTTGGTTACCAGCATTTAATCTCAATTGAACAGGCCTGTGCCGTTTCGCACAGGTGTCACACCCTTTTGCGTTTGTATCTATATTCATTAACAAGGCACAGTAACGGTTAGGCGACATATAATAGATGTACTAGCCTTGAACAGGTTCATGCCTTTTGCACCTCTTGTAAAATTTAGTAAGATTCATTTTAGTGTTCACGACAGCAAAAGGTATCCAGATAATCAGGGAAGTAATGACCTCCGGTTTATTTGCAGGGCATTAGTAGCGCCAGCTTGTTTCCCTAAAATAATATCTTCAATAGAAAAGTTATTTGAAAAGGAATACTAACTTTCATGACTGCTTATAAAAAGGCACTATACTTCATGAAAAAAACTTTTTTAGCTTCCTCTCTTTTAATTGCTGCTTTAAGTTCAAACGCCCAGGTGATGGATTTTGAAAAATACGATCCACCTTCTACGTTAGTTGTTGCTGAACATAAAATTACCAAAGCCAAATTTCCTTTTATCGATGTACACAACCATCAGTCTGGTTTGGGCAGCTCAAACGTGGATGGGCTGGTAAAAGACATGGACAAACTAAACATGGCAGTAATGGTTAATCTAAGTGGCTCAAACGGAAATGCACTAAAGCAAGCTGTTGATAACACTAAAGCAAATGCACCAAAACGCTTCATCATTTTTGCCAACATCAACTTCAGCGGAGTTGGCCAGGACGGGTGGACTGACAAAGCAGTTAAACAATTGGAAGATGATGTAAAAAATGGAGCCAATGGATTAAAGATCTTTAAATCGCTTGGCTTTTCGGTGAAAGATAATACCGGTAAAAGAGTTACCGTTGATGATGTTCGGCTTGACCCAATTTGGAGGAAATGCGGCGAACTAAAAATCCCTGTCCTTATTCATACTGCCGACCCAAAATCGTTCTGGGACCCAATGGATGAACGAAATGAAAGATGGCTGGAGCTGAAAACACATGCGGGGCGAAAAAGAAGTGATACTGACCCGGCACCTTTTGAAACACTTATCCAGGAACAACACAACATATTTAAGAAGCATCCTAATACAACATTTATTGCTGCGCATTTTGGCTGGTATCCCAATGACCTGGTAAGACTTGGTAAGTTACTCGATGAACGGAAGAATGTAGTTGTTGAATTCGGTGCAGTTATCGCCGAGTTAGGCCGCCAGCCGAAAGCAGCCAAAGCTTTTTTTACAAAATACCAGGACCGGATTCTATTTGGAAAAGACAGTTGGATTCCCGAAGAATACTCCACCTACTTCAGAGTTTTGGAAACCGAAGATGAATACTTCCCCTACCATAAAAAATACCATGCTTTCTGGAAGATGTACGGAATAGGTCTGCCAGACGACATTCTAAAAAAAGTCTACTACAAGAATGCTTTGAGAATTGTTCCGAATATTGATAAGAGTTTATTTCCTGGGTGAGAATTATAATGTACGATTTTAAGAACCTCCTCTTTCATCAATCGCTCATCCTTCAACATCATTAAAACTGCCATTATGAAAATCGCATGCTTTCTTGCCTTGTTTGTTTTTTTCAGCCCCTCTTTTAGTCAAACTAAGAGCATTGGCATTTTTGATAATGCTGCAGATATTGGGAAGCCAAAAAATGCAGGATTTTCAAGGTATGATGAAAATACACAAACATACTTTCTCAAAGGGTCCGGTTATAACATCTGGTTTAACCGGGATGAGTTTCAATACCTATATAAAAAAATTGGTGGAAATTTTATTCTTACAGGCAATTTTGAATTCACCGGGGGTGCGGGTAATAGTCACCGTAAGATTGGGTGGATGATAAGAGAATCTTCAGATGAAGGGGCTGCAAGCGTTAACGCAGTTGTACATGGAGATGGGCTTACCGTACTACAATGGAGACCATTGAGAGGCGCTTATATGAGAGATCCGGAAGATGAGGTTTTTTATGCCAAAAAAAGCGTTTTTCGTACTATTCAGTTAGAACGTACGGGAAATAAGGTAACTATGCGGGTGGCTAATTGGGGCGAACCACTACAGGAAGTTGCTGGCCAGGAAATGCCGAACTTAAAAGATTCTGTTCTTGTCGGCTTGTTTATTTCGTCTCACGACTCTGATAAAATTGAAGAAGCAAAAGTTTGGAATGTACGCCTGGATAAACCTGTTCCTGAAACCTATCATCCAAATCCCCAGGTTAAGTTACCACGTGTAGCTGGAGTGGTTGGCTGCCGGCTGGAAACAATGGATGTATTTACCGGAAACAGAAACGTTATAAGAGAATCGGCAACCAGATTCGAAGCACCGAATTGGATGCCTGATGGCAAAAGGCTTTTGTATAATGAAGGCGGATCACTCTATACAATTGCTGTTGAAGGCGGAACACCTGAAAAATTAAATACAGGAACTGCTGACAGAATAAACAATGATCACGGTATTTCGTTTAACGGAAAAATGCTTGCTATAAGTCATTCAACACCAGGGCCGGGTGGTGGATCAACAGTTTATGTGTTGCCTCTTGCGGGTGGAACGCCAAAGCAGGTTACAGAACAAACCCCTTCGTATTGGCATGGCTGGGCACCAAACGGAAAGGACGTAGTATTGGTAGGAATGAGAAACGGAAGCAAGATTTATAACCTTTATAAAGTCGATATAAACACGCTTGCTGAAACGGCACTAACAGCAAATACTACCGGTCATGTGGACGGACCTGAATACTCTCCTGACGGTAGATACATCTATTATAACGCTAACCCGACAGGAACAATGCAAATCTGGCGAATGAAGCCCGATGGAACTGCTAAAGAACAACTCACCTTTGATGAATATCATAGCTGGTTCCCTCATATTTCTCCGGATGGAAAATGGATGACCATGATCTCCTTCCCGACAGATATTGAACCTAATTCACATCCCTCTTATAAAAAGGTCATGCTAAGATTAATGCCTGTTAGTGGTGGAGCTCCGAAAGTAATAGCATATCTCTATGGTGGCCAGGGAAGTCTTAATGTAAACTCATGGTCTCCTGATAGCAGGCATATTGCCTTTGTCTCTAACTCTGAAAAAAAGTAGTTCTATCATAACCGTGTAACACATTGACCGTTTTAGACAAATTAGCGAGGTTTTTTGTCGTTTAAATAATTTGGCCTTTTCGCAAAAAGAGGTGCTTTTTTGTTTAAACGAAAAACCTGCAGTTTCAGATAATATTTACCACGCTGAAAAAAGATGAGGCTGGAGATTTTGTACAAGTGAGTGACACAACGATGTTGAAGAGAGTTCTACGGTTTGTCTCCAACTGTTTACCGAAAAGTTTATGAATTCAAACCCTTTTTACTTAACGTTATAAAAATATTGCCTGGAAGACTTTTACGAAAAGTGCGGCAATTTGTAAAAGACAGAATAAGATCTTTTTTCAAATATAGAATTGTCTTATTGTAAACCTAATACTCCAATCTAACATGAACGAAATTAAGAAAGAAGACATACAACAGGAAGTGTTTGACCTTTATGACGACTATGCGCACAACCGGGTCAACAGGCGCGAGTTTGTGCAAAAGCTATCCACCTACGCGGTAGGAGGCGTTACCGTGGCGTCCCTTATGAGTTTTTTGATGCCGGATTATAAAGGCGCGATTAAGATCAAAGCAGATGATGCACGGTTAAAATCAGAATACATCAATTATCCGTCTCCGAAGGGCGCAGGTACGATCAAAGCCTTACTGTCGATGCCGGTGGATAACAAAAAGAAACTGGGTGGAATTGTAGTTGTTCATGAAAACCGTGGGTTAAATCCCCATATCGAAGACGTTGCACGAAGAGCTGCCCTTGCGGGATTTGTTTCTCTTGCTCCTGATGCCTTAACTCCATTAGGCGGCTATCCGGGAAATGATGACCAGGGTCGGGAAATGCAAAGTAAGCGGGACAGAAATGAAATGTCAGAAGATTTTATAGCAGCATACGAATACCTCAAAAACCACAAAGACTGTAACGGTAAAGTTGGTGTCGTAGGGTTTTGCTTTGGCGGCGGTATAGCAAATATGATGGCAGTAAGAATTCCCGGTTTAGCGGCGGCAGTTCCGTTTTATGGAGGCCAGCCAGCGAAAGAAGATGTTCCGAAAATAAAGGCTCCCTTGCTCTTGCATTACGCCGCGCTTGATACACGAGTCAACGAAGGCTGGCCTGCATATGAAGCCGCTCTGAAAGAGAATGGCAAAGACTATACTGCTTACATGTATCCTAATGTAAACCATGGATTTCACAACGATACAACACCTCGCTATGACAAAGCTGCGGCAGAACTTGCATGGAGCCGTACCATTGATTTTTTCAAAGCTAAATTGACCTGATAAGGCCGGGATGGATTACAGATTCTAATGAAGAATTTAGAGTAAATCTTTCCGGTCTTCCGGCATTACTTTCCATGGCGTCTTTTGTTGTGTCACTCACTTGTACTCACTGATCTGTTGTCATCTTCTGCTTTAAAATTAAAATTGCTAACGTCACTTTCATTTGTCTTAAAGTCACGTTAGCACTCTTTTATTTGCCGGTTTTGGTAAAATCCCTACTGCACATAGCCTTTTATCAAAGATTTATTCACTCCGCAAACTCTTCACCAGATTGGCAATTGCAGCTTTGACCGGCTGGAAGCCAACGGTTATGGCTTCTACAAGTCTATTAGTAATAATGTGGCTAACAGGGTCTAAATCTGGTTTTATAACGCTACCGTTTAAATATGCATAACCTAACTCCTGCATTAATTCTATAGCAGGTAGTTCGGAACAGATGTACCCGGTATGTACTCATTCTATATATTAGTGTATTACATGGTATGTCAAATGCAATACCCCTCTATGTTAATTGTTTCTATTTAGTTTATTATCTTTAATCCCTTATTTTACAGCGTTTGCCACAGTTGTGTGTTAATTGTGGAAACCATTGCTGTTAATTGTTGAAAAAGCCGTTGTTAAATGTCTACAAATCGATTCAATCATTTCGACTTACAACTAACTGAACCTTCATTTGGGTCTTCGCTGACTGATTTAATCATCGAGCTCGACTATTTGCGCAAAAAGCCGCTCGCCGGTACAACCCATCCAAAAGTATTTTTTCAGCTTAAGCATTTGTTTCACACTCTGGAAAGTGTCGGTTCTGCCAGAATTGAAGGTAATAATACCACTATTGCAGAGTATATTGAAACAAAACTGGAAGAAAAAAGGTCACTGCCGTTAGGAATAATGGAGATAAGGAACATAGAGGAGGCAATGACTTTTATAGATGAGAATATCAAGCAACATCCTATTAATCGGATTTTTGTTAGCGAACTACATAGAATGGTAGTTGAAGGGTTAGTGCCCCCACCAGATGGGGAAGGAGACCATACACCGGGCGTTTATAGAACAAAGAACGTGACAATAGCAACATCTACCCATAAGCCTCACGAAGCAGTTACAGTGGATGAATACATGGATGAACTATTCAGCTTTATTAACGCTAATGACAGCCCTAAATACGACCTTTTAAAAGCTGCTATTGCACACCACCGGTTTGTTTGGGTACACCCTTTTGGCAATGGTAATGGCAGAACAGTCCGCTTGTTTACTTATGCAATGCTGGTAAAGCTTGGCTTTAATGTCGACGTTGGACGAATACTTAATCCTACCGCCGTTTTTTGCAGTAATAGGGATGAATACTACCGGCATTTAGCAGCAGCAGATACCGGTACTGAGGAAGGAATGCTGGAATGGTGCGAATATGTTTTAAAAGGATTGAAAGAGGAGATTGAAAAGATTGACAGGCTACTTGATTATACTTTTTTGAAGAAAGAGATATTGCTACCTGCCTTAACCCATTCTACCGAAAGAAAGTACATAACCGAATTAGAAGGCAAGGTGTTAAAGCGTGTTGTTGAAAAGCAAGTGATACAGGCAGGTGATGTTAAAGACATTTTTGAAGGGAAACTAAATGCAGAAGTAAGCAGGCAGTTAAGAAAACTTATAGAGCGCAAAATGCTTGTACCTGAACAAGAGGGAACAAGAAAATACATTATTCGCTTTGATAATAATTACCTTTTACGAAGTGTAATTAAGATGTTGGGTGATAAGGGATTTTTGCCCGTAAAAGATTAGCCAGATAAAGAGTAAGATTTTTCCGGAACCGTCTGTAGGAATGCTAATACAGCTGTTGAGCCGCCGCACTCTTGTACGTTTTTATCGCTACTGAACAACGAAAAGTAGTGCCTTAATTAATCCATAACTAATGCTGCTTCGTTTTGATTAACCCTTATTTTGCCTGTTAATAGTTGTTGCATTAAGCCTTGTTTGAGTTCCTGAAATACAATCTTTTGATTTGCTATTGCTCACCCAAAAAGTGCAACTTTGCCCTGCAATAGCTATGACTATGGACAAAAACAATCTCAGGCACCTTTTTCCTACACTTGAAGAACCGCTATTTGAGGAAATGATGAAACATGGAACCATAAAAGAGGTAAAGGCAGGTGAAACCCTTCTTAAAGTAGGGCAAACCATCCGCTCTACCATGCTAATATTAGATGGCCTGGTGAAGCTGT
>JAOQAJ010000345.1 GCA_025963675.1 Segetibacter sp.
TAAGAAGATCTCTTACAGGCATTTTTTCCAGGTGCCGATACTTTGATGGCTGTTCTGTTATTTTTATAAATTCTGACATAGTATTCGATCTCCAAAAAATTTTAATTAAATAAACTCCTTTCGTGTCCAAGCCCTTGCAAAGTTAATTTCTATTATGTTACCTGCTTTTTATTCACTATTAAACATTCTTGCGTCGCACACTTCAACTCTACCGTGTGTACTCATCTTTTTTCTCGAAACAATAGAACACGGATGACACGGATCATACTGATAAAAACCGATTTTAAAATTGTTTCCCTGGCAATATCACTTCGCTAACTCTGTTTTTCCGGATAGAAACGGATTGGTTCAGGTTTTCTTACCTGGGCAATCTGCCTAATCCTCTCAATCTGTGTTATCCGTGTTCCAAAAAAACTTGTGTGCTCACGGTAGCACTTCAACTTGCAGTACAATTATGGACAAATGGAAAAGGTATCCGAATTCGGCGATTCCGGAAGTGGAGTGATAATGTTGTGGAGAGATAGTTCCTAATGCTAAGATTGGCGCGAATTGAAAAAGAAGGCACGGAAAAAATATCATGAATGTAAACTCCGAAATTTAAGATGCTATACAATTTCGCTGATAACGAGATCAATCAGTGATAGCCGCAGAGTGGAATTTTACAAGGCCTTCCATCGGCGCTTTTAGTACCTTGCCCAGTTCCAATTGGTAGCTGTTACAGAGTTCCTGAAGAACATCTTTAAATCCAAATGCTACGCCCCCAACAAAATTGATTGGCGACGTCCAGCTCTCATTGTATTTATTCAAATGATTGAAGAAAAAGTCATTCAATCCATCTTCCAGTATATTTTCTACCATGTAATGTCCGCGGTTCTCTGAAAGAAAAGCTGCAAAGCTGGCGAGGTAACGGTTCGGAAAAGGGTTTTTGTAAACGTTTTCGAGAATCTCCATATAGGTTGTTACAAACTTTGCATCGAACCTATATTTTAAATCTTCATCAAAAGTGTTGTAGAGATAGTATTGGAGAACTTTTTTTCCCAGGTGTGCACCGCTTCCCTCATCACCAAGAACATAGCCGAGGCTTGCAATGTTCTTGGTGATTTCTTTACCGTCGTAATAGCATGAATTTGCTCCGGTGCCCAATATGCAGGCAATACCTTTTTCACTAACACAAAGCGCGCGGGCAGCAGCAAGCAAATCTGTATTAGCTTCAACTTTTGCCGACCCGAAAAGTATTTTAAATGCGCTAAGAATAACAGCTACATTTTTAGGATTGCCAAGCCCTGTCCCATAAAAGTATACTTCGTTAACCTCAAGGTTATTTAGGTGTGGCAACAGGTCGCTTTTTAGGGACTCGACAATCTGTTGCTCGCTCACAAAGTACGGGCTGATACCACTGGTAAAGACCGATTTCTCAATTCCATTACCTACAACATACCATTCGCATTTCGTAGCGCCACTATCTGCAATTAATTGTACCGGCATAAACTAAAAGGTTTTATGGAAAACGAGAATTATCACTTGGATTTATTGTTTATAAGAATCGATGAATTTTACAACTTGTTCAAGATCTTCAGTATTGGGATCAGTTATAGAAACTGACGAACATTGCAGCCGAAATTGTTCGAGGAACTCCTGAAGAAAAGGAGAAGTTTTTGCCGGACTTTTTAATTCCCATGCTTTAGATGCAGCTATCAGTTCAACCGCAATCACCTTTTCTACATTGTTGATTACTTGCAGAGATTTCACTGCTGCATTTGAGCCGATAGAGGAAAAATTTTCCTTACTATAAGCTGTACTATCAACAACAGATGGTGGAGATAACAATTGTTTTATTTCAGTGACTGAAGTAGTTGCAATAGACTGAGGCATTACCGATGGCGTTTGTGCACCAGTGAGAAGGTTTATCCTTCCAAATGACAGATTTGCCAATCCTGCTATTGATATACTTAGAATGTCTAAAGCAAGTGCCAAAGGTTGATGATTATCATTTCCTCTTTGCAAGATTAAATTTTCATCGGGGAAAATGAGAGGGGTTTCTGTTACTGAATTAATCTCTTTGAGGAAAACATCTAAGACATATGCAAAGGTGTCTCGTGCTGCACCATGCACCGGCGCAATTGAGCTAAAGTAATGGGCATCATTGAAGCTTACAACGCTATTTCTTTCAGTTGAGGCGCCCGCTAAGTATGATGAAATAACGGAAGCAACTTTTTTCTGTCCTTTTTGATTATTTAAAGAATGTACCCTCTCGTCAAACCAATCACGAGAGCAACCAAAAACATCAGAAGATAATGCTGCAATCAACTCTGCCACTTTTAATAACTGCTCAGTCTTCTTTAATACATGCAAGGCATACGCGGTGGTAAAATGAGTTCCGGTGGTCAACGCCTGCCATTCCTGGCTTTGCAAACTTATCGGTTGCCACTTCAGTTCATCTAAAACTGATAATGATCCTGTCTTTTGTCCGTTATATCGTAGCTGGCCGCAGCCAATAACAGGTAAACTTAATTGTGTTAACGCACTAATATTTTCGCCGGTTTCAAGAACTCCTTTTAAATAGATTACCGGAAGTACTCCATTATTGTACATTTCCATCAATCGCTTTACTGTTTCAATCTGCACCGTGCTGTGCCCCTGACTTAGTGACTTGATCTTTAGCATCAGCATCCATTTCACTACGTCCATCGGCACTTCCTCTCCGCCTTTTACCACAATACTTTTTACTTTGTCAAATTGCCCGCCTTCTGTTGTACCGACATTTTTAAGATCGTTTTCCGAAGAAACATTATTGAGATATTCGGTACATTTTAATATCCGCTCATGCGCATCAAAAGTTATAGAAACCAGCTGATCATAATCCAACAGGTTCTTAACCTGTTGAAAATTTAGCCATTTTCTATCAAGAGGTAAATAATTGTAACTCATGAACTAAGATTAACTTTTGAATCAGGAGGCAAAGTAAATGATTAAAACAATACGGCTAAGTGACGTGTGATAAACGAGGAGATGGTTTGGGATGATTGGGCAAAGTCAAACGCCATTTGCCGTTAATGCCGGGAACCAGGCGACTGTATGCACTTTAGCGGGTTATGTCAAAGGAATTTTCAGG
>JAOQAJ010000355.1 GCA_025963675.1 Segetibacter sp.
TGTAGCTTCCTTTAGCAAAAGATATGCCCATACAAGCGGCGCAGTTGGCACCTTTTTTTGGGGGACGTAATATCAGGAAGCCGCGGAAAAATGCAATAAAGCCCTATTGGCAATCGCCCTGTAGAATTAGAAAAGCTAAAAATGAACAGGGATAAAAAAAACTGCTGAAACCACAGTAGCACCAAAGCTTAAGTCAGGCGAATGAAAGGAACAACTGCTGCCGTTCCTTTCCTGGTTTTTCCGCGCTGCAAGTTTGGATAACAAGCGTTATTTTCTTTGTTTCAAGAAAAAGAATGTGACAAAAAGTTAAATATCGAGATAGCCGTCAATCTACTGCCGACGGGAACAATGAACAGTAGCAAACTGAACAAAGAAAGTAATTGTTAGTGACACCATGTTGGTACCATCTTCTGTTCTTCTTGTAAATACTTTATTTTCTGTTGATTTCGCGGTTTGCAAGTACCTCCACCAATTCCATCACCTCGTCCCGTGATTCTACTTTTTTAAACCTGCTGGGCCTAAAGGAATACTCCTGACCATTCGGGTGACTTGGGTTAGGAAGTTCGTAAAACACCAACCCTTTTTTGCCATCTATTAAACTAACCACCTCGTCTTTTAATGTATATGCCTCTCCCTTTACAGGCAGGCTTTCAAATATCAACTTTTGCTGGCTGGTAAACACATCATTTATACAAACAAAATCACCTATCATACAGGCAAAATTAGGCCTTTGTAATTTATTAAACTCCTTGTGTACCGCATTTAACCATTTCTTATTGGTGCGTATCTGCTTATTTGATGAATATCGGCTTAGTAGGGTTTTTGGCTTCACCTCCTTGAAACCCGGCAGCAGAATGAGAGCTTTGAACCCTAACAAAAAAGCCCCTGCAATTTCTTACAGAGGCTTTTATATCGAATAATTGAATTCTAACTGCTATAGGCATTTCCTTCTCCAAAATGAGAATTGGCACTTGCTGTTCCGCTTCCGGTATTTTTCGAGAACATACTTTTGTACTTCTCGGGTACATACTCATCGTATAACTTTTGGCCTTTGGCTTTAAGATCGCCTACAAGGTTTTCTTTTTCTGCACTACTTAGCTTAGAGTATTTATAGTATGCGAACGCGGCTATCCCAGCCAATAACAAACCTCCGGCAGGTAATTTCTTATTTTGACTCATAACTTAATTTTTTAGTTATTAATTAATTACTGGTACACCCATTAAAAACCGTGCCTCAGTTTTCGGCGAGTTACCCACAATTAACGATAAAAATTTAACAAAAGCACTGGCGACATGGGCGAAAAGGCCAGCGTTTGGGATATGATGCTTGTACTATTTCGAGTGCTTTATTACCAGCCTTTAATAGACAAAAAATGAAAATTAAGCGAAAATGCTAAAAGCTGTTCTAAAAGTATTGCAATGTGCTTCTACAATGTTTTTGATATCGGGAGAGTAGCCCCCGCCCATAGAAACCACACAAGGAATTTGGTGTTTCTTAACCAGGGAAAGAACAAATTCATCTCTTTGTCTGCAACCTTGCAGCGTTACTTTTAGCTTACCAAACTTGTCGGTTTCCAATATATCTACACCAGATTGATAAAAGCAAAAATCCGGCTTTACGGTGTCAATCAATTTTGGTAATGTGTGATATAAAATACGCAAATAAGTTGCATCATCTGTTCCATCAGCTAAGGGAACATCAAGATCAGATCTTTCTTTATGAAAGGGGTAATTATGTTGTCCGTGGACGCTGAAAGTAAAAACACGCGGCTCGCTCTCAAAAAGTTTTGCTGTTCCATTTCCCTGGTGAACATCTAAATCAATAATCAAAATTTTGTTTGCCCGGCCTTCTTTGAGCAAACAATTCGCTGCCACGGCATGATCATTCAGCAAACAAAAACCCTCTCCCCTATCTGCAAATGCGTGATGTGTTCCGCCTGCGACATTGAGAGCAACTCCATTTGCAAAAGCATAATGGCAACACTCAATGGTTCCTTGTGTAATGATCAATTCCCTTTCAGTTAATTCCGGCGACTGCGGAAATCCTATCTTTCTTTGCTCTGATGCAGATAGCGTTTGTTTAAGTAATTTATCTAAGTATTCCCCCGTATGAGTTAATAAAATAGTTTCGCTTGAACAGGGTTTAGGAACGAAAAGATTATTCGCCTGCATCGTTCCTTCATGTAACAACTGGCCGGGAATCAATTCGTACTTCAACATAGGGAAGCGGTGGCCTTCAGGCAGAGGATGACAATAGATTGGAGCGAAGGCGATCTTAATTTCTGAAGACAAAACGTATGATTGAACTTATAGTTTTTAGTTTGTGGAACAGGTACAGCAACAATACAAGCTAACCTTACACTTTTACAACCGCGGCCTGCTGCCCCTTATTCACATTGGCCGGTATAATTGCGAAGACATTATCAGCAGCCTTTTTATCGATTAAAGCCGTTCCGGTAAATTTAGAAAATGCAGGTATGACAGCGAAGTTGTTTGCAAAATAATAACAAGGCAACGAGATGGACTGTTTACCGAGACCTTTGAGCAATACACAAGGATGAATATGACCGCTGAAGTAATAATGAATATCCCGGGAGGGCGCACACGCTTCACTAATATCATGAACAAAACAAAAGTTGCCAAGGTGAAAATGTAAATCTGAAACTGAGATATTAGTTTCCTCGTACCATTCCCTTTTTAGAATGTCGTGATTTCCCTTTACGAGTTGTATATGAAGGTTACTAAAGTCATTGCGCCACTTTTTAAAAAAGTCGAGTTCTTTATTCATGGCACTATGAAACAGGTCGCCCACAACAATCAATTGCTGAGGCTTATAAAACTGCAACTGCGTTACAAGCCGCTGCATATCTTCTTTATAAACCGACTGGGGCACGGCAATGCCGGATTTACGAAAATGACCGGTCTTACCAAAATGCAGATCAGAAACTATAAGCGTGTTTTGATCTTCCCAATAAATGCACCGCTCAGGTGAAAGCCACAATGTTTGTTGGTGTAATAAGAAACGCTCTGATACCTGCACACAGTTTATTTAATGGGCAAAGATAGTTAACAGCGGGTGTGATAGTTTTTGAAATCAAAAGCTGAATAAAAACTCAGTTTGTTGGAAACCTCGGAGATATTATGAAATGTAAAAACTAAACGCCTTCAACGGAAAGATGATGTGGTTACGACAATGATCTTAAGCAGTGTCAATGGCAAGTTTCAAATCGAACAGTTATCGCTCAAGCCGCCGGGCTTCGTTCCTGCAAGGGACTCCACCTGCTTGTTTCAAAAACTGCTTCGCATGTTCTTGAATGCCTTGGCTGGGCAGGCATCCCACTGATGTCCCGTATGCAAGAACTGTTGTTAGGAGTTCTATATTTTGAAATATCTCTTACAGGTTTACTTGCTCAAAGTGGGCTTCTTTTTGATGCCCATGGCCATGCCGATGAAAGGATTGCGACGCAACGATGATGCCATGAAAACTAATGCTGGTATTAAAAAAAATTGCTTCAACCCCTCTCCTTCAACATATCATAACTGCTTTAAAATTATTTATACACTTTTGCAGTCTTACTACAGTTTTAAATATGAATTGGGAAACCATTTTTACTACACAACGAATTGGGCAGCCAAAAGAATCAGCAGGGTCAAGATCAGGTTTCCAAAAAGATTTTGACCGAATTATCTTTTCATCTGCTTTTAGAAGATTGCAAAATAAGACTCAAGTGTTTCCGCTTCCCGGAAGCACTTTTGTTCACAACCGACTGACCCACTCTCTTGAAGTCGCAAGCGTTGGTCGTTCTCTGGGAAGTATTGTCGGCGAAAAACTTAGTAGCGAGATCAATGACAGGTCGGGCGACAGTTACGAATTTTACAGATATGAGTTAGCCAATGTAATTGCTGCTGGTTGCCTTGCACATGACATTGGCAATCCTGCATTCGGGCATTCGGGCGAAAAGGCAATTTCAGCCTATTTTCTCAATAATGCAGAATTGGTTATTGACGGCAAAAAGCTTCGATCTTTTTTTAATGATAAAGAGTGGGGCGATATATCAAACTTTGAAGGCAATGCAAATGCGATCAGAATTCTCACACATGTTTTTAAAGGCAGGCTTACTGCCGGCCTTGGATTGACTTACACCACCATTGCTTCGATCATAAAATATCCTTGTGAAGCAACAGCCGTAAACAAGCAATTTAAACACAGGAAAAAGTATGGTTTTTTCCAGGCTGAGGCCGACTCCATTGGCGCTATAGCTGAAAAGTTAGGAATGCCGCGCGAAGAAGGAGACCCTGTTGTTTTTAAAAGACATCCCTTCGTCTATTTGGTAGAAGCTGCTGATGATATCTGTTACAGTATTATCGATATGGAAGATGCTCACCGGTTGGGAATTCTGTCTCATGAACTTGTAAAAGAATCTTTTTTTCATGTGATTACCTGCCTGAATGCTGATCTCACTTACCAAAACAGGACAGTAGAAATTTATAACAAAATTGAAGATGCAAATGAAAAAATAAGTTTTCTACGTGCAAGAGTAATCAACCTGCTGACAACAAAAGCTGCAGATGTTTTTTACGAAAACAGGGATGAAATATTGCAAGGATCTTTCAACGATACATTGCTTGATAATATTGAAAGAAACTGCGGAGCGCTTAAAGAAGTAATGAAAATCTCAAATGAAAAGATCTATAACCACGATACAGTTCTTGAAATTGAAATAGCAGGTTACAATGTAATGTCAGAATTACTAAGCCTGTTTGTTCCTGCATTATTAAAGCAGCAACCAGATCATAAAGACCAAAAAGTGCTAAAATTATTTCCTGTACAGTTCAGGGAATTTGAAACTACAGAATCGCCATACCTTAAAGTAATGAATGCATTTGACCTGATATCAGGAATGACCGACTTGTATGCCACAGAAATGTACAGGAAATTAAAAGGCGTTGATATACCTCAACACCGTTAAGACTTAACTCGAGATTTTATTTATATCATCATCATTGGTTTCCCAGCTATCCAGTGCTTCAGGGTCTGGCATGTTGCCCTCGTGCGCAACCTCTTCAGCCGCCTGTGTATGCACCAGGTCATCTAAATCCTGCTCCTCGTCACCTTTATAAACAGTATTCAGATTTATTTTGGAAGACTCATCTTGCTCAGGGGTTTTAAGGGTGCCTTCAGCAGCAGAACTTTTTTGTACGTGCTCCTGGTTGCCTTTTGTCGTTTCTGCGCTATTTTGCTGCATGTCATTCTCAAGGTCCTGGTTACTCATTTCAGCCGGATTATTATTATCCATGGTTTTATTTTTAGTGTCGCTTGTAAGCAAAGCCTAAAAAACTATGCCGCTGACTGCATTACTCCGAAATATTTAAAATTGACTTTGCAAGTTGAATCATCTTCTCATCTCCGGTGTACTTACCTGTTTCATTAGATAATTTTACAACCGGTGTCCACTCTCCCCCATCAGGAAATGCTTCTACCATTTTTATTACAATATTCATCGACTTTAATCCCACATCATTGGTAAGATTAGTGCCAATTCCAAAAGACATTCCTATTTTGCCTTTACAGTAATCGGCAATTCTTGCCACTTTTTCATAATTCAGGGAATCGGAAAAAATGATCGTTTTAGACAACGGATCAATACCAAGTTTTTGATAATGTTTTATGGTTTGTTCAGCGAACGCTATTGCGTCGCCACTGTCATGTCTCACTCCATCAAACAGCTTTGCAAACATGCGATCAAACTGGTCATAAAAAACTTTGGTGGTGTAGGTGTCAGACAAAGCAATGCCCAGGTCTCCGCGATACACTTTTACCCAGTTTTCGAGTCCCAGCGAATTTGCCATTTTAAACCCGTATTTGGCAGCATGAAACATAAACCATTCGTGTGCATGCGTACCAATTGGCTTTACGCCATTTGCCATAGCAAAATGCACATTGCTCGATCCTACAAATGATTTTCCTCCATATTCTTTCAATGCCTGCATCACCAGTTCGTGCACTTTATAAGAATGTCTCCTGCGGGTGCCAAATTCTGCAACCGTCACACCTAATGCATTGTATTTTCCAATCTTCTCTTTAGTTACCTCTTTCACCTTTTCATCGCTGTTTCGTTGCTGGTTGGTCAACTTATAAAACAACTCAGACACAAGAGACAAAATCGGGATTTCCCAAAGTATAGTCCGGTACCAATAACCTTCAATAAAAATTCTGAGGTCGCTACCGTTTTGCTCAATAATAACTTCGTCGGGGTTATAACAATACCCTTGCAAAAAGTCGCGATAGGTAGGGTCAAGATAGGGGCAGGCCACAGCGAGGTACTGTTTTTCTTTTAAAGTAAGTCTTACCCCCGCAAGTGCATCAACGGACTCTCTCAAAGCGTTACCGAAACCTTCAGGAAAAGCGTGTTTTCCGCGATTGATAAATTCATACCGCGCTTTTGCTTTAGGAAACAAGTTGATTACCCCGTGCTGCATGGTAAACTTATAAAAGTCGTTGTCGAGTAGCGAAGAAAACTGTACGATACCTTTGGCCATGCCTGCGTTTTAAACTTTTATGCAATAAGTATGCTGCCGCTACCAGAAACGATTCCGGAACTTTTATTGAAATAATAGAAAAATGCCTTTTTTAGTGAATTTCATAACAATCTTCAACATCGTTGTGTCACTCCCTTGTACGGCAAAACTTTGTTTAACTTTTTAAAACATCTCCCCAGCCGATGCATTTACAACTGTGGTTTCTCGTTTTCGAGAAAGGATAAAAAACCACAACTATTGCTGAATCATGACTGGCACAATTTAAGTACCAGCTACTTTTGCATTTTGAAGTATTTTATAAACTAGAATGAATAGCATGAGCACAAATGAAAATTCAAGTCCGGATGTGGTTTTAATAGGCGCAGGCATAATGAGTGCTACACTTGGAGTATTGCTAAAACAATTGCAGCCGGATGTAACCATAGAGATCTTCGAATCTCTGGATGTAGCAGCAGCCGAAAGCTCAGACGCCTGGAACAATGCAGGCACAGGTCATTCAGCATTCTGTGAACTTAATTATACTCCTGAGCTGCCAGATGGTTCTATTGAAACTACGAAAGCAGTTAAGATTGCGGAGTCATTCGAAGTGTCAAAGCAATTGTGGGCTTATCTTATTCAGCAAAATTATATATCTGTCCCCCCTTCTTTCATAAGACCAATACCGCACATGAGTTTTGTCTGGGGCGAGAAAAATGTAGAATACCTGAGGAAAAGATACGAGGCGCTTACATCATGTCATTTGTTTAAAGGCATGAAATATACAGAAGACAGACACTTGTTAGAAGAGTGGATTCCGTTGGTCATGCAAGGTCGTGATCCTAAGGAAAAGGTAGCAGCAACCAGGATGGACATCGGGACCGATGTAAATTTTGGATCATTGACGCGGTGCATGTTTGACCATTTGAGGAATCAACCCGGTGTTTCCCTTCATTTTAGCCACCAGGTTCGCGATCTTGAAAGAGATGAGGATGAAACAATGTGGCGGATAAACGTAAAAAACACCAGTACGGGCGAAAGGCGAAAACTACAGGCAAAGTTTGTTTTCATAGGTGCGGGAGGTGGTTCGCTGCCACTGTTGATTAAATCAGAAATTCCGGAAGGAAAAGGATTTGGCGGTTTCCCCGTAAGTGGACAATGGCTGCGTTGCACGAATCCGGAGGTAATAAAAAAGCACAATGCAAAGGTTTATGGAAAGGCATCTGTCGGAGCGCCGCCGATGTCGGTACCGCATCTTGACACAAGAATGATCGAAGGGAAAAAAGAATTGCTGTTCGGTCCGTATGCCGGGTTTTCCACCAAGTTTTTAAAGCATGGCTCTTTTATGGACCTGCCATTATCAATAAAACTCGGCAACATAGGTCCTATGTTGGCGGCAGGAATTAAAAATATTCCTTTAACCAGGTACCTGATTGACCAGGTAAGGCAATCGCCGGAAGATCGGTTAACAGCGCTTCGTGAATACCTGCCTGCCGCAAGGCTCGAAGACTGGGAAATAGAGATAGCGGGACAAAGGGTACAGGTAATCAAGAAAGATGAGAAGGAAGGTGGGGTACTTGAGTTTGGAACCGAAGTAGTGAGTTCCGCCGATGGAAGCATAGCGGCACTTTTAGGAGCGTCGCCCGGAGCCTCTACTGCGGTATCTATTATGCTGGATCTTTTCAAACGCTGCTTTAAAGATAAGCTGGCCTCTAATGAGTGGCAATCAAAACTAAAAAAAATGATCCCATCATATGGGCAGTCGCTTGCATCTAATGCCAAGTTGTGCGCAGATGTAAGAAGACAAACATGTGAAGTGCTGAAACTGAGATTTGACGAACCGGTATTTCATGAAGAAGCACAAACAACGTAACCTTGATTAAGAAGCTGGTTACCAGAACGCCGGTTTAGACAGCAGTTTAAAATAGTAAAAACTAAAAAAGGCGGCCACAAGGTTTGCGGTTGAAAGTAATGCGTCGCAACAATGTTACACTAGAAAACAACTGCCCGTAACCCAGTAACCTGTATTGCAACTGAAGAAGTATAGATGTCCGGGGTTTTTCTGCGAAATTGAAAGAAAAGTTATAATAAAATGCAAAGAATAGTAATAAAAATTTGAAATTCTTATTACTTACTGTTACCTTTGCCGTCCTTTAAAAAAGAAAATTATGGCAAACCATAAAGCTACAAAGAAAGATGTGCGCCAGGCGGCAAAGCGTAGAGATCGTAACCGATACTATGGTAAAACAACACGTAACGCTATTCGTGATATAAAAGAAATTACCGAACCAGCGGCTTTTACTGAAAAGATGCCTGATGTGGTTTCTATGATTGATAAGTTAGCTAAGCGCGGTGTTATTCACAAGAACAAAGCATCTAACTTAAAAAGAAAACTGGCTAAGAAAGTACCTGCTGCTACTTCAGCTGCATAGTATTTCTCAATATAACGAACTCATTGTAATCCCGCTAATTTTGCGGGATTTTTTTGTTTTTTCTGTGATGGCAAGTAAATGGTGAATCGATTCAAGTTCGCAGGCACGGCCTCATATTTTATACTGCCGTTATGCACGTTAATAATTCTTTGCACGATTGATAATCCCAGCCCGTATCCTTTTTTGTTCGACGCATTCTCTCCCCTGAAAAACGGGATAAATAAGCGCTGTTGTTCTTCGGGGTTCAACTGGTTGCCCTTGTTTTCAAAGTGAAGTGTTATTGCACCTGCGTCAGTTAAAATGCTAATTTTTACCCGGCTATCATCACTATAATGAATGGCATTTTTTACGAGATTTTGTAGTGCCGACCTGACTAGTGATTCGTTTCCGCGAAACTCAAGCTCGTTCTCATTTTCGGGCACCGTTTCAAAATCAATTGCTACCATCGCTTCGGGCCACATTTGTTGTGAGAACTCAGCAACCTGGTATAGCAGGTCGTCGATTCTTATGGTTGTCCATTCGGTATCGTCGGTTCTTTTGCCATATTTTGAGAGAGTTAGCAATGAATTGGTCAGTTCAATTAAATCCTGCTGATCTTCTTTCAAAGAAAAAAGAACACTCCTGTAATCTTCAACAGATAAATTTTTTCCTAATGCGGATTCTGTCTGAGAAAGCATATTGGCGAGCGGAGTTCTGAGCTCATGTGACGCATGACGCACAAAGTTCTTGCGCTGTTCAAAAGCTTGTTCCAGCCGGTCGAGCATTGCATTAAACTTTTTCGCTATTTGCCAAACCTCATTGTTTTTATTAACAACAGGTATCCTTTCTTTAAGGTTCTTCTCATTAATTTTTTCGATCTGATTCTTTAGTTCTTCCAGTGGCGCCATCGCATGCCTTACATAAAAGAAAGCCAGGAAGCCCGATAAGATTAATCCGCCTAGAACAGACGCAGTAAGCAGAATTTTTAAATTATCGCTTTTTCGGCGGCCATAAATATCAAAGCCTGAGACGTAGACAAAATATGGGATACTGTTTTCAACGCGGCTCAACAACACAGCCTCCCGCCCTGCACCGGGAAAAACATCGACCTGGTTTTTCCTCGCTATTTCAAATGATCCAGGAGAGATGTTTGGCGGTTCCGCCCCAGGCGTTGAATATAAAAGTTTATGATCGAAGCTGAAAAGGAAGATATTTTCTTTATGGCCAAAGTTTACAGCCTTTTGATTTAGCTCTTCAATAATGCTCTTCGGTGGTCCGGGAACGCTAAGATATAATTGCATGCATTCTGAACCTTCTAATACTAACCGCTTTGTAAACTCCTCTTTTCTGAAACTTTCATTAAACAAGAATATCGAAACGGCCGAGGCTAACAAAATGATAAATACGGACAGGCTAAATAAAATAGCGAGACGGAATTTTAAGCTCATGTCTTTATAATTCCTTTACAAAGTAGCCAAATCCGGGTTTCGTATGTATTAATTTTGTATCAAAGGGCTTATCAATTTTATTTCTTAGAAAACTTATATACACCTCTATAGTATTCGTGCCGGTATCGAAACTAAGTCCCCAAACTTTTTCAAGAATATCCTGTTTTGAAATTACTTTGCCTTTTGACTTTGCAAGCAATGCTAGTAATGCAAACTCCTTTGCGGTAAGATTGATGTTGGTGTTTGCGCGGGTAACGGTTTTATTTAGTAAATCAATTTCTAAGTTACCAATGTTGAGTTTATCTGTCTGTTCGGCCCCCGGTTCTGACCTTTTAAGAAATACCTTAATTCTTGCAAACAACTCATTAAAATGAAATGGCTTAACGATATAATCATCGGCTCCAAGATTGAAAGCATCCATCTTATCGTTGATTTCGCCAAGCGCGGTCAACATAATAATCGGAATACTTTTTTTCGCGTCCCTAAATTCTTTACAAAGAGCAAGGCCGTTTTTGTATGGCAGGTTTACATCGAGCAACACCAAAGAATATTGATGCTCTTTAAATAATTTTTCTGCAACAAGACCATCATATGCTACGTCAGTATGATATCCTTCTCGTGTAAGCTCTTCCTGCACGATTTGACCTAGCTTCGGTTCGTCTTCCGCTAAAAGAATTCTATGATTTTGCTCCATCTCTTTTAATAAAATTATAAGGACAAATTAATGAAAAAAACTTTCCTGACTGCATATATATTATTATTTACACTCTTATCTTATTCTCAATCTCTATTAACAACCTTCGACAGAACGGAAGGAAAGCAAACCACTACCTACGCTGACTGTATCCAATATTATGAAAAACTTGATAAAGACTTTAATACAATTTTAATAAAAAAATTTAATACCACTGACGCGGGCTATCTTTTGTACCTGGTCTTATACTCAGGAGATAATAATTTCAACGTCAATAAATGGCAAAATGATAAAGTAATCATTCTTGTAAGTAATGGTATTCATGCAGGTGAACCAGATGGAATTGATGCAAGTATGATGCTGGCAAGAGACCTTGCTACCGGAAAGATAAAGGCACCTGAAAACGTGGTGATTGCCTTTATAGCGGTGTACAATATTGGTGGAGCTTTAAATAGAAATAGCTTTTCAAGAGTTAATTAAAAAGGGCCTGAAAGCTATGGCTTTAGAGGTAATGCCCAGAACCTTGACTTAAACAGGGATTTTACAAAGAATGATTCACGCAATGCAAAAGAATTGTTGCAGGCGAAAAAGCTGTTCTGCAACAAAGTGAATTTCCTCTGCGATGGACTGTTGACAGCAGCAGATACGATACATTTCAGTTCAAAGGATATACGGCATCATATAAAACCAGCGAAGTTACAGGCCGGCAAAGATTGTATTATGATCATTTGAAACCGTTCGAAAACCAGTACCTTTTTATAATTATTTCATAGGAGAAAATATTATTACTGCTCCAAAGGCCTATATCATTCCCCAAGGATGGCATAATGTAACAGATCTTTTAAAGTTGAATATGTGCAGATGGAAAGACTGACAAGAGACACTTTAATTGAGGTAGAAGCATATAGAATTGAAGATTATAAGAGTGCTGAAAGGCCTTATGAAAAACATCATAAGAACAACAGCGTGCTCGTAAGCAGCCGGAAGGCTGTTACCGATTTTTAAAAGGTGACTATGTTATTTATACAACTCAGCCGGCAAAAAGATATTTAATAGAAATGTTGGAGCCAACGGGTGACGACAGTTTTTTTTCCTGGAATTTTTTCGACGCAATTTTACAGCAGAAGGAAGGCTACAGTGATTACCGCTGGGAAGACGTGGCCGAAGAATTTTTAAAACAGCATCCCCTGGTAAGACAGCAACTGGAAGACAAAAAGAAAACCGATACCACGTTTACTGCTTCAGCGTCTGCGCAGTTAAATTTCGTATATAAAAAGTCACCCTATTACGAACCGGAACACATGCGCTATCCCGTTTATAGGCTGTAAAGTAAGTTGGTACGAGTCTAGATCAGCTGTTCAAAAACAAGTTTCCAGGTAAAGTTTTATTTAAATATTATGTACCGTAGCATAGGCTCTTAAAGCAAAAAAGGATGAATTGAAAAAACATCCTTTTAAACTTACCGCAATCACTTATAGTTTACTGTGCTTTGGTTACAGTGCCACTGCCGGCAACATGAGAATCAACGGTTGCGTTTCCTTTGTATTTTACATTTCCGCTACCTGCAACTGAAGCTTTCAATCTATTGTCTGCAAAAAGATCTGCGTCTCCTGATCCGGCAATTGCCACATCAGCATTTTCTGCTTTTAAACCTCCCCCATCATAATTTCCACTACCGGAAATATTAATTTCAACATCTTTTGTCTCGCCTGAGATATGCAGGTTACCACTACCCGAAATATTTGTTTCAACTTTTGGTGCGTTGATGGTTGCGGTAATGTCTCCACTACCACTAATACTGAAGGAGGTATTGTTGTCTGTCGCAAATTTGGGATTGCTTTTAATATTACCGCTACCACTTACTTTCAAGTCTGTAATCTCAGGAGTCGTCACATAAACTTTAATCCCTTTTGAAGACCTTATGTTGAAGTTATCTCTCGTTCTTATCTCCAGCCAATTATCTTCTACCGTGGTTACAATGTATTGAAGAAGGTTGTCATCAGATTCAACCCTTACAGACGTAGGCCCTTGTTCGATATACACATCCATATCCCCGGAGACTTTAATTTTTTGTGCCTGGCTTACTTGCCTCGTTTCACTTTTAATGCTACCACTTCCCTTAATCCTTTCCCCAACGTTAATACAAGAGTTTAAAAAACCGACTGCAATAAAGACAGCATAAAAAAAACTTTTTTTCATATCAATTAGTTTGTGAGACGAAAATTAGATAAATGATTTAACAGTTGAAATTTTTACTGCATTAATTTCATCAGTTATTATAACCCTAAGAAAACCGCATTAATAGAAAGACCTATTCGTAGTTGAGTACAGCGACTTTTATCGTAAAAAAGTGAACAACAAGCCCCTTTTATCATTGAACCCTGGTTAGTTCAATCTTAATTCCAATCGTCAAAAGAATTGCAAACTCCTTTGAGGCTCATAAAATAAATTACCTTCGCAAATATTTTAGACCTCACCTCAGGTCATCTTTATACTTATGAGCGAAAAAATTCTTATTCTCGATTTCGGCAGTCAGTACACACAACTCATTGCACGGGCTGTGCGAGAGGCAAATGTGTATTGTGAAATTATTCCATATTTTAAAACTTTTACTTTCGATTCTTCTATAAAGGGTATCATTCTCAGCGGCTCTCCCTTTTCAGTAAATGAAGAGAATGCGCCGGTAGTTGATGTGAAGTCTTTTAATGAACACCTGCCAATTTTAGGGGTTTGTTACGGTGCACAGTTAACAGCGAAGCAGTTTGGTGGCAGAGTCGAGAAAAGCAATAAACGGGAATATGGAAGAGCCCAACTGCAAATTCAGCAACAGCATGATGTTTTGCTGGAAGGCATCTCAAGTCGCTCGCAAGTTTGGATGAGTCATGGCGATACCATATTATCCCTGCCCGATGATTTTGAAGTACTCGCCACAACTGATTCAATCCCGGTTGCTGCATTCAGGAAAAAAGCTACTAATGGCAAGCCTCTGCATGCGCTTCAATTTCATCCTGAAGTATATCACTCAACAGAAGGAAAGAAAATCATTTATAATTTCCTTGTAAATGTTTGTGGTTGTTCACAGGACTGGACTCCAGGTGCATTTGTACATGAAGCCATTCAAACCATTAAAGAACAGGTTGGTGATGGACAAGTTATTATGGCTCTTAGTGGCGGCGTTGATAGTACAGTTGCTGCCACGCTTATCAGCCGCGCCATCGGCAGCCGGTTACACGGAATTTTTGTAGATAATGGTGTGTTACGAAAAAATGAATTTTCACAGGTATTAGATACATACAAAGAGATTGGGTTGAATGTAAGGGGTGTAGATAGAAAACAGATGTTTTACGACGCGTTAAAAGACAAGGTTGATCCTGAAGAAAAGAGGAAAGCAATTGGTAAATTGTTCATCGACGTTTTTCAGCAGGAGGCCTCTGACCTTACCAATATCAGTTTCTTAGGCCAGGGAACAATCTATCCGGATGTTATTGAAAGCGTAAGTGTGCATGGACCTTCTGCCACTATTAAATCTCATCACAACGTGGGAGGTCTACCTGAGAAGATGCATTTAAAATTGATCGAACCACTTAAGTATTTGTTTAAAGACGAAGTGAGAAAAGTTGGACTTGAGCTTGAGATTCCTCACGACCAGTTATTCCGCCATCCATTTCCGGGGCCGGGGCTAGCCATTAGAATCCTAGGCGAAGTGACCGAAGAAAAAGTTAAACTTTTACAAGATGCAGATGACATTTATGTGAGGGCTTTAAAGGAGCATAAATTGTATTCAACCATCTGGCAGGCAGGTTCCATACTCCTGCCAGTTAAGAGTGTGGGCGTGATGGGCGATGAAAGAACGTATGAGCATACGCTGGCGTTACGCGCTGTTACTTCAGTTGACGGCATGACCGCCGACTGGGCGCACCTGCCTTACGAATTTCTGGCGCACATCTCAAATGAGATAATTAATAATGTAAGAGGGATCAACAGGGTGGTTTATGACATTAGCAGCAAGCCTCCGGCAACTATTGAGTGGGAATAGGCATCAATTTTGCAAACCATCCGAAATTATTCTCCTTAATGTCAAATTTCTATCGTTTTCTTTTACTTGTCGTAGTTATTGCCGGCCTTACTTTTCAATCTTCCGGTCAATATTTCGATACTTCAAAACCTGTAAAAGTAGCGGTATTTATTCCTTTGTATGCAGATGACGTTTTTAATGGCGCTTCTTATATTTTAGACAAAGCAAACCTTCCTAAAAATGTACTTCCTGGTCTTGAATTTTACAATGGAGTAATGATGGCAATTGATAGCCTGAATGAAGAAGGAGCAAGAGTCGAAATCTCAATCTATGACACAAAGCAAACAACTCAATCATTAAGTGTATTGCTAAGATCTTCTGAACTTAATAATGTCGGTCTTATTATCGCTGGCATTACAAACACAAGTGAACTAAAACTATTTTCAGATCAGGCATTACGTAGAAATATCCCTCTTATATCTGCAACCTATCCCAACTATGTCGGCGTTTCTCAGAATCCTTATTTTGTTGTATTAAACTCTTCATTTCAGGCCCACCTGCAGGGAGTGTTTAAACATATGCAACGCTACTACGGATCGCAAAATATAGTTGCAGTTACGAGAAAAGGGCCAACCGAAGATTTTGTAAAAAACTATTTTACGACATTAAATAAAAGCCCCAGATCAACTCCTTTAAAGTTAAAATGGCTTACTATTGATGATGCATTTTCAAACATTGCTTTATTGCAAAAAAGCCTGGACAGCACAAAGAATAATGTTGTTTTTGTTGGCTCTCCACTCGAAACCTTTGGCTTAAACGTTGTTCAATCGCTTAGTAGCAATGAAAGTTATCGCGCCACTGCTATTGGCATGCCCACCTGGGATAACATTAAAGACCTCGACAAGCCAAAGTGCAAAAATGTTGAAATCGTTTTTTCAACACCGTTTCTCTATTATTCACAAAATCCCGGTTTAAGTTCTTTATTAAATAAAAGGTACAAAGAGAAATACTATAGCCGCCCAAGCGATATGGTTTTTAAAGGATTTGAGATGACTTATCATTTCACTAAACTTTTAGACAAGCATAAAAACAATCTGGTAAACAATTTATCAGATAAAAGCTATACGCTCTTCAACCAGTTTTTGCTCCAGCCTATTCGTTTAAAGACCGCTAACCCAAAACCCGACTTTCTCGAAAACCGAAAGTTGTATTTCATTAAAAAACAAGCAGGAATCGTGAAGAGTATAATTTAGGTGCTGCAAGGAGCTGCGAGCCTCGAGCTGTTGGCTGCAAGCGAAGATCACCATTCAGGTTCTCCGTAATGTCGTTTCGGTATTCTGCGGTTTGAGAGTTAAAAAAGTGCAGATGTTTTTTTTGTTACCGGCAATAAATCTTCAGTCAACATTGTTGTGTCACTCACTTGTACGGCAAATCATTGCTCATCTTATTGCATCATATGTTAGCTCTAACAAAATGTGGCCGGGCGAGCCGTAAATCGTTTTGCCATTTCACCTTTGTTCTCTCAACTTGCACCAGCCATCTATTTTGCTAATCATGATTCAACCACCTGAATTTTCCCTTTGTTTTCAAATCATTAAGTCAATCATTCATTAGCAAATAAAACTTAGCTTTAAGCTTTTAGCCACCACGGAACGTTGCTTCTTCAAAAGCATATCGTGAAGGCTACGAAGCTCGAAGCTAACAGCTCGCAGCTCCCTCTAAAGTCATAACAAAAATGAAATATTACATCATCGCAGGCGAAGCAAGTGGCGACTTACACGGAAGCAACTTAATAAAGCAGTTGCATGAGCTCGACCAGGCCGCCAATATTCGATGCTGGGGTGGACAAATGATGCAGTCAGCAGGAGCAACACTTGTAAAAGATTATAAAGACCTTGCTTTTATGGGCTTTGTTGAGGTGATCATGAACCTGAGAACGATTTTGAAAAACATTAAATTTTGCAAGCAGGATATCGCTCATTTTAAACCTGATATTTTAATCCTCGTCGATTATCCCGGTTTTAATATAAGAATTGCAGAATGGGCAAAAAAAGAGGGATTTAAAATTGTTTACTACATTTCTCCGCAAATATGGGCATGGAAAGAAAACAGGGTGCATACAATAAAAAAATGTGTCGATAAAATGCTGGTCATTTTACCATTTGAAAAAGACTTTTACAGCAAGTGGGAATACAAGGTCGAATATGTAGGACATCCCTTAGTTGAAGTGATAGAAAATTTTAAAGCTACCCATCAACCGCCAATAAAGGAACAGAAAAAGATAATTGCATTACTTCCGGGAAGCCGCAAGCAGGAGATTACTAAAAAGCTTCCGGTGATGTTAGAAGTAAGCAAAGCATTTCCCGAATACGAATTCATTGTAGCAAAAGCTCCGGGTCAGGAGGATGCTTTTTATGAACCTTTTTTGACTCCCTATAAAAATGTGTCAGCATTAGGTGGTAAGACTTATGAATTATTGAACCAGGCCACTGCAGCTCTCGTAACCAGCGGCACTGCAACATTAGAAACAGCACTTTTTGGAGTTCCGGAAGCAGTCTGTTATAAGGGGAACTCCATCTCATATCAGATAGCCAAAAGAGTCATCAAAGTAAAATATATATCACTCGTCAATTTAATAATGGATAAGCCTGTAGTGAAAGAATTAATACAGGATGAAATGACAACGGAAAATTGTATCAACGAACTAAAAGATCTGTTGGAAAACCCTGACCGTAAACAAAAGCTGCAGGAAGAATATAAGAACCTGAAAAACTTACTTTCACAAGGCGGCCGTGCTTCGTCAAATGCTGCGAAAATCATTTATGATTTTGTGACCGTAAATTGAGATTCGGGCAAAAGATGCCATAAAAAATGCAGTACAAGAGAGTGACACAACGAAAGCTGAAATAAGAGGAAACGACGGTAACAAAAAAGATTTCGCAAGTTGAAAGCAAGTTTGCTCAACTGGTTTAAATATCCACCACCAGCAAGTCGATTATTTTGACAAAGATTTAAAAGTGCATCTCAAAGACTGGCTGGATAAAGGCAATTAGTTAGAAAATAAAAAATTTAACTAAAAAAAATGGCCTCTCCGTGGAAACGGAGCGGCCTCTAACGATTGCTTGCCATATGAAAATCTTCGAATACTTATATTTGCGCTGACTATTACAGCTTAGTTTCTTTATAAGAAGAAAACGATAGTTTTTCCTTATTTGTTACACAAAAGTAAGCCGGGTTTTAGACAATAATAAAACAAATTAGTTCTTGTTTTATTACGGCAAGAGGGTTAATAAAATTGTTAAAAGCCTTACTGCCATTGCCTTTCAATATAATTTTTTAATGATGCCCAACAGATCTACAGATACTTTATTTCAACTTATACACTCGCTGGAGAAGTCAGAAAAAAGAAATTTCAAACTATATATCAAAAGAAGTTCTGCTAAAGAAGACCTGAAAATTATCCAGCTGTTCGATGCGATGGATAAATTAAGTGAATATGATGAGAAGCTGCTTCTTAAAAAACTTCCGTCGGTCGAGAAGCCTCAACTATCAAACCTTAAAACGCATTTATACAAACAAGTACTTGCAAGCCTTCGGCTTTTAAAGACAAGTGAAAACATAGACCTTCAATTGCATGAGCAGTTAGACTATGCCCGCATCTTATACAACAAAGGTCTTTACCTGCAAAGCCTGAAAATTTTGGAAAGAATTAAAGAACTGGCTCGTTCATTTAACCAGGACAGTTTTTTAATACAGGTTATTTCTTTGGAAAAAAAGATAGAGACATTACATATAACACGAAGCATGCAGGACCGTGCAGACAGACTTACTGCTGAAGCAAATGAAATAAATGAAAGAAGAAGAATTATAACGCAGCTTTCAAATCTTGCTTTGCAATTATACAGCTGGTACATAAAAAACGGGCATGCAAGAAATGAAGAGGATGAAAAAGATGTAAAAAAATTCTTCGTAGATAACCTTCCCGCTGCTGCACACAACCTTGCCGGTTTTTACGAAAAGCTTTATCTCTATCAAAGCTATTGCTGGTATGCCTTTATCCGCCAGGATTTCTTGATGTACTATCGCTATACGCAAAAGTGGGTCGATCTTTTTAATCAGCAGGAATTTATGATCGGTGTAGAAACTGGTCACTACATAAAAGGAATGCACAACCTTTTAAACGCTCATTTTGATTTGCGGAACTTTAAAAAGTTCGACATCGTAATGAAGCATTTTGAAAAATTCGCCGCATCTGACGCAGCTATGTTACATGACAATTTTCGTATACAAACTTTTGTATACATCTATAGTTCGAAGATCAACCAGCATTTTATGTTGGGCACTTTCAAAGAAGGCCTTTCCCTGGTTCCATACATTGAAGAAAAGTTACAGGAATACGCTTTGTTTATCGATCGCCATAGAATACTGGTGCTGCATTATAAAATTGCGACATTGTATTTTGGTAATGGCGATTACAGCACTTCAATAGACTACCTGCAAAAGATAATCAACAACAATGCAGACCTAAGAAACGACCTGCAATGCTATGCACGACTGGTACACCTGATGGCGCATTTCGAACTAGGCAATTTCGATATCATCGATTACCTGATTAAATCCGTCGTACGCTTCATGGCCAAAATGCAAAACTTAACAGTGATTGAAGAAGAGATGTTTAAGTTCCTGAGAAGTACTTTTCACATATCAAGAAAAAAGCTACAACCTGAATTTGTAAAATTTCTTGATAAAATAAAACAGTATGAAAAAAGCCGTTTTGAAACCAGGTCTTTTGCATACCTCGATATTATATCGTGGGTCGAGAGCAAAGTATATGGCAAAACGATGAGCGAAATAATAAAAGAAAAATATACAAGCAGTAGAAGAAAGCACGAGCAAAAAACAAGTTTAGTTGCTATGGATGTGTAAGCATTTGTTCTTTACAGGTGCATTCTTGCGACGCTCCATTCAACAAAATACTCACTATTCATCTTCAGTTTTATGTAGACATTAACTGTTTTTGCCAAGGAAATTTTAAAAGAAAGGAAGTGAACCGAAAAAAGTTGAAGGAGCGTTTTTTGTAATAGATTTCTTTCTAATTTTATCACTCACCAAAGAAAAGGAGGTATTCATGCAATCTACAGATCAATCATGGAAACCTTCGGTTAGTATCGCCTAACCGGGTTACTCCATAAAATAATCTGCTGACGCAAAAAGGCGTTGGGGCCGCTAAGTAAATCTTAGCGGCTTTTTTTATTCCATTTTAATTTAGCTGCCAGTACCCTTCTCAATTCCCTCCATAGCTTTTCTTCTTGCCTTTTCAGCCTCTTCACCAGAGATACGGTCTCCTCCATCTGTTACATTTTGCGCCTCTCCGGGATTAGAATCTCCATCAGGAAAATTTTTCATTCGGTTCACTTCTGCCCTATCGCCTGCCTCGTGTTGATTTTCATTTTCTGGTAGCATAGCATTTTCTTTTGATTTTTTAATTTTCTTTTAAAACATTAGCAGAAATTGTCATGCCATTTCCAGGTTTCCACAAAAAGAAAAATTCCCCACTCCCGGTAATTCTTATGGGGGGCCAGAGGAAGTATAAAAGCGGCAGGAGTGTTTGATGAATGAACCTTTATTGTTTTAACGGCTTGGTTAAGCAGCACAAAAGAATCGGCGGCAACATTTGCGATAATAAAACAAGGACAAAACACATGGCAAGAAAATTGAATACCGTACTACATATTTAATCACTAAAAATATTTGTATGGCAACTAACTTAAATCCACAACACTCTGAAGGTCCTGTAGCAACAGCGATTGAAGAACAGACAGCAAAGCTACCATCTGATCTATTTCTATGGACAGGTATAGGTTTCATGGCAATTTCATTGGGCTTACAACTGGCAGGCAAACAAAAAGCAAGCAATTTTATTGGACATTGGCCAACAAACATCTTAATTATGGGCTTGTACAATAAGTTAGTGAAACTTGAAGGCCATGATTAAAAAGTGAATTGATCTATAAATAAAAACAGGTTTAAGCCGATAACTTAAACCTGTTTTTATTTATGACTTTTGCTACATGATTAAAAAAGCAGCTCCATTACAGAGCTGCAAAATCTAAATCTAAAACACTCCTTTTATTGTTTTACAAATTTTATCACTTTACGGTCGCTACTTGTTTCTGCCCTCAATACATACACACCAGGTACAAGATTGGCGGCAGATAGAGTAATTTGCCCGTTGCCGGAAACTGTTGCTTTGATGTTAACCGCTCTTCCCGAAATATCGCTTACAGACACTTTTACTGGCTCAATAACTCCAGTCACCAAAAGATTGATGTCTGATAACACAGGGTTTTTCACCATCTTAACTGCCCACTCACCTGCACCTTTCAACCTTAAGGAAACAATTTTTGAAGTAGCTGATTTGCCGTCTTTATCATTGATAAGAAGTTTGTAATAAACTACATCCCTGTTGCTATTACCGATTCCAACGTCAGTGAACCTGTAACCACGCTTTTCAGTCGAGTTTCCGGCTGCTCCAACTGTTCCAATGGTTACAAAATGTGCTCCGTCATCACTTCTCTGTACTGAAAAATCTTTCACATTCACTTCTGTCAAAGTTGTCCACGCGACATTTGCGTCAGCATTTTTAGAAATAACTGTAAAGTCGAGAAGATTCAGAGGAAGTGAAGAAAAAGTGCCTTCTAAGCGATAAAGATCGTCAGCAGTATTATCACCGTTATTGGCGTTAAAGATAATTTTGTTGTTCAAAACCATGCCGAATTCAACATCGGAATTAGTCTGCTGCAAATCCGCATTTGGATTGATATCCGCAACCATAACAGTACCATCAGCTGTCCCATCTGATTTCCAAAGTTCACTTCCATGAACACCGTCGTCGCCTGAAAAATAGAAAGCAGTTGTTGTATATAAGTAAGTTGAATTAGTAACCCCATCTTTAGCATTCGGATTAATATCTTTAATCATCTGTGTACCGGCGTCTGAACCATCCGAAATCCAAAGCTCGGCACCTTTATCGGGTGTAGTAGCAATAAAAAAGAATTTATTTCCCTGGAATAAAGCTGTGGTAAACGTACCTGCGGAGAAATCAAAAGCAGGCAAAACAACGGGAGAAGAGCCTGTTGCTCCTGGTACGATTTCTTTAAAAATATGGGTACCAGCTTCTGTGCCATCTGTTTCCCACAGCTCAGAATTGGTTGGAATTTCAAAGCCTCCGCCAATCTGCGATGAGGCGTTCGAGGCAGAGAAAATAAGCCGGTTTCCTACTTTTACTGATAAAATCAAAAAAGCAGACGAACCGCCTGTTCCAGGATTAATATCTTTTAGTAACCGCGAATTTCCATTTGTTCCATCGGTGATCCAAATCTCATCTCCATTAGTGCCATTATTTGCAGTAAAAAGCA
>JAOQAJ010000361.1 GCA_025963675.1 Segetibacter sp.
CGCTGCTATATGCTCTTCTATCGATCCTGGCCAATGGGCCTTATCGTTGTATTCGTGCCCCAAATGCCAGGACTCCAACAAACCTATGTCCTCATTATCAAGAGAAAAGTTCCATTCACCATCTAAAAGAACCGGAGCATTTGGTCTTACCACTGCCCGCGGCAAAGGGTTTATGAAATTATCTTCTGCAAAAACTTCTTCTTTACTTTTCGATGTACTATAATTAGGATGAATTGCTTCCATGTGTTCTGAAAAATACTTTAATTTATATACTTGTTTCTACTTGAAGGCCTTACTTATAAGGCCATTTTTTTATTACCGGCAGTTGTCTTTAAGGTCGACATTCTTGCGACGCTCCTTTCATCATTTTGTTCACCCACCCTCTTTTCTCATCATTTGCTTTTTAAAGCTACTAGATATCAACGGATTAACTACATGACTTCCGGGAAAGATCATTTTCCAAACAACCGTCTACCAGCCTGCAATATTGATTCCATGTTTTTTAAAATAATATTTAAGATGTACGATGTAGAAAGTGAAGTGGCAAAAAACAAGCATGCAAATTCACCTCCATAAAAACGAAAGCGGCTTGAATTCGAATCAACGAAAGAATAAAAGCAATATTGCTAATTTTAAAAATCCATTTAAAATGATCAATACAACTTCATTTTTTAGCACTAAATTTTTTAATTACTTTTAAAACATTGGCTGAAAGTGCCCAACCAGCTTCTGCATTTATTTTAGCACTAACCAACTTTCCACTAAATCATGAAAATCATTCTCGGTTTTTTATTATTTCTAAACCCATCTTTAGTTCAGGCACAGCAACAGGATTCTGTCTGGTTTTCTCAAAATTACAGCAAGAAAGAAGTGTCTATTCCAATGAGAGATGGAGTAAAGCTTTTCACTTCTATTTACTATCCAAAAAGTAATACTGAAAAACATCCCATCCTTCTAACACGTACACCTTATTCGTGTGCACCTTACGGAAGTGATCAACTTAATCCTGCATACTGGAATAATTACGAGAAAAATTATGCAAAGGAAGGCTACATATTAATTAAACAGGATGTACGAGGCAGATGGATGAGTGAAGGAGATTTTGTAAATGTGAGGCCTTTTAGCCCAGTCAAAAAATCAGGTGAAATAGACGAATCTTCAGACGCATATGATACAATAGACTGGCTAATAAAAAATCTTGACAACAACAATGGTAATGTCGGGGTATTCGGCGTTTCATATCCGGGTTTTTTTTCGACGATGGCTGCTGCAAGCAATCATCCTGCGCTAAAGGCTGTTAGCCCGCAGGCACCTGTTACCAATTGGTTTATTGGCGACGACTTTCATCATAACGGTGCATTTTTTCAAATGGATGCATTTGATTTTTATTCTGCACTAGGTTCAGGTTTTGGTCAGCCTCATCCCCGGCCCACGTCTGTACCCGCTAACAACGTTGGTTATCCGGTACACGATAATTATAAGTTTTTTCTGCAGACAGGAACGGTTGCCAACCTTACAAAATTATTAGGAGACTCTGTAGCTTTTTGGAAAGACTTAATGAGTCATCCGAACTACGATGCTTTCTGGAAGGCCCGGGATGCACGAAACGCAACCCATAATTTAAAACCGGCAATGCTGTGGGTAGGTGGATTGTTTGACGCAGAAGACAACTGGGGTGCATGGAATGCTTACAAAGCCGCAGAAGAAAATAATAAAGGCAAAGATTTTAATAAATTGGTAATGGGGCCCTGGTACCATGGCCAATGGGCAAATAATGATGGTACTCATTTAGGCAATGTTCAGTTTGGAAGTAATACATCGACCTGGTATCAACAGAACATCGAAATCCCTTTTTTCAATTATTACCTCAAGGGAAAAGGAGATGTTTCTAAAATCGCCGAAGCAAATATTTTCATCAGCGGAGCAAACGAATGGAAAAATTTTAACCAATGGCCACCTGCTGAAAAACAAGACAAAGCCTTGTACTTACACCCAAACGGAAAACTCAGCTGGACGAAACCTACCAATGAAAATGGTTTTTCTTCCTACATGAGCGACCCGGCAAAGCCGGTTCCTTATACTGAAGATGTTCATTTTAACCGAAGCAGAAATTACATGACAGACGACCAAAGGTTTGCTTCAAGAAGACCCGATGTATTGGTTTTTGAAACCGATACATTAACTGAAGATGTAACTGTAACCGGAAATGTTACTGCTGATTTAATCACAAGCATTACAACCACCGATGCAGATTTTGTTGTTAAACTAATTGATGTTTTGCCCGATTATCTTTCTTATAATAAGATTGATATTTATTCTGACAAAGACCCGGAAATTAACTATCCTCTCGGTGGATACCAGATGTTGGTACATGGGGAAGTTTTTAGAGGTCGATTTAGAAATAGTTATGAGAAACCTCAGCCGTTTATACCAAATAAGATAGATGAAGTAAAATACAAGTTAGGCGACGTAGCTCACACATTTAAAAAAGGCCATCGTATAATGCTACAAGTTCAAAGCAGTTGGTTTCCTTTAGTTGATCGTAACCCCCAAACTTTTGTTGACATCTATCATGCTAAGGAATCAGATTTCAAAAAAGCGACGATTAATATTTTTCATAATGCAAAAGGCAGCAGCAAAATTATATTGCCCGTTTACTCTAATCGTTAAAGGGCAATACGAACGGTGAATGAATGACTTTTTTGACGGCAAAAGTTATGAACGCCGAAAGCTACTGTTGAATGTAAATATTGAGTACAAGAGTGCGACGCAAGAGAAGTCGATTAGTGAAAATAATGCTGACGCCACAATTATT
>JAOQAJ010000365.1 GCA_025963675.1 Segetibacter sp.
CCAGGTGAAGAAGCATATTATTATCTACAGGAAACAAACCATAACCCTGACCCGATGAATTAAAGAGTATAAAAAGTGGTGCAGGCTTGCCCTGCAGCGATCCCAGCACCAATTGCGGATTGTTCAATTCTACCGCATACTCTTCTGCTTTATCGGCATATACTAATGCAATCTCAAATACCTGCGGTAAGATTAATTTTGGAACATATTCTCCCTGCTGGCTAATAGTAAGTTTTGATATGAACCCATTCTTTGTTTCAAGACGATAACTTATCACTGGGCGTCCTGCTTCATTTACCCATACCGTATTCCAGTTATTAAGATCAGCAGGAACATGTTTATCTAAAATGCTAATCAAGTCTGGCCAGGTGGCGTTACTAAATTTATATTTTGAGAGGTATTCCCGCAATCCATCTCTGAAGGCATCTTTGCCCATCAATCGCTCTAACTGCCGCATCATTATCGGCGCTTTGTGATAAATGATGTTGCCATATAAAGTACCTGCTTCCTGCAAATTGGATAACTGCTGCCGAATAGGATTAGCACCTAACGTTCTGTCAACACCATAAGCAGCAGGAAAATGATCAATTAAAAACTTGAGGTCATAATTACTATTTGCCTGGCTTACCTGGCTAACTTTATCAGCCATAAAATTTGCAAATACTTCTTTCATCCAAACATCATTGAACCATTGCATAGTTACCAGGTCACCAAACCACATGTGTGATGTTTCATGGGCTATTAAATTTGTTCTGGCATTTTCCTGGTCCTTGGTAGCTCCTGAGTCTAAAAACAAACTCGATGCTTTATAGTCAATTGCGCCGACATGTTCCATTCCACCATATTGAAAGTCGGGGATAGCAACAAAATCAAACTTTTTAAAAGGATACGGTATTTGGGTATACTCTTCCAAAAATTTTAAAGCATCGCTATGTATGCGAAAAATAGAGTCGGCGCTGAAATTGATCTTATTGGTATCGGTTTCCCTATGGTAGAAATGCATCGTTCTCCCATTTACATTTTTACTTAAGGATGTAAACTTGCCGGCAACAAATGAAAAGAGGTAAGTGCTTATTGTATCTGACTGAGCATAATTGAAAGTTTTATGATCAGCAGTGATGAAAGAATCAACTAAAGGTGCATTGCTCAGTGCATTCCAGTTTGTAGGAATAGTGAGTGATAAATTGAATGTTGCTTTTAGGTCAGGTTGATCGAAACAAGGAAAGACGGTTCGGGCACGATCGGGCACAAGAAGCGTATATAGGAAATCTTCGTTTCTGTTTAAAGATAAATTTCCTGCTGTAAAATTGATTGCAATAGAATTACTGCCGGTTTTTAAAAACGTAGGATCGATAACAATATGTTCATTTGTAAAAACTATCGCGACATCTTTGCCGTTAACCGACAACGTTTTTAGATGGCTCCGTTGCTCCTTAAAATCAATTTGTAATGAAAATTTATTTTCAGACAAGTTTACTGTTATATTTTCTGATGCAACAATATCCTGTTGCTTTTGTGAAGGGATGCTTAGCTTAAGGTCATAATTAATTTGTGATAAGGTTGACTTTCGATACCGGGCTAGTTTTTCTGATACACCTGGCTCAGGATGTCCCTGGTCAGAGGCTGGTTGGGCCGGAGAATTCAATGACATAGAAAAAAACAGGCAAAAAAGTACAATCAGCCGCATAATTATGATTTGAAAAAACGGCAAGATAAAGGATTCAGAATATTTTTATTTTACGGTTAACGCAATTAAAACGCAGATAATCCTCATAAAGAAAAACGCGATTATTTTTTCGCGCCAAGGCGCAATGAGAAACCGGCAGCGACAAAATAATGTGGCGCTTCGTCATTTAGACCAACACCTCCGCTCAAATCCACTTTTGAGTTTTTTGATAGGAAATAAGCAAAACCGGCATCAAAAACATCTTCGGGAGCTTTGCCTTTTTTTGCAAAGCCAAATACCTCAACATAGCTTTCCCATTTTTCAGAAATTTCGAATTCAGGCGTGAAGGAGAACATCCAATTTTGTTCGTGGTCCTGGCTATCCCATTCTGACCCTACGTTATAGTTGAGCTTTAATTTTTCAGATAGCTTATTTTCAAAAAGCAAACGAACCCGGCTATAAGCTTTGTCGATTCGATGATCTGCCGATGCAACTTTTGGAAGACCTAGCTGTCCCATTATTGAAGAAGAAAACGCTTCGTTTTTTGTTTCGAAGAAATTTAATTTCACTCCCAGTTCTACAGGTTTAAACCCATTTCTAAACTCGTTTTCAGAAACCAGCTTTTCATTTTCTAACGTGTTTTCCATGCGCAGTTCTAACTTTTCAAACAGCCCATATCTTAATAAGATATCCGGATTTTGCCAGACTTTGTCCTGTTCATTTTCCCGGGTTCTGCGAAAACCAACTTCTGCCTGCAAACTTTTTTTCTGAACCGTTTGAGGAGCTAACGATTCGCTGGGCCTTTCAGTTATTAATTTGTCCTGCGCACTTACAAGTATCGGCGCAAACATTAGGAAAAACAGGATGGCCTTTTTCATCATGGTTTATTGAAACCTATTTAATTTTTATGCCAACAAGAAAAGATCGGATGAAAAATTACGCAACGAACGTTTAGTTCCTAAGGTAAACTGACCAGGCTGCATTAACAACCAACAGTACAAGTGTGCGACGCAACGATGATTCGAGGTGAGATGAAGTTGGGCCAATAGAAAAAAACTAACATAAAACACCGTGTAAAAAAAGGCCGGAAACAATTGTAAAAAAAATGTTATAAGCAGAAAAAGCTAAACAAATATTTGTTTTTAAATTAAACGTTTGTTTAATTTTGCGGCCGAATTAAAATAAAATGATTTACAACGATAAACAGTTACAAATTATCGGCACGGCAGAAAGGCTGTTTGCCAACAAGGGCTTTGACGGCACTTCTGTAAGGGACATTGCTGATGAGGCCGGGGTGAACATCGCTATGATTTCTTACTATTTCGGGTCGAAAGAAAAATTGATGGAAGCGCTGTTTTCAAAAAGGTCTTCTGATATTAACCTGCAGGTTGAAACTCTTTTGCACAATGAAGAAATAGCTCCCTTGCAAAAAATGGAGAGCCTGGTTGACTCGTATATCGACAAAGTGATGCAGAAACAGCAATTCTTTAAAATCATGATTTGCGAGCAGGTGATCAATAAAAATCCTGTGATCATTTCGTTGATTCATGATTTGAAAAAGAAAAATACCGAAGCCATTAATAAGCTGATTAAAGACGGGCAACAAAAAGGTGCATTTAAAAAGAATATCGATGTTCTTTTATTAATAAATACCCTGATCGGATCTATTACCCAGATGATGTTGACCAGCGATTATTATAAAGAGTATAACGGCCTGCAAGATATTCCGGAAGACCAGTTTTTTGAACAGGTCAAAGAAAAAATGAGCAAACACGTAAAATTCTTATTTAAAGCACTACTAACTTATGAAGTATAATTTTCTAATTGCGTTTATAATCCTGGTTGTTTCCTGTTTTATAAATGCAAGTGGCGTACAGGCGCAAACAGGCAGGATTATCGCATTAAAAGAGGCGATTGAGCTGAGTATCAAAAACAGCAAGCAATTAAAAGGAAGTCGTGCAAAGGTCGAAGAAGCGACAGCTGCTTTAAAGGAGGCTGCAGAACGCCGGTTGCCTGAAGCTGGCATTTCAGCATCTCACCTTCGGCTAAACAGCCCAAATATTAATGTGAAAACGAAATCGACTACCACAAATGGATCTGGCAGCAGTACAACTGGTCCGGGCAATTCAGGTAAACCTTCTTCTCTTTCATACGGAATGCTGAATGCCTCGTTACCTGTTTATTCAGGATTACGAATTAGATATGGAATAGAGTCATCAAAGTACCTTGAAGAAGCTGCAAGGCTAGATGCAGACAATGATCGCGAAGCAGTTGTTTTAAATACAATCAACGCTTTTGACAATTTATATAAGGCAAGAGCTGCAGTTGATCTCGTAAACGAAAGTTTACAAGGGGCGCGTCAACGGGTTAAAGATTTTTCAAATCTTGAAAAGAATGGTATTCTTCCAAGAAATGATTTATTGAAAGCGCAACTGCAACAATCGAATACCGAACTATCACTATTAGATGCAGAAAATAACTGGAAGCTTGCGAACATAAATATGGACCTCATGTTAGGCTTGCCTGATACGACTGTGCTTACTGTAAATGAAGCGGATCTTCAATCGGCTGAAGTACAGCTTAAACCTGTTGAAGAATATGTACAGTTGAGTATGCAAAACCGTAAAGACATCGCAGCATTGGCATTGCGTAAAAAAGCGGCAAGCACAGGGGTTAAGGCTGCCAAAGGAGGAAGTTATCCATCAGTCGCACTTACCGGAGGTTATGTTGCTGCAGATGTTCCAAACGTTTTTACTGTAACCAATGCGGTGAACGTAGGTGTTGGCATACAATACAGCTTGTCATCGTTATGGAAGAATTCACAGGTTGACCAGGCGAAGGCGAGAGAAAAACAACTTGAAGCCAGTGAAGAATCATTGAATGACAATATTCGCTTGCAGGTCAACCAGGCCTATCAAAACTTTCTTTCTACCAAAAAGAAAATTGAAGTTTACCAGACAGCGGTTGCACAGGCAGAGGAAAATTACAGAATTGTAAGAAACAAATTTCAGAACCAATTAGCAACAACAACTGACCTGCTTGATGCAGATGTTGCGCAATTACAGGCAAGACTAAATGCTGCATTTGCAAAAGCAGACACTTCAGTTGCGTATAACAAATTGTTGCAGACTGCAGGATTATTACTAAACCAGACAGAAACTAAATAGAAACCAACATAAAGGAATTTTATGGAGACGCAAGCAAACGTAAAAAAAGAAACAATTACCAATACAACACCTGCCAAACCTAAGCGCGGTAAAGTTTTTCCAATCATTTTATTGTTACTTATTGTAGCAGGTAGTTGGTTTGGGGTATCAAAATATACGCATGGAAAACACCATGAAGAAACAGACGATGCGCAGGTAGAGTCAAACATTAGCCCGGCTATACCAAGGGTATCAGGATATGTGGCTGATGTAAAAGTGAGAGACAACCAGAGAGTTCGCAGGGGAGATACACTGTTGGTTTTAGATCAAAGAGATTTAGCATTAAAAGTTGAACAGGCCGAAGCGGCGCTGGCGACGGCTCAAAGCAATCTTGGTGTAGCTAGAACTTCCACTTCTGCTGCCCAGTCAAACATAGCTCCTGTACAAGCCTCTATCGGTACAATCGATGCCCAGATTGGGGTAGCTAAAATAAATCTGACAAGAGCAAACCAGGATTTTGAGCGCTATGCTAATCTTATAAAAGACCACTCTATTACCCAGCAGCAATACGAGCAGGCATTGGCGGCAAAACAAACGGCAGAGAAACAAATACAGATACTACAGGAACAACGAAAAGAGGCGGCGTCTCAAACAAGTGCAATCTCTTCACAAAGCGGAGCGGCTGCGTCACAAATAAAAGTGGCCAATTCAGTTATAAAGCAACGGCAGGTTGAGGTAGATGAGGCCAGGTTAAATCTTAGTTACGCAGTCATAACAGCGCCTGCTGATGGACTGGTGTCAAAAGTAAATGTTCAGCCGGGGCAATTTGTACAGGCAGGACAACCTTTGTTTAGCATTGTTCTTAATGATGACCTGTGGGTGGTTGCAAACTTCAAAGAAACTCAGTTTGACAAAATGAAAATTGGTCAAAAAGTGATGGTGCATGTTGATGCATTTCCCGATCACAATTTCGAAGCTAAGCTTTCTTCATTCTCACCTGCAACCGGTGCCCGTTTTGCCTTATTGCCTCCTGATAATGCTTCAGGAAACTTCGTAAAAGTGGTTCAAAGGGTTCCGGTCAGAATTGAGTTTGCACAACCAAACGATGCATTGATTAAACAATTAAGACCAGGAATGAACGTGGACGTGGATGTGCATTTGGATTAGGAGTTCGGGTTGGAAGGTTTTGAGTTTTGGGTTTTGGGTTTTGGGTTTTGGGTTTTGGGTTTTGGGTTTTGGTTTTTGGGTTGGTGGTCTTGATAAACGTGAACCGTTTTAACAGTTAGCTTTTTTAATTTTTGGTTGCAAGCTTTGGCTCTTTGCTCAACTTTGGTTGTGTCACTCACTTGTACGACATCGGCAGATGGATCATTTTAGGGAGGATTTTCAAAAACCAATATTTCAGCCATTCGCGGGGTTGATCGCTGATCAGCGAAAACATAGTATAAGTGTGCGACGCAAGGATGATGAATAATGAGATGAAGCCGGTAACAAAAAAGGTTTCTAAAAGACAAAAACAAAGAAGTTTTATAATAATATTTTATGCAACAGGCGAATTCGTTGGTTGAGTATGGGGCACGGAGGGTTATCATCACGGTAACTGCCATTCTGTGTGCCTTGCTTGAGATTGTTGATAGTACCATTGTTAACGTCGCATTGAATGATATGCGGGGCAACCTTGGTGCTACAATGACAGAAGTGGGTTGGGTGATCACGGCCTACGCCATCGGTAATGTAATCGTAGTACCTATGACGAGTTGGTTGTCGCAACAGTTTGGCAGGAGCAATTATTTTGCAGCTTCAATCATTCTTTTCACTGTTTGCTCGTTTTTATGTGGTAATGCTAATGGTATCTGGGAGCTTGTGATTTTCAGGTTTTTGCAGGGTGTAGGTGGTGGTGCATTATTAGTTACATCGCAAACGATTATCACAGAAAGCTACCCGGTTGAGAAAAGAGGAATGGCGCAGGCAATTTATGGATTGGGCGTCATTATTGGGCCCACTTTAGGGCCACCCCTCGGTGGATATATTACTGATAATTATTCATGGCCTTTTATATTTTACATAAATATTCCAATAGGAATCATAGCTACTTTGCTTACCCTTCAATTTGTAAGAAGTCCTAAATACGGTGAAAAAAGTGCGGTTAAAGATGTCGATTGGGGCGGTATTGCACTTTTGGCGATTGCGGTAGGTTCATTGCAGTTTGTGCTCGAAAAAGGGCACGACGAAGATTGGTTTGAGAGCCCTGGAATTATCATCTGCGCCGTTGCGGCTGTTTTTGGCTTGTTCTTTTTTATTTGGCGTGAACTTACTTTCAGAAATCCCATTGTTGACCTGAGAGTATTAAGAAACGGTAACCTGCGGGTAGGTACTATTTTGTCCTTTATTTTGGGTTTTGGCTTATATGGCTCTACTTTCATCATTCCGTTATATACACAGTCAACGTTGGGTTGGACCGCTACACAGTCTGGTATGTTAATGATACCTGCCGCGCTGACAACTGCGTTTATGATGCCGATCATCGGTCAACTTTTACAACGCGGTGTACCCCAACAATACCTGGTAGCCCTTGGCATGTTATTGTTTTTTATCTACAGTTTCTGGGGCTACAAAATCATTACTCCTGATACAAGTAAGGACGCATTTTTCTGGATGTTGATCGTTAGAGGGATCGGGATGGGTATGTTGTTTATTCCAATTACAACGCTGTCTCTTTCAACCCTGAAGGGACAACAAATTGGCCAGGGAGCGGCATTTACCGGTATGATGCGACAGTTAGGCGGCTCGTTTGGAGTAGCTACCATCACTACTTTTCTTGCACGTCAAAACATGACGCATAGAAATGATCTCGTCAGTAAACTTGACGTAAATAATCCTACAGTTCAACAAAGGGTAGAGGGACTGCAACATAGTTTTATGAGCAAGGGAATGGCCGCACAACAAGCTTTAGAATCGGGATACAAATCACTTGAATACATGGTCGTAAAACAAGCTGCCGTACTATCTTATATGGACGCGTTTCTGTACTTAGGCGTAATGTTTCTTATTTGCATCCCTTTCGTATTAATGGTTAAGGGAAATAAAGGAAATAAAATTAACCCGGCTGAAGCGATGCATTAGCCCCGCCTTAAAGGGAGCTGACCTTCAGGTAAATTAATTAACAGTTGATTTGAAATTTGAAAATATCCGGCGCTTTTCTGCATTTAGGGCCGGGGCTTCTTGCTACAACAAATCAAAAACCTTTTCTTCCTGGAATAAATACATTTTTGCGTACTGCAACAGAATTACTGTTTTAGCATCTCTTATCTCTCCTGAATGTATTTTAATAAATGCTTCTTCAAATGAAAGTTCAATTACGTCGATTTCTTCTTTTTCCTCCTCTAATCCTCCCCCATCGCCTACTTTTTGATCGCTCGAATACTCTGCAACATAATAATGTATCATTTCTGCCACAGATCCCGGAGTACTATATAATTCAAAGATCTTTGTAACCCGTTGAACTTTGTAACCGGTTTCTTCTTCGATTTCTCTTATAATTCCTTCCGAAGGGTCCTCGTTGTCTTCGACTATACCTGCACAGGTTTCTATCATCATTCCTGTCGGATGTTTATTCATAAACGCAGGCAACCTGAATTGCCTCGTAAGTATTACAGTATTATTTTCTCTGTTATACAATAAAACTGTTGCTCCATTCGATGAAAAATAAACTTCCCGTGATACTTCTTCAACAGAACCTTCATTAGTTTCAACCTGATAATTCACCTTTTTCAAAGGGAAAAAATTATCTGACAACACCTCTGTCGATTTGACCTTTACATTTTTTGCCATTTATCTCTTTTCTAACTGTTATACAAATCTTATGCTACCTCATTTTGTTACCAGGTTTGCTCGCTTTCAACATTCAACAGGAGAGCCGAAATTTATATAAGACGATTTTTGGTATCAACAAATGAAAACCTCATTCAACATCGTTGTTAATCCGCGGTCAGTCTTGCTGATCAGGCCCTTGTACCTGGACAGCCTATTCTGCCTTGATAAAAAATTAATAGGTTTAAAAAAGCTCACTATCATTTTTATCCTTTTTCCCTTTTGTTGTCTTTGGCTTATCAGATGGCAATCCGGAAATAAATAACGGCTCCTGTAGTGACAATTCGCATTGGCTATTTAGTTGTTGAATTAGGTAAGAAGACAGTTCGGGAGAGTAAGTCTCGTCGTGCATATGCATGAAAAAATATAATTCCTTTAAACCGTTTTCCAACCAATACTTTATTCGTTTTACCCAATCGTCGATGCGCAGATAATCTGATGGATCAAGACTGTTTCCAACAAAGCGGACAAAGGCCTTTGGAACGGTTAAATACATGTGAACACAATCTCTGCGTCCTGCGGTGTCGGTTATTATATATCCTACATTTAACTGCTTTAGAATGGTAAGAAGTGCTTCGGTTTCTGCTTTGCTGTTAAACCAGTCAGGATTTCTAACCTCTAGAAAGAACTGCAGGTCTGTGGGAAGGCTTTCGAGATATTTTAGCAAAGCGTCTTTCCTTTTAGGAGAAAACCGATCACTCACCTGCAAAAAGATTGGACCCAAATGTTTACCAAAGGCGTAGATACCTTCAAGAAAAGCATTGGTTTTATCTTCAATATCTACAAATGAACTATAGTGACTAATCGTTTGGGGAACCTTTGGACAAAAAATAAAATCTTTTCCATCTGCCTTGTCAGCCCACTTTTGAATGGATGAAGGCGGATAGGTTTTATAATGGGTAGCGTTGAGCTCAATACTATTATAGTGCTCAACATAATGGTCGAGAAACTTGGCTTCTTTAGTCCCTTCAGGATAAATTTTACCTACCCATTCAGTCCGCCCCCACTTCGCACATCCTACATAGATCTTTGGCCCGTCAACTTTTTTACCGCTAAGAACATTTTTATTCCAGGCAGGATCAGCAGGTAGTGAAAGATCAGTCGCTTTCAATTCTTCCAAAGACAGTTTTCCAAAATCCATATAAAATCATTTCGTGCAAGTTAAATAACACTCGATATAGAAAGAAAACTATAAATTTCTTACATACAAACTGGCATAGCCCATTTGTAACCGGTCGGAGATTGATGATTATTGAGCACGTTTTCTAATTTCTTAAATAATAGGCAGCAATTAGAATATGCTGTTTTATTGCCTTAGTTATGCTAATTTTAAAATAAGCAATAGAAAAAATTTGATAAAGTTTATTCTTAATAATAAAGAAATTAATACTGATAAACCTTCGGCAAGTTTGCTCCTGGATTTTATCAGGTATCACCGCCATTTAATGGGAACAAAAATAGGCTGCCGCGAAGGAGACTGTGGTGCATGTACAGTACTGATAGGAGATTTGAAAAATGGTGAATTACAATATCGTTCTTTTACTTCATGCCTTACGCCTTTAGGTAATATTCATGGTAAACATGTTGTTACTATTGAAGGTATTAATATGGATGATTTAAATCCTATCCAACAACGCATGGCAGATGCATCAGCGACCCAGTGTGGATTTTGTACACCAGGATTTGTAATGTCATTAGCGGGATTTTGCTTGAGCGATAAGGAAGCAACCCAACAAAATGCCGTAGCCGCAATTGATGGAAACATCTGTCGTTGCACCGGCTATAAATCAATCGAACGGGCTGCGGGAAAGGTTGCCGAATTAATGCAACAAAAAGGTGATCAAGAAGTTTTAGAATTTGTTACCGAGAACCAGGTATTTCCCGGTTATTTTACGGGGATAAAAGAGCGGTTGCAAAAACTGTCATTACAGTTAAATGGCGAATTGGATAAGCAAGATTCATCCATGCAGTTTGCAGGTGGCGGAACAGATCTCTATGTACAAAAACCAGAAGAACTGAAAGAAGCAAGTGTCCACTTTTTATACAACAAAGACGTTTTAAAGGGTATTAGGAAAACAGGCAATAAATGCTTCATTGGTCCATCGGCTACCGTTACCGACTTGCAAGAGTCGGAGATCATACAGAAGTACTTTCCGAATTTTAATAAGCAGGTGAAGCTGATCTCATCTACCCCTATTCGTAACATGGCAACGATTGCCGGTAATTTTATCAATGCTTCGCCAATTGGTGATTTTACCATTTTCTTTCTGGCACTGGATGCAACGTTGGTGTTGAGTGACGGGAGTGAAATGAGAGAATTACCGCTGCGCCAATTATACAAAGGATATAAAACGCTCGATAAAAGAGCCGAAGAATTCATTGAACAAATCTGGTTTGAACTGCCAGGAGAACAGACACTTTTCAACTTTGAAAAAGTAAGTAAGCGAACTCATTTAGATATTGCAAGTGTAAATACTGCAATTCAGCTAACGGTAATAAGTGGGACTATAACAGAAGCAAATATATCGGCAGGTGGAGTTGGACCAATACCAAAGTTTTTGGAACAAACATCTGAATTTTTGAGAGGACGAGCAGTAACTGAAGAGGTTATTACTGAAGCAATAGATCGGGCTCAAAAAGAAATCTCGCCAATTAGCGATGCAAGAGGAACAGCAGGGTACAAACGGTTGTTATTAGGTCAATTAATTAAAGCACATTTTATCACCTTGTTTCCTGAGATAGCAGTAGAGAAGTTGCTTTTATCGCATAACATTTATGATGATTAAAGAACAAAATGTACAAGAGTGCGACGCAACAGAAGACGAGTTGAATGGTGAAGATGGGTACCAAAAAATAAAACATGAAAAATATAGATTCCAAAACACATACGAGAGGAGAATCTATTTATTTAGATGATATTCCAATAATTAATGGAACCCTGTTTGGTGCTGCTTTCGGATCTCCAATTGCTCACGGCCTTATCAGAACACTGAACATAAGTGTTGCAGAACAAATGCCTGGGGTAGTGAAAGTTTTTACTGCTAAAGATGTAACAGGCGAAAATCAGATCGGTGGAATTATTCCGGATGAGCCACTTTTTGCAGAAGACGAAGTGCACTTTTGTGGCATGCCTGTCGCTTTTGTTGTGGCGGATTCTGACGATGCAGCGCGAGCAGCAGTTAAGAAAATTACAATAGATATTGAACCCTTACCAGTAATAACCGATCCGAGAGAGGCAAAGGCAAGGGGCGAATTAATTGTTCCGCCGAGAACTTTTAGCCTCGGAAATATCGATACCGCATGGGAAGGATGCCAATATATTTTTGAAGGCATCGCTGAAACAAACGGGCAGGAACATCTGTACATAGAAACGCAGGGAGCCTATGTTGTACCACAGGAAAATGGCGCGATTAAAGTGTATTCATCAACACAAGGACCAACGGCGGTGCAAAGGGCATCTTGTAGAGTTACGGGTTTGCCGATGCATTTGGTTGAAGTAGATGTAACACGATTGGGCGGCGGTTTTGGTGGCAAAGAAGACCAGGCAAATACCTGGGCGGCATTATGTGCACTTGCTGCACACAGGTTGAAAAAGCCGGTAAAATATTCTTTACACAGAATGGAAGACATGGCTATGACCGGCAAGCGTCACCCCTATTCTTCAGACTATAAAATTGGTTTTGATAAAGATCTAAGGATGGTTGCTTACGAGGCTACCTTTTATCAAAACGCCGGGGCGGCCGCTGATTTATCTCCGGCAATCATGGAGCGGACGTTGTTGCATTGCACCAATTCTTATTTCATTCCAAACGTAAAAGCAACTGCTTATAGTTGCCGTACTCATTTACCACCCAATACTGCTTTTCGTGGTTTTGGCGGACCGCAATCGATGTTTGTAATGGAGTCGGCGATCGCAAAAGCCGCAGAGGCTTTAGGGATAGATGCATCTGTTATTCAAAAGAAGAATTTGATTGAAACAGGAGATGAATTTCC
>JAOQAJ010000388.1 GCA_025963675.1 Segetibacter sp.
AAAAAATTTTGCCAAAAATTCAATAAGAAGATGCAATAGAAAGTTAACGGGTTGCTTTTAAAGCAAAAATACCCTTAAAGGGTACTTTTAAATACTGTATATCAGGAGTTATTAATATAACATCGGCTTTTGCCCTCTCATAATACCTTGTTCCTCGCTTACTTTTTCGGCTGTTTTTTTCTTTACTCCGAAGTCTAACTGATTGCTTTCGCCGTTTGGTAAATTCTTAAATAAATGAAAAGTCAATTGTTGCTTAGGTATCAAAATAGAATAAGCAGTAAGAAAAATAATAAGAAAGTCGGTTCTAAACCCAACATTTTGTTGATACCACATCTCCAATTTCCCTTTATATCCATTGATCTGCCTGTATAATTGTTCAAAATCCGTACACTTAGAGACCAACACTTCTTCATCTCTGAAAATTACCGAACCAATGCCTGTTATACCTGGTTTTACGTTATAAATTTTTCTTTGAACTTCTTTTGAGTAGCGGTTAAAAGCTGTTGGAATTAATGGGCGCGGACCAACCAACGTCATGTCCCCTTTCAAAATATTAAAAATCTGTGGTAGTTCATTCAACTTACTCTTTCGCAGGAACTTCCCCATTGGGATAAGCCTTGGATCATTTTTGACAGTAAACTCACCTGAGCCTATTTTGTCTGCATTTCTAGACATAGTAGCAAACTTCCAGATAAAGAATCTTCTATTCTTATATCCAACCCTTTCCTGTAAATAAAACACCTCCCCATCTCCGGTAAATTTTAAGAGGAACATAAGAACTACAATTACGGGCAGCGTTACCAGCAGGACAAATACTGCTAACAATATGTCAATTCCCCGTTTAGCAATTAAATACATAGCAAGAATTTAGAAACATTTTTTAATAACATCAATAACAGCTTCTACTTCCCCATCATCAATATTTGTAGAACAAGGTATGCTCAGACATTCACTGTAAATAGTATTTGAAAAATCGTTTTCCGATATATAAATATCCTTCACAAACATAGGTAGCTGGTTCATCGGGACCCAAAAAGGCCTTGACTGCAACTTATTTTCGTTTAAAGTCTGCAAAAGTACTTTTTGTTTACCGCTTTTACAAGTAAATAACCAGCAATTTGGATTTACCCCAGGCGTAACCTGCTGAAAGCTGATATCACCCATTCCCCCCAACCGACTTCTGTATGTCGAATCTATTTCCTTTTTTCGTAAAATAAAGTCGGGCAGTTGTTCCATCTGTGCAACACCAATTGCGGCCAGGATGTTTACAAGCCTGTAATTATAACCTATTTCGTCGTGCCTGTATTCAAAGGGATCACTTTTAGCCTGGGTGGTAAGATGTTTTGCTTTTTTTGCAAACTCTTCACTATCAGTAACAATCATGCCGCCGCCGCCGGTGGTAATTAACTTATTGCCATTAAAACTAAAGCAACCCAACGAACCAAAAGATCCGCTGTGTTTCCCTTTGTAGTAAGAACCTAGTGCTTCCGTTGCATCTTCTACTATTACTAGCTTAAATGTTTGTGCTATCTTCTTTAATCTGTCCATATCCACCATATTGCCTAAAACATGAACAGGCATAATTGCCCTGATAATTCTTTTATCTTTCAAATGAATACAGCTATCACCTTCAATAGTGGTATTAGACTTCAGGTAATTATCTAACAGATCAAGGTCCATCTGCCATGTGTGTTTATCAATATCAATTAAAATAGGTGAAGCACCGGTATAAGCTATAGAATTAAGAGAAGCAACAAACGTGATATTAGGTACCAGCACATAATCATTACGGGTAACTCCGGCCAGTAAAAGGGAGATATGCAAGGCGGTTGTTCCGCTTGAAGTAGCCACTGCATATTTACAGCCTGTGTAAGCAGCCATCATCTCTTCAAACCGGTCCACGTACGCGCCAACTGAAGAAACCCAGGCAGTATCAAGACATTCTTTTACATACTTCCATTCATTTCCCGAGATATTTGGCGCCGAAAGCAATGTCATAATTTCGATAAATCTTCCTGGTTATTTAATTACTGCCGTTGAAACGAAATCTTTCGCTCAATATTATGCATCAGTGATATTTCATCCTTCCCTTTCCACGCTTTATTACATTTTAGTGTCAAGGGTAATTCCTTTCTCTATGTGCCCAAAATTTGTTATGTGTTTATTAAGTATAGCTACTACGTCTACTTTATGTATTACATCTTTCTTAAAGAGCTCATGTAATTCAGTAATGACTTCGGCACTCTGGTTTGCCCCATTAACGTTCCTTCCTTTGGCCACAGCAAGCGCTTCATACCGGTTCCAATCAACTTCTTCATTATCTGTATAAAACTCCTCGTATAATTTTTCGCCCGTAGTGTCGGAATTAAAAACAAAAACAGGAAACTTTTTGGTAGTGTCTATTTCTTCGGTCTTCTCCTTTGCCTCCTCCTCCGAATGGCAGATCTCCATCTCATAACCCAGTTGATGTAAGAACTCAATAGTTATGTCGTAAAAGCTGGTGAGTTGATCCTCATTTAGCTTAGGGAAGAAGATGTCCCCCGATGTCCCCAGGACAGACGCCAGCATACAAATATCTCCCGACTCAGCAGGAGATACAAAATATCTTTTTATGTCTGCAGGTACCGCGAGGGGTTGTCTTTGCATGATTCGGTATAGAAAGCCATCTAATAAACTGCCGTTAGAAAAAGCGACATTAGCAAAACGAGCGGTAGTACAGGTAAGGTGAGCAGAATAGTCTATTACCAATTCCTCCATTAACTTTTTAGTAGCACCCATAATGTTGACGGGGTTAGCGGCCTTGTCAGTGGAAACACAAAAGAAATGATTGGGCTGATCTACCTCGATCATCTTGAGCAGGCGGGCAGCGTTGAATAAGTTATTACCGATCATTGCCTCGATAGAAAAAACATCTTTTTCGCTACGTACATGTTTGTGGGCAGCAAAATTGGCAATTATGTGGAAAGGTTTATAGTAATTGTAAATTTTTTCGAAAACAGGATCAGCCAAATTAACGGGGTAGGTAATAAAATCTTTGGGAACAAATAACCCGGGAGTACTTCTTACAGACCTTACCAATTCTGTCAAGCCATTTTCATTTGTGTCTACCACCACCAGTTTCGCGGGCCGGAACGGTAATATCGATTTTATATAGTTTGAACCTATCGTTCCTCCCCCTCCGATTACCAGTATGTTGCTTCTTTCAATTTCCTCTCTTAGGATAGATGTATTGTCAACGATATCAGTTTCAAAAAAACTGGAGCTTCTCCCGGTAATATTTTTATTAATGAAGGAATGTAGATCAAAATTTATCATAGTAGAGGATTACAGTTCGTTAGCCTAAAAATCGATTAAATATTATCATTAATTACTTTTTTAAACTTCAACGGGCAGCGAAAATAAAAAATAATTCGGCTAGTATCAGAAGTTGTAAAAAATAGAAGAAGACGGAAAGTACTTTATTAACTGTTTTTAGCTGTTTTGTCTTTCAGTCAAGCGAAGAGGTAGTAAAAGAACAAATGATTAGTTTTAAAGATTAACATCTAAGTTTTTGGGATTGTAACTGCTGTGTTAAAAGCTTTTCCTCAGAAGTTTTGCAGGAGAACCGGCATATACCCCGGCTATTAAAAGATCGTGGATTACTGTAGATCCGGCTCCGACTATTACGTCGTCAGCTATCGTTATTCCAGGAATTATGGTAGAATTAGCACCGATGAAGGAGTTTTTTCCGATAGTTACGTTTCCACATAATACTGCGCCGGGGCAAATGTGAGTAAAATCACCGATGGTACACTCGTGGTCTATAGATGAAGAAGTATTACAAATAACCCCATTGCCAATACTACAACATGCATTTATGGTAGCATGGGCAGCAATAAAAATACCCTTACCCAGCTTACCTTGTTTGGAGATTGTGGATGAGGGATGAATGGCATTGATGACAGAAACATTATTAACTATCAGGAATTCAAAAATATGTTTTCGCACTATTGAATTCCCAATTGCAATAAAAGCCGAAAAAGAACAACAATTGTTGCTATCTAAAAAAAAATCCCTTTCTTTTCCTTTGTAGGGAATAGAAAAAGGGTTTACTTTTTTCTCCTCATTATCGCAGTAGCCCCCAATCGTATATGCGGCTTCTAATAAAATGTCTGTTGCAACGTAACCGTGCCCCCCGTAGCCTATGAGTATTACCGGTGTAGCCATTTTCTTATAATTCCAAATCAGCTTATACTGATTACTGAGTTTAAAATAATCCTGGACTTTTATTCACCTATCTATTATTTCTAACAATATTTTCAAAGACCTTTATGAAGCTAGACACTCCTCTTTCAAAAGATAAAGTATTAGTATAATATCTTTGGCCATTTTCCCCAAGCTTACACCGTTCCTCTAATGTTTTACGCTGAAGAGCTGTTGCGTTTCCCGCTAGATCTTTTGCATCGCCAGGTTTAAATGATATTCCGGCTTCAGCCTCTTGCAATAACATTCTTCCCTCACCCGACACACCTGCAAGAATAGGTTTACCTACCATTAAATAAGCCGCAAGTTTAGAAG
>JAOQAJ010000397.1 GCA_025963675.1 Segetibacter sp.
AGGACTTAAGAAATCGGTGGAAAACATAATTTCAGGATTACCCACCTGAGTAGAAGTGATAAATAATCCACTATAACTAGGTGCAAGACTAAACTTACCACCATCAATAATCTGTTTTGCAAGAGCGGCAGCATCGGCCCATTTTTCCTGTGACAGTAATACTCTTGTTTTTAAAGCCATAGCGCTACCTTTTACCGCGTGACCCTCATATTTCGTATCTGGCAGGTTTGAGACAGCAAAATCAAGATCTTGATGAATTAGTGAAAGAACTTCATCCTTTGTACTTTGTTTTATTTTCGAAACATCAACATTTTCGGGTGGCTTAGTGTAAATAACGACACCACCATAGGCAGTTACAAGATCAAAATAGAAAAGTGCTCTTAAAAACCGCACTTCAGCTATATATAACTTTTTATTTACTTCACTTACGGGTGCTTTATCTACATTCGCTAGAAAGAAATTAGCACTTGCAATACCCTGGTACGGAGGATTGTAAAAATCAGAAGGTGCACTTGTTGGATTTACAACGCCAACTGTAAGATTTTGAAAGTTGTAAAAGTTGTGTCGATCGTATCCGTTGTCCGAATAAGTATCCAGCCACATCCTTCTAAATCCAAAATAACCGCTGCGCAATCTTGCATATACCCCCGTCAAAGCCATCTTAACATCTCCTTCAGTCGTCCAGAATGAGCCATTGGAAAGCGCATCCAAAGGTTCTTTATCCAGATATTTTTTGCATGACATAGAACCAGTCAATGTTATAGAGCAAACAAAAGCTATGATTATGTATTTTGCTTTCATAAAAAGATATTATAAATTAAAATTTAATGTTTAATCCGGCTGTAAAAACCTTTAATTGAGGAAATTGTGCATACCGACCACCTCCAGCGCGCTCGGGGTCCGCACCTTCATAATTCGTAAACGTCAGGAGGTTATCACCAGACACATAAACTGTCATTTCCTTCGAACGAATTTTGCCGATCAGGTTTTTAGGCAACCTGTAACTGAGATAGACATTTTTTAACCTTAGGTAAGAAGCGTCCATTAGGTAATAGGTGGATTGATAACCGGAAACACCCGGATATCCATTGAGATACACAGCTGGCACAGTAGTGCTTGGATTAGTTTCGGTCCAAGCGTTGAGGAACTTAGCAGGAGGAGGAGCGCCCTGAAAATAAGGGTCAATACCCCATCCATTCACAAGTAATTTTCTTCCTTCAATTCCCTGGAAAAAAGTGGAGAAGGTAAAACCTTTCCAATTCGCGTTTAAGCCGAAGGAATAGGTGTAGGAGGGAAAAGGACTAATGCTGATCCTGTCTTCTGGTCCTACTATTCCATTACCGTCGCGGTCTGCAATTTTCAGATCGCCGGGCTTAAGATTTCCTGAACTTGGTTGTTTTGGGGACTTATTTATCTCATCCTGGCTTTGGAAAATGCCGATCCATTCGTAGGTATAAATAGAATTATAAGGTAGTCCAACTTCAAATATGCCTTTATTTGGAGCAAGTACTTTCGTAACCTTATTTCTGAAAGCCGAATAAATTCCATAAACACTATAATTGAAGCTTCCAATACTTTTCTGATGCCTTAGTTCCAACTCCCAGCCTTTGTTTTCCATGGAACCTGCGTTAGTTATTGGAGCAGAAAGGCCCACACTGGCGGGTACATCCTGGCGTTGAGTGAGGATGCCTGAAGTTTGTTTGTTATACCAATCAACGGTAGCACCAATCAAACCATTTTTGATGTCTATATCCATTCCAAAGTCTGTTACCTTAGTTGTTTCCCATCTAAGGTTTCTATCACGTAAACGACTGATACCTGCTCCTGAGTTAAGATTTCCTCCAAAAGGATAGGCGGTGATATCTAGAATATCCTGGTAAGGATAATTTCCTATTTCCTGATTTCCAAGTGTGCCAAGTGATGCTCTTAATTTCAAGTTGGTAATGGCAGGTAAGGTGGCCTTCATAAATTCTTCTTCACTTAATCTCCAGCCGGCTGATACAGCCGAAAATAATCCCCACCTATTGTCCTGATGAACTCTTGAACTTCCATCATATCGCGAATTAGCTTCCAACAGATACTTTCCTTTAAAATCGTAGTTCACCCGTCCGAAGAAAGATTGCAACGCCCACTCTGTTGTATTACCTCCGGTAGTCTGGCCCGCAGCAGCGGCGGCATTTAATTCTACAAGGGTATTATTGGGGAAGTTACGTCGGGAACCAGAGAGAAATGGGCTGCGGTTGTCCTGCTGTTCATAACCAAGCAGGCCTTTGATATTATGATTGCGGGCTATTTTTGTGGTATAGTTTAATGTACTATAGAATGTTTTTGTGATGCTCTGCGACATTGTTTGATTTACACCAAGAAAACCAGGAGCTCCGTTATCATACTGTATATACTGACCGTTTGTATTAGGAATAAAATAATATGATGGCACACCAAATTGGTGGTTCCTGTAATCTTCTGTGTAAAAGGTGAATGCGCCTTTCACCTGCAACTGAAGACCACGCATAAGATCAACATTTGCATAAGCTTGCGTATTTACGTTATATGCTCTTGTTGTTTGTGCTCCGTTTTCAATTACCGCGCTTAAACTTCTCTGGCCTGCTGACTCGCCAGGAAATGCCGCACTGGTTACCCGGCCAGAGCCATCAGGAAGATATGGGCCGTAGGTAGGAGCTGAATGGTAAACAATTAACACAAGGTCATCGTTTGTTAGCCACGGCTGGATAATATTCTGGTAAGAAAAATTTACGTTTACCCCTATGTTGACTCTTTCATGAACCTGGCTACTAAAATCGATCAACCCATTATATCTCTTATAATCGTTCTTTTGCAAAATCCCATCTTGCTGAAAATAGTTAAGCGAAACATTAAAGCTTGTTTTATCACTTCCACCGGAAAAACCAAGGTGATGGTTTACAGACGGGGCCTTTCTAAAAGAATAATCCATCCAGTTGAAATTGGGGTATTGTTCCTTATTAGTAGGATTTCTATACCAGTTGATTTGTTCATCAGTATAAAAAGCGGGCTGACCGAAACGAATGGCCGCCTTATTGCGCAGTTCCATGTACTGAACAGAATTGTAGATCAGCTCAGGAAGAATAGTTGCCTGACTGGATGCGACGTTGGTAGAATACTCCACTGTATTCTGTCCTTTCTTGCCTTTTTTGGTTGTAATCAGTATTACTCCATTTGCAGCCCTTGCACCATATATTGCAGCAGAAGCGGCATCTTTTAAAACGCTCACATCTGCAATGTCTTCAGCAGACAAATTGTTAATGGTACCAATTACCCCGTCGACAAGTATAAGCGGAGCAGAGGAAGCGCCGAAAGAGCCTTGCCCCCTCACCAAAATGGATGCATTATCCCTGCCTGGTTGTCCTGTGCTTTGAACAACGTCAAGACCTGCAACCCTTCCTTGCAAAAGATTTTGAACATTTGGAGTTGGCCTTTTGACGAGCTCTTTTCCACTCACGCTGCCCACAGATCCGGTAAGATTAACTTTTTTCTGAGTACCGTAACCTACCACTACAACATCATCTAAAGAACTTTCAATGGCAATTAGCCTAACCTCTACATTATTACCATTATCAGATACCGATACTTCCTGGGTTTGCATTCCAACATAAGAAAATGTAAGCTTTCCTGAGTTACCTGGAATTCTGATTGAAAAGGAACCATCTGCACCGGAAATGACCGTGGTATTGGTACCCCCTAAGTGAACTGTAACGCCAGATAAAGGTTCGCCTCTATCATTAATTACTTTACCCGTAATGACTCCTCTAAAAGCATCAAAACGTGGTGTTGCAAGTGCGGAAATGATTTGAAAAAAAACTAGTAAGGTGACCAGCGAGAGAATCTTTAACTTCAATAGAGGCTGAAGGTTTTGCGGATTGGGGTTAAGCATCTTCGTTAATTTTTTAAGTGCTAAAGGTCATTTATGTAACTTGAAAAAGATTAGCTAATATTACTAGGTTATTAAACGATTTTACCAATCTTTTAAGTTCTTACACAAATGCTATTATTAATGACTTTATAACAGGGCTCTGATATTATTGTTTTTTATAATTATCTAATTCACTGAAAACAGTAAGGGGCTGCAGCTTCCGCCACTAACAACTAAAATTGATTTTCTTTCATGAAACCTGAATTGATCATCGACGCACCTATCCTTAATAAGAAAGAGATATGGGTAAAAAAAATTAATAAACCTCATTTCGATCATCCATTTCATTTTCACCAGCTGTGCGAATTAGTGTGGGTAGAAAAAAGTTATGGAAAATTAATTATTGGTGATTATG
>JAOQAJ010000398.1 GCA_025963675.1 Segetibacter sp.
TGCTGGCTATTCCGACATTTCCAATACTCCAGACACCACCAGCAGTTGGATGGGTTAAGGCAGTTGTACTGTTTACACAAACAGTGGTATCGCCGCTTAGCGGCTGCGACTTAGGCAAAGGGTTTACCACTATTTGTAAAGAATCTGTATTACTGCATTGTGCATTAGAAACTGTGTATCTTATTGTGGCAGTTCCCGCAGCTATTCCTTTTATCCTTCCATCTGCATTGGGAAAAGCAACTAAGGAGTCAGAGCTGCTCCATACACCTGTTGTTACAGCGTTACTTAAGACAACCGAACTACCTTCACAAATTGTTGCCGTTCCTTTTATTTCACCCCTATTGGGAGTTGGGTAAACCGTAAGACTCGCTGTCGAAGAATTGTTATTACAGCCACTGGTGATGTGGTAAGAGATATCCACCTTGCCCTCTGACAATGCAGTAACAACTCCATCAGCTCCCACTTTTGCAACTGCTGTATTGCTGCTTTGCCATACACCACCCTGTGCTGAATTTTTTAATGCTATCGCGGTATTGACACAGAGGCTGTTGGAAGAAGCGGTTATAACATTAGGTGCGGAATTGATAACTTCCCTAAAGACGCCATTATGATAATCAGCTATTAATATTGAACCAGTTGGTGTAACGACCGCATGAAGGGGTGTATTCATTTGAGCTTTTAATGCCGGCCCGCAATCACCTGAATAACCGGCAGCACCATTTCCCGCAACAGTCGATATCACGCCTGAATTATCTATTTTTCTGACTACATAATTTAACTCTTCAGCTATATAAAGGTTGTCGGTTTTGTCAAGAAAAATTCCTGAAGGACTATGTAACCGGGCATTAACTGCAGGACCGCCATCTCCACTGTAACCCCAGGCCCCGCCTTGTGTGCCGCCGGCAATAGTACTAATAATGCCTGTTTTAGAATCCACTTTACGTATGTTGTGCAAGCCGCCATCGGAAATGATTAAGTCCCCGTTCTTATCAAATAAAACATCCGAGGGAAAGAGTAGTGTGCCTTTATTTGCAGGGCCTCCGTCGCCCAAACCAACACAATTACAGCCTCCTCCACCGGCATAAGTGGTAATGATTCGTGTAAATATATCGACCTTTCTAACTCTGCTGTTACTATTATCCGCTATGTAAACATTACCTATAGAATCTACTGCTACGCCATGAGGGTTATCAAGTATTGCATTTACAGCAAGCCCACCTTCACCGCACAGAAAAAAGGCAGAACAAAGCTGGTTGGGTATTCCTGCAAAAACAGATACTGCCCTGGTAGCCATATTCACCTGGTAAACACATGAATTTTCTGCCACATACATAAATTTCTCGTCCCGGTCAAAGGCCATTCCCATAGGCACATAAAAACCACTTACAAATGTTGATATTATCCCTGATACTGCATCAACCTTCCTAATGCGTCCGGTTCGGCGTTCAGAAAGATATAAGTTGCCCGATTTATCGTATATCATCCGGGCACCACCGGCAAAGGTAGCCTTCGAAAAGGGGCCGCCATCGCCACCTGAAACCATGGTTCCATTGCCAGCCGCAGTAATGATGGTTTGAGACTGAATTTGTGTAATAAAACAAAAAGAGGCAAATAAGAGCAGGAATAACTTCATAAAACTAAGGAGATCGTTACATCTGTTTTTTCGGGATTGTCGTTGACGGAATAACGAACCACTTTCTAGTAACGGTATTCTGTTGCTGAAAGTATAATAAAGGGGGGTCTTGAACTGTCAATTGTACGTATGACACTTTTGAAGCAAACCGCTACCGGTAACTTTTTGCTTACATCCAACGTGATATCAGCCGGGCTAAAATGAGTTTTATATGTACAAAAGCCAGTGGCGAAAAGCATGTTATCGATTTTGCCTGGAGCAGTTTGATCAGGGTTTTGGTTAGCAGTAATCATGAGGGATTTAAAAATATAGCTATTATTTTGAATTTTAGAGGGAAATATTGCAAAATCTCCAACTCCATAGAAATAGTAGAAAGCGCCGGAAACCCGCAAGGAGCCTTTATAATATTTGCAGGGGATTATAGTAAAATATAGGAATAGCCCAAATAATATCTTACCGTTAAATGGAGCTTCCTGGTTGAAGTATCAGACTTCAATTCCCCCACAATCCGATCATAAACTGATAAATTGACAAAAGCAAACCCTTTTTTAAAGAAAACTGTAAAATTTTCTGAGGGAAAGCGTGCAGGAATAAATGTTGTAAACATGTAGTAGCTGATGTATAAATTCAACCGGTTATATGAAACACGGCTTCTTATTGCACATAGAAATTTTAGCGGCTGTGATCTCCCTACTAATATTGTTTTTTAAAAAATTGCGTCAACCCTATTTGGTAGCATATTCACTCGCGGGGCTTTTACTCGGCCCTTATGTTTTAGGCATCATTGAAAACCAGCAAGTGGTAGAAACGGTTGGTGAAGCGGGAGTTCTCCTTTATATGCTTTTCTTAGGTATCGAGCTCAGATGGCCTCAGGATACCAGTTTTATATGGAAACCTATATCATTTCAATTCATTAAATCCATCATCAGCTTACTAGCGGCATTTGCTGGAATATACCTGCTTCATCTTAATTTTCAGACTGCACTGGTGCTGTCTTTTATACTGATGCTAAATAATACTTCTGTGGCTACTGAGTATCTTAAAACCAATCACGCTCTTAAAACGGACTTTGGCATCCTGATCTTATCTGTTTTGATTATCCAGGATATTGCATTTACACCGCTCTTAAGTTTACTACGTTTTTTAAACCGACCGTCAGTAGGCTTCGAACATGTCCTGGTACTCTGTGCATCAACTGTTTTCGTCACCTGGCTAATCCTGAGGGTAAACAAAATCCAGGAGTTGAAAATTCCGTTCGAAAGCTTTATTAAAAACGACCACGATTTGCAGTTATTCGTTGGCCTCAGTATTTGTTTTGCGTTTTCAATACTCACAAGCAGTATTGGACTAAGCACTGCGCTCGGCGCCTTTGCTTCCGGAATTATACTTAAAAAGATCCGTGCATTTGATTGGATCGAGCACTCTCTTCGTCCCTTCAAAACCTTTTTTATGGCAATGTTCTTTGTCTACCTTGGACTGACATTTGACCTTCGTTACTTCGCAGATAATGTAAAGCTCATAATAACCTGTGTCGGCTTTTTGGTTATTTTCCAGAATTTGTTTTCAGCCATCAGTTTTAAGATTTTGGGATATGACTGGAAAAATAGCATTTATGCGGGAGCCTTACTTTCTAATATAGGCGAACTCAGCCTGGTAATAGCCTTACTTGCTCATGAAATGAATTTGATTGATAATAATATTCTCAAGCTGGTAGTTTCTGTGTCGATCCTCAGCATTTTATTTACCGCCATCTGGACGGCCTGTATAAAAACCTTTATCTATAAAATGCCTTATTCAAATTTTAAATTAACTAAACGCAATCATCCAACGTTTAGCTAAATGTGATTACTATATTATGGGGGTGTTTGTGAAGAGTTCGACCTTTATATGTTGACGGTTGATGGATGATAGTTGACGGAATTAAGTTAAGGGTTGATTAATGCACAACTCCAGATTTAGATAAGTTTTAAGCCCCTTTACCGGTTTTGGGTTTATATAGTTTTAAGAATTGCCTTGGGGTAATAACAGGTAATTGAACCGTCGCTTTTTTAAAATCTTTGATATTGGAGGTAATGAAATAATCTTTGTCTTTGATCTGTAGTGCAGTATAATATTGTATTGCATCCTCTATATCATTGAAGTTTGCCTCAAGCGCATTAATGACAGTCGAATTATTTGGTGAAATGATAGTAGTAAAAGAAAGTAAGTTTTTTACTGCAGGAATTATTTCATTGTTGGTTTTACCGGCCTTTTCGAGGAAGTATACTACATTCATTAGGTTCGATGAACTAATATAAAGGATTAGTTGATTGCTTTCTGCAAGTTCTATAATTTCCAACGCCTCTGCACCGGTATCGCCCCTTTGTAACAAGCCGTCCAAAAATACATTTGCATCGGCAGAAACAGTGTACTTCATTATCTTCTATTTATTTACACTTTTCGTTTCATAATCCTTGTACCGGTTGTCTCTTATAAATTCTTTATAACTAATATCGGGGGGTATCGTAATACCCTCTTTAAGGCTGTTACTGATTTCACGGATAGAGGCAGTTTTTTTTGGTTCTTTTTCCGGTAAAGAACTAATGTACTCCTCAATTATTTTACTTACACTCTTACCCTTGACCTGAGAAATTCGCTTAGCTTTTTTCACAATTTCTTCCTTTATGCTTAACGTGAGCTTAGTGGTCATAGCCTAATTATTTATACTAAAATACGTATCTTTTTAAAGAGTACGTATAAGGCTATTAAAATTTTTGATAAAGTCAGTTTATAGCAATTCAATTGGATGGACCAAAAAATTAAGCCCAATCGCTATTACAACGTTATATCTCCCCAACCTTTCCGGTATTCTCTTTTTATAAATTGATTGGCCGGCGCGAAGTTGGTCACTTTCATGTTGGCTCCATCCCACTTAAGGCTGATGTACCGGCCGTTGAATTTGTATGATTCCATATTGCCGTATACGGGGTCTTTACGGTTTATCTTTTGCTGCAGGTTGAAGCTTCGCAATAACAGGTTGCCCAGCAAAACAGTCTCGGTAAGCGGACCGGCATAGCCCTGGAAAGGTGAACTGACTTCCATGTTTCCGTAGCCGGCAATAGAGGCGTCTACCCATTGCCACCAATGGCCATCCATGTCGCCTGGTACACGCGGATATTTTTTAGGAATATGAATGTCTTTGTTGCGTGATAACGGTAACAGCCGGGGATGACTGCCGCCCCAGCCACACGAAACTTTGCCTTTTGTTCCGATAAAGAGGGTACAGCCTTCAAAGTCGTTTTCGCCGGGCCAGTCTCCCAACGCTTCATTCATGTTGACATCGGGATCAAGCTCTGTCACACGTTCTGGTGTAATGCCGCCGTCCATCCAATAGAGGTCGAGGGGCTTACCGTTGGGCTGTTTGAATTTGAATTTGATGGAACTGGACACGGGGCCGCTTTCGGGATAAATTCCTTCTTTGAAAATGCCGTTGTAAACCGTGCTGGCGCTGCCTGAGATCTCCGTTGGATATCCGAGCCTAAGCAACTTAAAAGGGGGTCCCATAATGTGACAGCCCATATCGCCCAGCGCACCGGTACCGAATTGCCACCACCCGCGCCAGTTGAAGGGGACCAGGTTTTCGATATAGTCTGTTTGTTGCGCTGTGCCTAACCACAGGTCCCAATTGAGTTCTTTGGGAACTGCAGGCTTAGCATCGGGCCATGAAATGCCTTGCGGCCACACCGGACGGTCAGTCCAGCAATATACTTTTTGAATATCACCGATCAGGCCTGCTTCGAACCATTCACGCAGGGTACGCATACCATCGCAGGAAGCGCCCTGGTCGCCCATCTGGGTTACGACCTTGTACTTTTGTGAAGCTTGGGTAAGTATGCGCGCCTCGTAAATGTCGTGGGTCAAGGGTTTTTGCAGGTACAAATGCTTCTTAAGCTTCATAGCGCTAAGACCAACGATTGCATGGTTGTGATCGGGAATTGCGACAGTTACCGCATCAAAGTTTTTACTCTCTTTATCGAACATCTCGCGCCAGTCGTGGTAGAAGGGTGCGTTTGGAAACTCCTTGCGTCGTGGTGCGGCTTGTCGTTCGTCGACATCGCACAGAAAGGCAATGACTGCATTTTTTTTAGGAGTAGTGGCAAAATGGCGAATGTCACTTGCTGCTTCCCCGCCACAGCCGACAGCAGCAATGTATAACTTATCGCTTGGGGCTACATAACCCTTTCCACCTAATACAAATCGCGGTACAATGTAAAATGCTGCCGATGCCATTGCAGCCTTTTTTATAAAATCTGCCCGGCTGACGCCTTCCTTTGGTTTTACCTCGTTATTGCTCATGATCTCGTTATTTTTTGTGAAGGGGTTTTACGGCAACTTCCCGGAAGTAAACAACATCATTCTCACCATGATTTTGCAGGCCTATATAACCTGCATCAGGACGACGGCCATGGTGAGGCTCAAAGTCGAATTTGCGGGCAGGAACGGGGTCGCCTTCTTTGTAATCGGTCACCTTCCGGCCATTGACAGTTACAATGGTACGGGGACCGTCTAAAGTTATTTCCATCGTATTCCACTCTGGTCCTGGCTTACCTGGCTTCGCCAGCGGTTTGGTTAGTGAGTAGAGAGTACCGGTGACGTGGTAGTCGTCTTCGTTGGAGGTTTCGGGATGGTTGTCGATCTGCACTTCATAGCCATAAAATACCGGCATCCACTCTTCGTGCGGCTCTATCGGTATACGGATGAACACGCCGGCGTTGCTGTTTTCTTTCTGCATTTTGTAAACCACTCGAATGGTGCAATTACCAAACTTTTCTTTGGTGTAGTACAACAGTCCCATTCCGCCTTTACCGCGAATCATGCCGTCTTCGATAAGCATACCGCCTTTACCCACGTGCTTCCAGCCGGTGAGATCCCTGCCGTTGAAGAGCGGTCTCCAGCCTTGTTTACTGACTGTAGTTTTAGAGCGATTTGTATTTGCTGCATTAGCAGAAGGGCCTGGCCTGGCCGAAGTTTGTGCTTTTACTGCCTGGAATAATAACATGCTGGTGCTGCATAGGAGCAGGCTTTTGAAAATTTTTTTCACGGCAAGAAGTTTATCTGTTAGTCACTACAAGATAATGGTTTGTCAGTTTCTTTAGACAATTCAATCTTTATCGCCTTTTCGTTGATTACACAGCCTACAAAAATGAAAAATAACTTTTGAGTAAGATGCAGCATGGAGCCAATAGAGGATCCGCCTGTTCAGGTTACTGATACTGCCTCGTCTCCACCAACAATTCCAATCGTCGCAACCTCCGTTCCTGCCGGTATAGTAAACCAGGTACCCCAAGGCAGCAAGATCGCCAGAGGTATAGAGGGAAATTCTCTTTGCCAAAATGTGGCTGCGGTTGATATAGGGACGTCAACCACCGACCACCAAAAATTTGAAATTCAGTCCGAGCAAGGTCTTAGGAAGAAATTCACGTTCATGCGGAGGGCATTTAAAATTAGCACCGAAACAGAAAAGGGTAGTTCTATGCGGATTTATTTTTGAACTGAAACGGGGTTTACGTTAGTCGTGGCCTCGTCATCCTCCCCAAGCCAGTCCTTAACAAAATAGTAGGCGCCGCCAGCGGTAACTGCTAACGTAAACATTTTAGCCGGACTTTTTAATGCCATTTTTTTCCCCGCTGCTAAAAGCAAAAGCGCTTTTTTTTCGGTTATCATTCCTAAAGACTTTTGGGATAGCGCTTTCGACATGGCAAGGTGATCTCCATAAAGTAATGCTTTGTGTCCATAGTGTAAACCTCCCGCAGCCGTAAGCCCCTTTATTTGTTTACTACTTAAATATATTCCGCTTTGTGTTGTATTTATCGGCCTAAGGTTAGGTGATGTAGGTGTTTCATTAGTCTTTCCCACAACCACCCTGGTTCTATCTAACTTTTTAAGGCTAGGGTGAGGTCTGTTTCTATGAACGGAATCATTCACCTGGCTTAAGGCAAAGGTGCTTGAAGAAATTAGTAATAATAGAAATACTGCTTTCATATAGTTGTTTTGGGAGTAGTATTAAATGTAGTGCTAATACTCGTGCTTTGCAACTTGCCTAAACTTCAATTATCCTCCTGACTCGCTTTCGGATACTGTTGCAACATTCAAGCAACATCAACAAAGTCAGATCTTTTAGTTTAAGGTGTAAGCTTGCTTTCTATATAATTTGTCATTACATTAGATTTTCCTTCTCTAGCCTACGCTCATACCAAATGGTAGATTGACTCTGCTTTCAACAAGCAACTTTTTCAAGAATATTATTCACGGTTCTTTCTTAAAAAACACAACATGGCAGAAAATGAATTAGCGACGTTAGTCGCAACAATTACAATAAAACATGTTAAGGGTGCTACACTTCAAACTATTTATAATTCTGATGAATTGAAAGAAGCACTTAGCATTCAAAAACATTCTGCAGATCAACTTCCGTTTGTTGATGTTGGCCAGCTTTTAAAAATAGATGGCAGCAGGTACGTGGTAAAAAGCGTGAGCTTTAGAATTAGTGAATTTTCAAATGAAACGGGACGAACTATTGGCGCAAATATGTATTCCGAGTCCTATTCAACAGCTTGTAATACTCAAATTAAGGTACTAGTTGATAACGCAGATTAATAAAGGAGTTGAACTTTTGAACTTTTATTATTCCGTAATCGTGCATCTACCGTGAGGCAAATGAACATTTGTCCTTGATTTCACTCAAAAACGTGAAATGTGTTTAAATGAGGATTACATAGAAGTTGTAAAATGAACCAGACGTTCAAACCAATAATTTGGAAACAAGCGTTCTACAGAAAGGTCCCACAATTCTTACAAAACTTTGCGTCCAAATCGTGCCCTTCCTTGCCACAACCCGGGCAAACTTCGTTTTTTTGTTCTTTTCTACTTGCTGCCCGGGCCATCTCTGTAGTCAGAATGCCGGTTGGGACGGCTATGATGCCATAACCCATTAGCATAATAAAACTGGCGACAAATTTACCTAAAGGTGTTACGGGAGAAATATCTCCGTATCCAACCGTTGTAATGGTAACAATAGCCCAGTAAATACTCTCAGGTATACTGGTAAAGCCGTTCTGGGCCCGCTCTATTAAATACATTAGTGAGCCAAGTATGATCACCAGTGTTAAGACAACCAGCATGAAAATACTAATCTTCGTAAGGCTTCCTTTTATAGCACCACCCAGGAATTTCATCTCAGACAAAAAGTGGGTAAGCTTAAATATTCTGAAAATCCGGAGCAGTCGAAGCCCCCTAAACACCAGCAACGACTGGGCACCAGAATAAAATATGCTTAAGTAACCAGGAATAATAGCGAGCATGTCGATCATACCAAGAAAGCTGAAGACATAGCTCAGAGGCTTTTTTATACTTATCAACCGCAAGATATACTCAAGGGTAAACAGGATGGTAAATAGCCATTCGAGCTTAAAAAACAAGTTGCCATAGGCGTTGTGCCACCGCTCCACGCTGTCCAGCATAACTATTACAATGCTCGCAACAATTAATACCAGCAGCGACACATCAAATGCCTTACCTGCAACTGTGTTTGATTCGTAAATTATCTCATGAAGCCTTATCCGCCAGGGTTTACCCTTTTCATTCTCCATAGTAATTATACTTTAAACATTTTAAGAGATTAAAGATAAAGACATGTACAAAAAGCTGCAGTAATATTCAAATTGTTAGGAAGCTTTACTAATGTTAGGTAAGCCATGCTCGTTGCAAACAAACCACCGGCAATTGCTTCTGCATTTGCAAAACAACTTCTTCGTGGTTTCTTAATATCTTTAAGAAATGAAAGAAATAACTGCACCCTTGTTGTTTTTGATCTTCAGCTTCTCACTTATACTTTGCACGAGTTGCACAGACAGCGTGGCATCTCAACCATCAAAGAAAAAAAACGGCGAGCTTTATCAATGTCTTCCTTGCGGCGATGACTGTGATAAAGCTACGTACAGTAAAACGGGCGAATGTGAGCAATGCCACATGCAATTGGTAAAAAAATCTTCCATTACTTTCAAATCAATTGAGCCGTCAACCATTTGTGATTATATTAAAACCCACCCTGGTGCAATTTTGCTTGATGTTCGTACAAAGGAAGAATTTGAAGGAAAGGCCAACCCAAATTTTGGGACCCTCAAAAACTCCATTAACATCCCTGTTCAGGAATTGGAAAGCAAGCTTTCCAGCATTAGCGGCTTAAAAAATAAAGAAGTGCTTGTTTACTGTTCTCATAGCCACCGAAGTCCAAGGGCCAGTTACTTATTGACACAGAACGGCTTCACTAATGTGACAAATATGGCGGGCGGAATGAGTACAGTAACTGATAAAGCTTGTAAAAATTAACCGGGACTTGTTTTAATAAAGGCTCTCTTTATGTCTCTGCTGCGAAAATTTTTTCTTCACCAAAATCAGTAAAAAAACATCTGTATTCATTCTCCTTTGTTTTTTGAAATGAAGGAGATTTTGCTGTTTTCAATTCCCTCGTTACCGCTTCCAACAGTTCATCTTGCTCCTTTACTCTTCGGTTTGTAATATCTTGCAACGACCACCACGGTCTCATTATTTGTCTGCTTTAAAGCCTTTCTTTAGATGAACAAAACAGATCTGATACAGAAACTAGAACAATTGAAAGGAATTTCTGATGAAGAAAGAATGTTTCTTATTGATTTGATTAATACCAGGAAAAAATATGGGTTAGTATGGGAAGATAAAACTGAAAATGTAGAAGAGGAATTAAGAGATAAAATTCCGGTTTTGAAAGAAGTAGAAGAAAAAGCGATTATCAATGATACCAATAGTCCCAACCATACAATCATTGAAGGTGAAAATTTATACGCTTTAACGTCTTTGATATCAACCCACCAAAATCTTATAGATGTTATTTACATAGACCCTCCCTATAACACAGGAAGCAAGGAGTTTAAATATAACGACCGGTCGGTAGATAAGGATGATAGCTACAGGCATAGTAAGTGGCTCAGCTTTATGCATAAAAGGCTGCAAATTGCAAAACGGTTGTTAAGCGACAAAGGAGTAATCTTTATTTCAATAGACGATAACGAACGGGCTCAGTTGAGACTGTTGTGCGATGAAATATTTGGAGAAGAAAACTGTTACGGTGAAATGGCGTGGCTAACGAGGACCGGGTCAATGGACAACGTAACCAATTTTAGTAAAGACCATGAAAGCATCTTAATCTATGGTAAAACACTTGGTCGCCTAAACGGAATACAACGCACGTTTTCGAGATATAAGAACCCCGATAATGACCCGCGAGGTGCATGGATAGCTGATAATCTTTCTGCAAGTAAACCAGGCGGAAACACCCTGTATGCTGTTGTTGATCCAGGAACAGGAAACGAATTCTGGCCGCCAAAAGGAAGGTACTGGCCGTATAACCCGGAAACGATGATGAAAAAAATTGATGAAAGAAGAATTTTGTTTCCGAAAACTGCAGAAGGTTCTCCGTTGATTAAAAGGTTCAAAAGCGAAGCAAAATTTCAAACCCTTCCAATCTCAAGCTGGATCATCAGCGAAACTACTCCTGAAAGCAAAAGAAAAAACAATACCATTTATGCCACGTACAACACTTCAGGAACAAAAGAACTGCAGGAAATCTTAGGGGATAAAGTTTTTGAGCATCCTAAACCTACTGCATTAATTATGCAGCTGCTTGAACAATCTTCCGATGCAAATTCAACTATCCTCGATTTTTTTGCCGGTTCAGGCACGACCCTACATGCCACTATGAAATTAAATAATAAAGATGGCGGCAACCGAAAATGCATATTGATTACAAATAACGAAAATGGCATTTGCGAAAACGTTACATACAAGCGTAACAAGAATGTGATCTGCGGATATACAAATAACAAAGGAGAATTTGTAAATGGCTTAATCGCTAACAATTTAAAATATTATAAAGCCATCCTGGTTCATCAGGAATGTAGCAGATAAGTATTTCCTGTAGTTTCATTTTTTGGGGACGTGCAGCAAATCTTCGCTGACCATCGTTGTGTCACTCACTTGTACTCTTTATTTTTATTCTGCTTTTTCCACTCTTTAGAAGGATGACCAGGCCGTTTATTCTGTACGCATTCTTTTTCAAAATCGACCGCGATTGAACTGATCGTCATCACTTTCATTCCTGTGTTTTTATTCTCACCTCATATATTAATAAATATTTTAAAGTATCTTGTTGCAAGTCTCCTTACCTATCTTCTAAAAACTTGCATAATGGATAAACATTATTGGAAAGATGCGTACCAACATCTTTGGGAGACAGCAAGTAAAAAAGAGGATTTTATAAAGAAACTGATTGAGCAGGAAACTGGCTATGCAGTTCAATTATCAGGAATGGGCGCAGGAACCAGTTCTTATATCAAAGGCAACGCAAGTGACAATAATTGCGAAATAGGAGATGCCGATTTATATATTCCAAAAGCTGATGCTTACGCAGAAGTAACAGGGCCAAATATCAAAATGGAGCTTTCTTCAGCCCTTTGGTTTCGTCCTGATAAACTTAGAAACGCTTATCGAAAGCTAACTTCAAATATTGGTAAAAATCACTTCCTCATTCATGTGCAAGAGGTAAAAGGAAGCAGGACCACATTGATACGGGTGGTACATTTAAACAGGGATTTTTTTAAACGTCTAATTGATAAAGAATTTCATTTGGTTTGTCCTGTTATTCGCACCAGACACGAGGAGTATTATGAGATTCCTGCAACCTCAAATGTGATTTCGACTTTTCAGCAGTTAATCAAAATGATAAAAACGCACGAAGAGAAAAGTTGATCCTTCAGCTCGCAAGCAATGCAGCGGGGATCAACGATCTCAAAGAACCTTTACCTGATCTGGTTCAGACAAATAAGGAACAGCTTTTCTTCTAAAATTACGTCTCCCATTTTTATTTCGTAACCAACAACTCTAATTGCTTTCATCGCTGGCTTTTTCTTTCTAACGAAAGATTGACCCGTTATTGTTTCTGCATAGTCGTTAACAGGAAGAGAGCTTACGGATGAAAGTTTAAAATGCTACAAAGGAATATTTCCATGCTTTTTTCTTGGCCTTTTAACCACTTTATTTTCCAACATCGCAAATGCTTTAATCAGTTTTTTCCTGGTCTCCCTTGGTTCAATTACTTCATCAATAAACCCTCTTTCAGCGGCGAGATAAGGGGTAGCAAATTTCTCCGCATACTCGGCCTCTTTTTCCAACAGTTTTTTTGCCGGGTCTTCCGCTTCTGAAATTTCCTTTTTGAAAATGATCTCGCTTGCTCCTTTCGCACCCATTACAGCAATTTCGGCAGTGGGCCATGCATAGTTCATGTCTGCACCAATGTGTTTTGAGTTCATTACGTCGTATGCGCCGCCGTAAGCTTTGCGTGTGATCACTGTTATCCTTGGCACGGTAGCTTCACTTAGTGCATACAAAAGCTTTGCACCATTGGTGATGATGCCATGCCATTCCTGGTCTGTCCCCGGCAAGAAACCGGGCACATCAACCAGCACCAGTAATGGAATATTAAAGCAATCACAAAAGCGCGTGAAACGAGCACCTTTTTTAGAACTGTCAATGTCTAGTACACCTGCCAACCTCATTGGCTGATTGGCTACAATTCCAATACTTCGGCCTGCAAGCCGGGCAAAACCTACAACGAGGTTTTCAGCATAGGAACCGTGAATTTCAAAAAATGAATCTGTATCACAAATTCCATTGATAACCGACTTGATATCGTACGGTTGATTAGTACTTTGAGGAATGATGGTTTCCAGGATCTCTCTTGTTTCGTCGCCAAGCGTATAAGGGGTTTTCAAAACAGGATCTTCGCAATTTTGGGGCATATAGCTCAAGAGCTTTTTTACCTTTGAAATACATTCCATGTCATTGATGGCGGTAAGGTGTGTGACCCCTGATTTAGTTGAATGAGTGGATGCACCGCCAAGCTCTTCAGAACTTACTTCTTCATGGGTTACTGTCTTTACGACGTTAGGACCAGTAACAAACATATAACTGGTGTGCTCGACCATAATGGTAAAATCAGTCATTGCCGGAGAATATACGGCACCGCCGGCACATGGTCCCATGATAGCAGAGATCTGTGGGATAACACCAGATGATTGAACATTGCGATAAAAGATATCAGCATATCCACCCAGCGACCGCACACCTTCCTGGATTCTGGCACCACCTGAATCATTCAAACCAATCATCGGTGCTCCTCCCTTCATCGCCATGTCCATGATCTTACAAATCTTCTCTGCATGTGTTTCTGATAAGGCGCCACCAAACACAGTAAAGTCCTGGGCGAATACATAAACAAGTCTTCCGTTTACAGTACCGTAACCGGTTATCACACCATCGCCGTAAAACTGCTGATCTTCCATTCCGAAATCTTTGGTGCGATGTAGAACTAAGGCGCCTATTTCTTCAAATGACCCCGGATCCATTAACAGATTTATGCGCTCTCTGGCAGTCAGTTTTCCTTTCTTATGTTGCGTTTCGATCCTTGCTTTGCCGCCACCTAATTTTCCTTTTTCGATTTTCTCTCTTAGTATTTCAACCTTCGATTTCATTGTAGTTGTTTTTTTACCTCACCCCGGCCCTCTCCAAAGGAGAGGGGGTAAGATGCAGTATTATATTGTGTCGCGATGCGACATAATGTTGGTAAAAAAAAGAATTTCTAATGCCACTGGTACCGGAAATTTCCCTGACTAATATTCGGTGCCTACGGCACTGGAACGTCTTCTAGAATATTTATCTTCTGCTACTGATATTTCCTGCCTGACGGCACTGACCAAAAGAGATGTATTAATCGTACAACAAATCTCTTTTGTGTAATTACCCGATGTTGTACTGGTCCGCTGAATATTGAAAAATTTGTACAAGGGTGCGACGCAAGGATGTATCATAGTAGCAATATCGTTGGGCTAAATAAACTTAACAAAAATTGATTTATTAAAACCTCACTTCTAATTGCCCCAAATGCTTTATCAGGCTAGTCTTCTTTTCCAGTTTGTTGTCCCGGGTTCCACTGCCTTCACCACCTTTTGTTGTTGCTGCCAAAACTTTAACGCAATTAAGGCCGCCGCTTGAGCATTGGCTTTTTGTTTTTCTTTTATCAACTCCGGGGTATAATAAGTTCTTACGAAATGAGTATCAAATTTTCCGGTAAGAAAAGCCTGATGCTCGAAAACGAAAGTGCCGAATGGTAGTGTTGTAGACAGTCCTTCAATCTTAAAACTTTTAATGGCCGCTTTCATTTTTTGAATTGCCTCAGTCCGGTCCTTTCCATGCGTGACCAGTTTAGCAATCATAGGATCATAATAAATAGGAATGGACATACCTTCTTCGTAGCCATCATCTACCCGTACGCCATCGCCTGATGGTTTTTTATAAGTTGAAAGCGTACCAATGGAAGGTAAGAAATCATTGAGCGGATCTTCAGCATACACTCTTAATTCAACAGAGTGACCATTAATTGTAAGATCATCTTGCGTAAAACTTAAATTTTCACCCCTGGCAATTTTTATTTGTTCTTCCACGAGATCAATTCCTGTGATCATTTCAGTAACAGGATGTTCAACCTGTAGCCTGGTATTCATTTCGAGGAAATAAAAGTTCAATTCATCGTCCATCAAAAACTCAACCGTACCGGTGCTTGTATAGTTACAGGCTTTTGCTACCATCACGGCAGCTTCACCCATTTTCTTCCTTATCTCCGGGGTCAATACAACTGAAGGAGATTCTTCTACCACCTTTTGGTGACGGCGTTGTATGCTGCATTCGCGCTCAAACAAATGAACTGTGTTTCCATAGTTATCTGCAAGCACCTGTATCTCCACATGCCTTGGGGACTTCACATATTTCTCAATAAACACAGAACCATCACCAAAAGATGCTTCCGCTTCGCTAATCGCTCTTTGCATTTGTTCTTCAAAATCAGCATCACTTTCAACAACCCGCATTCCTTTACCTCCACCGCCGGCGGATGCTTTGATCAGAATTGGATAACCAATTTGATTCGCAGTTTCTTTTGCAATAGTTATGTCGTCAATCGCTTTATCAATCCCCGGCACCATTGGTATATTGTATTGCTTCACACATTCCTTGGCTGCGAGTTTAGAGCCCATCACCCGCATCGCTTCATGACCTGGTCCTATAAAAGTAATTCCTGCTTCCTGCACCTTTTGAGCAAAATCAGCATTCTCACTTAAAAAACCGTATCCGGGATGAATACCATCAACCTCTAATTCTTTACAATAAAATAGAATTTTTTCTGCATTTAAATACGATTCTGATGAAGCCGCAGCTCCTAAACATACCGCTTCATCGGCAAATAAAACATGCGGCGCATTTCGATCTGCTTCTGAAAAAACTGCAACCGATTGTATACCCATTTTACGAATCGTTCGCATAATGCGCAATGCAATTTCTCCACGGTTAGCAACAAGAATTTTTTTCATTGAGTTTCGGGTTTCGAATTTCGGGTTCTGTGTTTTGGGTTTGGCATTTGCGGTTTTGAATTTTTGATTTAATGTTTGCGGTCGGGGTTTGTCTGTCATCTGTCACCCGTCATCCGTCATCTTTCAACCTATTCCAGCTCCACCAACACCTGTCCTTTTTCAACAGCCTCACCCGCCTTAACGGCAATTCGTTTAATCGTTGCATCTGTATGAGTCATGATGCTGTTTTCCATCTTCATGGCTACCAGTATTAAGATTTTATCGCCCTGGTGTACCTGCTGGCCTTCTGTAACTGCAACTTCAAGTACAAGACCCGGCATTGGTGCTTTGATCTCTTTTATCTGTTCGCCGGTGGCAGTACTAAATCCCATTGTATCAAGCACCTGGTCGAGCTCGTCTTTGATTTGTACGTCATAGTTTTCTCCCTCTATTTCTATGATTTGTGATTTTGCAGATTGATCTGCATCAATCAAAATAGCATTAACAGATTTGTGATTTCTAACCAGGTTAAATTCTGCCGGAGATTTTTGTACCAAATCAATTGCATCAACTTCATACTGTGTAAAGGAAAATTCGAATTCATTCACCTTTACCTTATATACAACCGATTCGTTTTTTGTCATAAAGTTGTTATAGATGTTTGATTATTCATTCAACCACTACCACAACAACAATATAGTGGTTAGGTTTAGAAAATGAAGTTTTATGGCAATAAATATAAGGGTTTTAAAAGTGTAGGTTTAGCGCAGCGCTTTAATTGCCTTAAAAATTTCCTTACCGTATACACTCATCAAAACGAATTTTTTGATGCCGAAATTGAATTAATACAAAAGCCCGGATTTTCGATCCGGGCTAATTTTATTTCTACGGTTGTATTCTAAACTATTTCAGCCCTGGCAGATTTTATAACTCCCAGTTCCTTACCAACTTTAGTAAATGCTTTTATTGCCGCATCCAGGTGATGGGGTTCATGCGCAGCACTCAGTTGCACACGAATTCTCGCAAGACCTTTAGCCACGACCGGGTAAAAGAATCCAATAACATAAACACCTTCTTCTAATAAACGCGCTGCAAACTCCTGGGCAACGGTTGCTTCGTATAGCATGATTGGCACTATAGGATGATCTCCGGGCTTAATGTCGAATCCCGCTTCTGTCATCTTTTGCCTGAAGTACCTGGTATTATTTTCAAGCTTGTCTCTGAGTTCGGTAGTTTCTGTCAGCATGTTTAATACAGCGATAGACGCGCCGACTATACTTGGGGCAACGGTATTACTAAACAAATATGGACGGCTTCTTTGCCTGAGCATTTCAACAATTTCTTTTCTTCCGCTTGTGAAACCACCACTGGCACCGCCAAGTGCTTTGCCCAGGGTGCCGGTAATAATATCGATACGTCCCATTACACCACGATACTCGTGCGTGCCTCTTCCGGTCTTACCGAGGAAACCGCTGCTGTGACTTTCGTCTATCATTACAATTGCGTCATATTGATCAGCCAGGTCACAAATTTTATCTAACTGCGCAATTGTTCCATCCATACTGAATGATCCATCGGTTACAATAACGCGGCTGCGCAAGCCTTGTGTCGACTTCAGTTTGTCTTCAAGGTCTTCCATGCTGTTGTGCTCGTAACGAAATCTTTGCGCTTTACACAACCTCACTCCGTCAATAATTGAAGCATGATTTAATGCGTCACTTATAATTGCATCCTGTTCATTAAATAAAGGTTCGAATACTCCGCCGTTTGCATCGAACGCTGCTACATATAATATCGTGTCTTCGGTGCCTAAAAAATCTGCTAACTTTTGTTCAAGCTCTTTATGAATGTCCTGGGTACCGCAAATGAAACGCACACTGCTCATGCCATAGCCATGAGAATCGATCGCCTTGTGTGCCGCTTCAATCACTTGTGGGTGAGATGATAATCCCAAATAATTATTAGCACAAAAATTTAAAACCGTTTTTCCATTTACAGTTATTTCAGGCCCCTGCTCGCTTGTAATTACCCTTTCTGTTTTAAACAATCCTGCTGATTCTATTTCCTTTAGTTCAGTCTCTATCCGGCTTACAAAGTTTTCGTTCATGTCAGATCTTTTTAGGAAAAGCAAAGTTACTATTAAGAAAATAGTTCGTGCCTGATGCAACGTTTTTTTAAAAAGTGTTGTAAAGGATCGATTAAAAAATTTGAAGGTGAATCAGTTGAAAAAAGACGTGTTAATTATTTGTAAAACAGCAAATTTAGAAATAGGACAAAATAATAATGTAACTATTTACGATTATATTCGTAGTACAAACAGTTAATGCCGCTGTTATGAAACACAAAACCAATTTACGACTGATTTTAACCTTGCTAACTTTTGGCATTGGTTTGCTTTTCCTCGAGTGCAGAAGGATACAGAATAAAGCAAGTTTAGAGAAAGCAACACGGAAAGTAAGTAACGAGGAGAAGAATTATAATTTCAGTAATACAGATTATATATTTTTCGAATCACTTAGCAAATACCTCTTTATCACATTAGAATAGAATGGTCTTTTATTGCCATTATCTCCACTTTCCGTCAATCAACTTTCGCTCTCTGTCCTAAACGCCACTTCTTATAAACCTTCAGAAGCCAAGTCAGTTTTTTTTCTCCAAGTATTAGAGCAATAATATGATCAGGAAAACGCCCATTTTCTTGTTTGTGTAGTATTTCTGTGTGGACCAAACCGTTGTTATTTTATTTAGCGGCTGTTGCGTCGCACACTTGTACATTTTCAAGATAATGAGCAAAGAGAAGTCTAAAATGGCCCTTGGTTAGAAGCGTTCCGAAAACCGACCATTCTAATTCTTTATATTTGATATATGAAGACAGTTCAAGTTGAAATATTAGATCCTAAAGCCAGAAAACTTCTCCAGGACCTTGCCGATCTAAATTTAATTTCCATTAAGGATTTAGCCGGCAATAACCTATTAAAAGTTGTTGGGAGACTACGCAAAAAAGCCGAAAAAGCGCCACCATCGTTAGACGAAATAACAAAGGAAGTTGAATTAGTAAGAGCTAAACGTTATGCCAAAGAAAAAGGATAGAATTATAATTGACACTAACCTTTGGATCAGTTTCTTATTGACTAATAACTTTTCTACAATTGACCACATATTTGCGGACAAACTTATTACTCTTCTCTTTAGCCAAACCTTAATTGACGAATTTGTTGAAGTCGCTCAGAGACCGAAATTCAAAAAGTACTTTTCCCTGGCAGATTTGGAAAGCTTGTTAATTCAAATGAGAAATGAAGGAGAATTTATAGAAATTATAACTCCGGTTACAGCTTGCCGTGACCCAAAAGATGATTTTTTGCTTTCACTTGCAAAAGACGGCAAGGCTACGCGTCTAATCATGGGAGATAAAGATTTACTTGATATAAAAGTATTTGGTAAAACAAAGATTTTAAGAATAACCGATTACTTGGCTACGAAATAAGCAACACGGGATTCAGTCTTGTAAAATCTTTTCCGCGCCTCATTCAAAAATCAACTTCACAGGTTACCTATACGGAATACTTTTAAATGAGCCAGCCGTCCCCTATTACTTTTGCTCAACAAAAGCTTTGTAATGAACTATTAGATGAACGGATTGCGACGCAACGATGATGCTATGAAATACTTACGCTGGTATACAAAATCTTCCTGAAAAATAACTTCAAAGGGTGTTTGCTTCGGCCTGTTATTCATCGCTTCAAGACTATTGACGCATACTCACCCATCCGCATTCTGTGATGATTATTTTACCATTATCCTTTGGAAGGTATGAGTTAAATGACCACAAGTTGTGTTTCTTAAATTATTTTTTCCTGCTAAATTTTACCGATATAAAAACAATTAGCGAAGCCATAATGTATTAATAGCTCCTTAGCCTTTACCATTCCTTTTGTTTATTATTGTATCTATAATTTTTTTTCTAAAACTCATTATTACCACTTCATGACCCGCCTGAAATATATTGTACTAATTGCTTTGTTTACCGGATGCGCTACAGCCAACAAGCAGGCTTTAACACGAGGAGCTTACAACGAACCTCATCGTCCACAAATTCATTTTTCCCCTGAGGCGCATTGGATGAACGATCCCAACGGTATGGTTTACTACAACAATACCTATCACCTGTTTTACCAGTATTTTCCCGGCGGGACCAAATGGGGGCCCATGCATTGGGGACATGCAACGAGTAAAGATCTAATGCATTGGGAACATCAGCCGGTTGCTTTATATCCTGATAGTCTCGGTTATATATTTTCGGGAAGCGCTGTGGCCGATGTTAACAACACTTCAGGTTTTGCCAGAGATGGAAAAATTCCTTTGGTTGCCATCTTTACGCATCACGATCCGGCAGGCGAAAAGGCAGGAACAAGTACTTACCAAAATCAAAGTATTGCTTATAGTTTAGATGATGGTAAAACCTGGACTAAATATGCTAATAACCCGGTTGTGAAAAACCCGGGTATAAAAGACTTCCGGGATCCAAAGGTTGAATGGTATGAGGCTGGTAAAAAATGGATCATGACTTTGGCCGTCCTTGATCATATTACTTTTTACTCATCCCCTGATCTTAAAAACTGGACAAAGGAAAGTGAGTTTGGAAAAGAAGTCGGTGCGCATGGTGGGGTGTGGGAATGTCCTGATCTTTTTTCGATGGACTATAATGGCCAGAGGATCTGGATCCTGATAGTAAACATTAATCCTGGTGGCCCAAATGGCGGCTCTGCCACACAATATTTTACTGGTCAGTTTGATGGCCACACGTTCACCCCTTTTCAAACAGATACCAGGTGGCTGGATTACGGGCCGGATGAGTATGCAGGCATTACCTTTTCAAATACAGGTAACAGGAAAATTTTCCTTGGATGGATGAGTAACTGGCAATATGCGCAGGTTGTTCCGACTGATCCTTGGCGAAGTGCAATGACGATACCGCGTGATTTAGGCATTGAAAAAGTCGGAGAAAAGTACCTGCTTACTTCACGTCCTTCACCAGAATTAAATACTTTGGTTGCTACATCCACAACCAGTGAAAATATCAATGCTACGGACTACAATGTAACTGCAACAGCAGGTAAGATTACCGGACCGTTTAAGTTACAGTTATCAACAGAAAAGCTTGAAACTTTTTCGCTGACTCTATCGAATAACCCTGGCGAAAAGGTGGTTGTCGGTTTTGATAAATCAGCCAACGAATTTTATATAGATCGAACGAACTCAGGCAAAACAGAGTTTGACAAAGGCTTTGCAAAAAGACATATTGCTCCGCGTTTTTCATCAAGACCAAATGATGAAATAACCCTTGTTGTTGACAATGCTTCTATTGAATTATTTGCAGATAATGGCTTAACAACGATGACCGAAATTTTCTTTCCGCATGAGACTTTTTCAAAGATCCAAATTCAATCACCCAACAACTTTCTTATAAAATCCCTGCAACTTACAAGGTTGAAAAGTATTTGGCTGAATAAGTAAATTTTGACTATTTGAAAAGTAAGGCGTGAAAGATCGATTCAAACATTACATGAATTAATAGAAGTAATGGATTATTCATTTACAATTTCTCCACTAGGTGATTCTTCGCTGGTTATAAATTACGGCAGCATAATAGAAGTGAATCTAAATCGAAAAGTATTAGCTACATCACACGCTATAAAAGAAGCTTGTTTTATTGGTATAAAAGACATTGTTCCTGCCTACAGTTCTATAACGGTTCATTATGATGTTGTCGCCGTCCGTAAAAAATATCGGCACCAACCAGCGTTCGTTACAATAAAAGAACAACTTGAAAATTTGTTATTTCAATCAATAAAAGAGCTCAAACAAACTATCCGACGTTTAAAAATTCCCGTTTGTTATGCTCCAAAATATGCTTTGG
>JAOQAJ010000407.1 GCA_025963675.1 Segetibacter sp.
GACTGTTATAGTGACGTTAATGAAAACGATTGGATGAAAATCATCATAAAAATGATCTCCTTTTATCTGATGTTAATCGTAGCAATAAACTATATTTTATGGGAGTTAAAAAACCTCGTAAATAGTCGAAAGCGTCCCACAGCCGCTTAAGTCGACATTTTAAGAAGCTGTGGCCGGGAAAAATCCTTTCTCATCTTTTATTTTCTGTTTAATCAAAATCAAATCATGAAATCCCGCTTCTTCCAACGCAGTCCTCAAAATCCCGGTTTTAAATGCAGTTATCCTTTCTCCTGGTATCAATCAGGTATTGAATTTTCCACTGGCCGTTTATCCTCACAAGATGGAAAGAGTTTACACCACAATGGCTAAAGTTTCCTTTGTAATAAAATTGATAAGGTGTCCAGGCGATGGCCAGGTCTGCATCTAGCTTTATCATATCAAATGTTATCCGTTCATCGGCGTCACCTTTAGGCAATTTTGCGATCTGTTTTGCAAAGTCTCGAACATCTTCATTTCTTATAGAAACTTTGCCTTCTTTGTTTTTAACTATGGTCTGTAAAATAGCAGTGTCAGCAAAGCATTGAGTCAACATGATACTGTCTCCCGTTTTCATTGCTGTAAACATTTTGTTGATTACCATTTTAACTGAGTCAAGTGAAGTTTGACTGAAACCCGGAAGACTACACAACAAAGCAGCTATAACAAAAAAATATGTTTTCATATTTTAAATTTAGGACAATCTGCTACACCGAAGCCTTTCCCTCAAACTCTAACCCCCGATCATTTTTATCTAATTCCTGCTTTAGTTCCATTAACTGTGCTTGTGGAGCAGCAGGCAAAGCGTAATGAGTTGCAATATCAAGAAAGGCACTCATAAACGCTGTAGTATTGTCTTGCAATGTTGAAAACATCGAACCGAGGTATTCATAATAAGCCTTTCCTTCCCGGATATTTTGTTTTAAAAAAACATACAAGCGGCCTCCAACTATATCAATGGAATTGTTCAGTTCATACACATATTGAATCTTGCCTAAAATTTCGACCATCATAATCATCAATAATTTTATGGTTAATAATAAAAGCCTGTAGGGGTTACAAGCAAAAGCTACGCCGACACAAAATGTAATAAAAGCTCCCCAAAGATTTGCCGTTGAACCGAGCGTGGCAACGGTGTCTTTTTATTTTGTTGCAGTTGGTAACAAAAAAACAAAATATCAATAAGTCGACGTTTAAAAAAGCAAAAGAAATTTTAGATTTTATAAAAACTGTGTAAATAGCTGCTGTAGTGTTATAACAAAAAAAGCCACCAACAAAGGCGGCTTTTTAAATATAATTTTATGAGGCTTACATATACCCCAGGATCTTCAACATACTCTGCGCTGTTTGCTCTTTTGCATACACCCAATCTTTCAACTTGCCGTCTTTATCATGTCCAACAATGATGTGCTTGGGGCTAGGGATCAAACAGTGCTTAATACCACCATAACCGCTGATCTGGTCCTGGTAAGCTCCGGTATGAAAGAAGCCGACATACAAAGGCTCTTCACCGGCTAACTTAGGTAAGAACACTTCATTTATATGCTCTTCACTGTCGTAATAGTCATGGCTGTCGCAGGTAATGCCGCCCAAAACCACCCGGTGATATTCTTCATCCCACTTGTTTATCGGCAGCATCAGGAACTTCTCCCCTATTCCCCAGGTATCAGGCAAGGTCGTGATGAAAGATGAGTCAATCATGTACCAGTTCTCCCTGTCATTCTGCACTTTCTGACCTAACACACTATAGATATGAGCCATGCTTTCACCAACGGTAAAACTTCCAAACTCCGTGAAGATATTTGGCATTGGTACTTTGGCATTTTTACATGCTTTTTTGATATTCCCAACAATTTCGTTGATCATAAACTGGTAATCGTAATCGAAGCCCAACGAATGCTTTATCGGGAAACCTCCACCTATGTTTATACTATCAAGTTCAGGACAAATCTTTTTTAACTGGCAATAAAGGTTGATGACTTTATTCAATTCACTCCAATAATATATGTCATCCTTAATGCCTTTATTTAAAAAGATATGAAGCATTTTTAAAGTGAACTTGTCTTCATACCCTTCAATATGATCAACATAAAACTCCAGGATATCCTTTGGCCTGATACCTAAACGCGAGGTATAAAAAGGAAACGAAGGCTCCTCTTCAGCGGCTACACGAATGCCAAGTTTAAAGGGCACTTTCACTGATTTTCTATATGCGTCTAATTCTTCCACATTATCCAACACAGGAAACACGTTTTTGAAGCCTGTGTTCAACAGGCTGGCAATACGCTTCGTGTAGTTCTTTTGCTTGTAACCATTACAAATAATATAAGTATCTTTTGTGATCTTCTTTCTTTGATACAGCTTTTTAATTATTTCAATGTCATACGCATAAGATGTCTCAATATGGATATCGTGCTTTAAAGTCTCCTCAACCACGAAGGAAAAGTGAGAGCTTTTTGTACAATAGCAATAATTATAGGCGCCTTCATACTTATGCTTTTTAAAAGCATTAGCAAACATCTGCTTCGCCTTATTAATCTGCATACCAATCTTTGGCAGGTAGGTTAACTTAAGGGGAGTACCGTACTTGTCTATCAAGGCTTTGATGTCAAGGTTATTGTATTGCAGATAGTTGTTTTCTAAATGAAATCCTTCCTGCGGAAAGTGGAAGGTTTGCTTCACCAGGTCGGTGTAAGAATTATTCATTGATATATACAGGTCCTTCTTTAAATTAAATAAAACAGAATAATTGGCAAAATTAATTGATTGCAGTATAATAAAAATAAAAAACCGGGAGCGAAAGGGCTCCCGGTAGTTAAAATTATTTTTCGTACTGTCAATTACTTTACTGAAGCAACCAAAGCTGTGAAAGATGCTGGCTCATTCATGGCGATGTCAGCCAAAACTTTACGATTGATATCAATTCCTTTAACAGATAAAGCATTGATAAATTCGCTGTAAGTCATTCCTTCTGCTCTAACAGCAGCGTTTATACGTGCAATACACAAAGTACGGTATTCACGCTTTTTAAGTTTTAGGCCTACATAACTGTAAGTCATACCCTTCTCAACAATATTTTTCGCTACGGTATATACGTTTTTACGTTTACCATAGTAGCCTTTAGCCTGGTCAAGAATTTTTTTCCTTCTGGCTCTCGATGCTACCGCATTTTTTGAACGTGGCATAGTTTTCTATATTTAGATTCCGTTTTCCGGAACAGTGTTTTAATGAGATTTTCTTTCTTAAATTCTTTGACAATCCACAAAGAACCGAGGTCTTATTTCAGACCCAATAAACGTTTTACAAAGTGCATATTAGCTGGTGATACCATTCCTTTTTTACGAAGAGAACGCTTACGCTTTGTAGATTTTTTCGTTAAAATGTGGCGTTTGAAAGCCTTCTGGAAAGTAATTTCTCCTGATCCGGTTACTCTGAACCTTTTTTTTGCGCTTGAGTTTGTTTTTACCTTTGGCATTAAATAATCTTGATGATTACACCCTGCTGGCGTTCCCGAACGGACGGGACTCTTATGGAGCCGTGTGGGTAATGTCTCGCTCTTCAAAAATTGTTACATTTTTTACAAAGCGGCTGCAAAGGTAATGGAAAACAAAGTAAAAAGAAACATTAAAGTATCTTTTCTTACTAGTCGAGGCGTAAAACCAGAGTTTCATACCACCTTGTCCTTTATTTCAAATGTCTGAAACAGCTTGCCACCGAATCTTCTATCGCTTTATAATTTCCCTTTTCCAGTAATTCGGCTTTAAACAGTTGAGAACCTAGTCCGACCGCATTTGCTCCTGCATCAAACCACGACTTTATACTTTCCCGTGTCGGAGATACTCCTCCCGTGATCATCAGCTTTACATTTGGTAACACAGCTTTTACTGCTTTCACAAAAGAAGTTCCCAAAACTTCGCCCGGAAAAACTTTAATTACCTCGCAGCCTGCTTCTGTTGCATAGAAAACTTCTTTAACGGTCATGCAACCGGGCATGTAAGGAATCTTATTTTGATAACACACATCTGAAACCGTTTCTATAAAACATGGTGAAACAATAAAGGATGCTCCCGCTTCGATAAAAGCTTCAGCATCCGAGTTTTTTAGAACGGTTCCTGCACCTATTACATATCCCGGAAAGTTTGATAGCCGACTCTTAAGCAACTTAAAAGTCTCCAAAGCATTTGCTCCACGGTTTGTAAACTCAAACGCCCTTATTCCCCCTGCATAACAGGCATTAAATACGCCAAGACTTACATCAGGATTTGAATTATAAAATACAGGAACTAATGGATAATCTAAAACGGTTTGTATAGTTGTTTGTTGGCTCATACGATCTGTTATAGGTGGTCGGATACTTTGTGTTATTCTATTTGGTTATCAGCTTTTCGACCCAACTCAAAATTGTTGCGTCGCACCCTTGTACTCTCATTTATTGATGGACTTTTTTTGAAGCGATTATTCACTTTCGATAATAAACATCATAAAAAACTGTCGCTTTATTACGGGTTTTTAAGTCTCAGCTCAGTTCTTACAATTTTCCCCGAGCGACTAATCTGAGCATCTGTCCATCCACCATTAACAGGTGCGCCGGGCATTAGGGCAGCAGAAGTTTCGTTCTTATCAGCTATTGACCAATTGCACCAGGAAATCTTTTTTTCGTCTAAAAAGGTCCACCAGCTCCTGGTTTCTGCTTCATCAAGAAAACCATTTCCGCTTGCTTCAGAAGTGCCAAATTCAGTGACGAATAAACTTATTCCTTTGTTAAGCGCTACAGTTGCTTTATCACGTAACCACTGTTTGTGGGTGGAAGCATAGTAATGTAACGTATAGGCAATATTGCTGTAAGGCAGAGGACTATTTGCCGCTTCATCAACATTTTGAGACCAGTTAGGAGTACCTACAACAATAATATTATCCGGGTCATACTTACGAATAGCATTGATGATAGTATCAGCGTGTGGTTTTATAACACCCGACCAACTCACATTCACCGGTTCATTCCAAATCTCATAAATAATATTAGGAGCATTTGCATATTTCTGAGCTATTTCGGTAAAAAAAGTTATTGCTTCACCAGTATGGCTTTGGGCATTTTCGTCGTGCCAATCCACCAGTACGTATATCCCTTGCTGAATTGCAGCGTCAATTACTGCTATAATTTTTGCCTTTTCTCTTGCAGGATTACTAAGATACCCATCTGGCTCTACAGCCAATGCTGCCCTTACGATGTTACATTTCCAGTCGTCTTTTAGCCATTTTACGGCCTGCTCATTGTAATACCCGCCAATCCATTGACTCCAGAAAAGCGACATACCTCGTAGCTGTACTGGCTGATTGTTCCTGTCTACCATGTTGTTTCCAACAATCTTTAACTGGCCATATCTTTCTACCGCGGTTTTATTATCTGCGGCGACTGCAATGGTAAGGGCTGGAGAAACACTACTTAAACCATTGTTATCAATGGCTTTAGCAGTAATGGTATAGGTACCGGCGGTCACGTTTGACCATGTATAACTATATGGCGAAGTTGACACCTCTCCTATTTTAGCAGAACCTGAAAAAAACTCAACTTTTGTAATGTTACCATCAGCATCTGAGGCTGTAGCAGTAAGGATGATATTTGCGGGAGCTGCAAAACTGCTGGCAGCGGCAGGGCTCGTAATACTTACTACCGGCGCTTTTAGTTCTGCCGGTGTTGAATTACCTGATTTGGAACAAGAGAAAAATAATACAATCACTGCTCCAAATAAAGCAGCCAACAATAAGCCTGGCAGTTTTCTCGTTGGGAAATTCAAGATTTTTAAAATTTAGGTTGGTAAAATTAACTGAAACGCAGGTACAATAAAAAGTTATAAGAACTTTGTAGGTAAGTGGAGAGCTTCACCGCAAATCTCAGCAGTTTTGACTTGTCCTTCAATAGCAGTGCAAAAGGTATCAGTGCTGCGGTGAGCACACAAGCTTTTTTGGAACACGGATAACACAGATTGAGAGGATTAGGCAGATTACCCAGGTAAGAAAACCTGAACCAATCCGTTTTTATCCGGAAAAACAGAGTTAGCGAAGTGATATTACCAGGAAAACAATTTTAAAATCGGTTTTTATCAGTTTGATCCGTGTCATCCGTGTTCTATTGTTTTAAGAAAAAAGATGAGTACACACGGTAGGTACAAGTGAGTGACACAACAATGATTAATTGAAATATAAATGCCGGAAACCAAAAAACAGCGTTTGTATAATGTTTATAAGGGTAGACTCTTTAAAAATGACAAAAAAGAGAGCTTAAAGATTGTGTAAAAAGTTCTACTTGTTCATAAACTTCTGTAGCTTTTTTTGTTCATATAGATTCGTTAAAAGTTCGAAAAATGGGGAAAATGCCCTAAGAAAAATTAGAATAAGTAATTGATAATGAACCTACTATCCGTAGTTTTTGATATTGGCATTTTCCGACTTTTTTTCGATGCCAAACCATTATCTTTGCCTCCCGAAAAAATCGGGACTAAAAAATTTGTAAACCCTCACTAGTATGCAACTGAAAGGTTTGGTGAAGATTTTTGCGATTGCATTGATCTTGATTTGCTTGTACCAACTTAGTTTCACATGGTTCGTTCACAACCATGAGAACAATATGGAAGAAAAGGCGGCGAAATGGCTCAAAGCTAATTTCCAGACGCCCGAACAAAAGTACGCTGGAAATAAAGAGCTTCAGGCCTTGTATGCTGATACGCTTAATAACCTCAAAAGAACCCGTCTTCAACGCTTACTCGATAGTACAAAAAGCGAAAAAATTGTTTTTGGCGTAGGTACGTATCAATATGCAAAGGACCAGGAATTGACCTATGGTCTCGATTTGCAGGGTGGAATGAATGTAACAATGGAAGTGGGTTTGGATGGTTTGATAAAATCATTGTCCGGTTACAATCGCGATGCAAATTTCAATAAAGCCCTTGAAGCAGCTAACGCAAGAAAGGCTAACAGCGGGGCTGATTATATCAGCTTATTTGCTGAAGAATACAAGAGACTTAACCCAGGTGGAAACCTTGCTTCCATTTTTGCCGGCACAAGTAACAAACGTATTACTTACCAAAGCAGTGACAATGCCGTAGTTGATTATATACGTGGTGAGGCAAAAGGCGCTGTAAAAAATACTTTCAACATTCTTCGTACCCGTATTGATAAATTTGGGGTTACTTCATCAAATATCAACCTTGACGAAAACAAAGGAATAATTACGGTTGAGTTACCAGGTGTGGCCGATCCGGAAAGAGTTAGAAAATATCTGCAGGCAACCGCAAACCTTCAGTTTTTTGAAGTTTACAATATCGGTGATATTTATCCCTCTTATCAAAGTGCTGAAAAAGCTTTAGCTGCTGTTTTAAATGGCACTTCAAGTGCAGATACTGCATCTGCTAAAACGGATACAGGAAGTGTAGCCAAAACACCAATTGTTGACACTACAAAAACAGCTACGTTAAGCAGTCTTGATACTAACAAAACTGCTAAGACACCTACCGCTGCGACTGCTAAAAACGAAGCTCCTATCAGCTCGATCATGCAGCTCATACAGCCTCAGCAGGGTAAAGATGGACAGACACAGTTTCCAGCTGCAATAGGATATATTCAATCTAAAGACACCAGCGTTTTTAATAGCTACATGCAAATGGAAGCAGTGAAAAGCAAATTCCCTGCAAACCTCGTCTGGATGTTTGGAAAGCCCGAATCTGATGATCCTAAAGCTGCTGGTATTTTACCAGTATATGCAGTTAAAACGGTTGAGGGTGGTGGCGCTCTGGCTAAACTCGAAGGCGAGCATGTGAGTGACTCGCGCCAGGATTTTGACGAGAGAGGCCGGGTTGCTATTAAGATGACGATGGATAAAGTGGGTGAAAGGATCTGGGCTAAAATGACAGGCGATAACATTGGTAAGCCAATCGCGATCGTAATGGATAATTTAGTTTATAGTGCACCTTTTGTAAACGGCGTTATCCCTAACGGTAGCTCAGAAATAACCGGTAGCTTCTCACTTACAGAAGCACAGGACTTAGCTGACATTTTAAAGAGCGGTAAATTACCTGCTCCAGCAAGAATAGTTCAGGAACAAGTTGTTGGTCCAACGCTCGGACAAGATGCAGTTCGTGGTGGTACTACAGCATTCATCGTTGCATTTATTATCATTTTCGCCCTGATGCTTATTTACTTCAATACAGCTGGATGGGTTGCAAATATCGCATTGATTTTAAACCTTCTCTTCACCATTGGTATTTTGGCTGCCTTAGGGGCGTCTTTAACTGCCGCTGGTATTGCAGGTCTTGTACTAACTATTGGTCTTGCAGTAGATACCAACGTAATTATATTCGAAAGGATCAAAGAAGAACTGAACCGGGGTAAGAACTACCAGTTGGCAGTTAATGATGGGTACAAACGTTCATACGCTCCCGTGCTGGATGCACACGTGACCGTTTTGATGACTGCACTTATTTTGTTCTACTTTGGATTAGGACCGGTACTTGGCTTTGCAACTACACAAATCTTAGGTATCCTTCTTTCGCTGTTTTGCGGTATCCTGATTTCAAGACTGGTGTCTGATTGGTACACAAACAAAAACCGTCACTTCGAATACTTCACAGGAGTTAGCAAGAAGATCTTTAAGCATGCAGCTTTCAAATTCATTGAATATCGTAAGATTGCTTACGGTATTTCAGTAGTTGTATTGTTGCTTGGTGTTGGTTCATTCTTCCATGGTTTTGATGAAGGTGTTGAATTTAGTGGTGGTCGTAGCTATACTGTCAGATTTGACAAGCCGGTAGAACACGATGATTTAATGAATACGCTCAAACAAGAGTACGGTGAATACCCGGTCGTCAAAAGCATTGGTAACAATCGGCAGTGGAATATCACTACATCATATAAGATTAAGGAAACCGGTAATAACATAGACTCTCTTGTCGAACTTAAGTTGTTTAACGGTTTGAAGGGTTACTTACCTCAGGGGTTAACGTATCGTGAATTCGATACCCGGTACAAACAAAGTTCTCAAACAGTTTTACCTACCATTTCCGATGATCTGAAACAGGGTGCTACAACAGCAACAATTGTTTCTATCCTGGCAATTTGTTTGTATATCTTCATTCGTTTCCGCGACTGGAGATACTCATTGGGAACTATCATAGCCTTGTTACACGACGTATTTGTAACACTTGCGGTATTTAGCTTTTTCCGAGGTATAGTTCCGTTCCCATTAGAGATAGACCAGCACTTTATTGCAGCTATTCTTACCGTGATAGGTTTCTCTATGAACGATACCGTAATTGTATTTGACCGTATTCGTGAAGACAGCCGTTTGATGAAAAATACTGATAAAGGAACCATTATAAACAAAGCGATCAACGAAACGTTGAGCCGTACAATTATGACGTCATTAACAGTGTTCCTGACGATACTTTCACTCTTCATCTTCGGTGGTGAAGTAACGCGCGGATTTGCTTTCGCAATGCTGATAGGTGTTGTGACAGGTACTTACTCATCTATCTTTGTTGCTGCGCCAATCCTCATGGACTTTGCTAAAGACAAGCCATTAGGCCAGGCTGATACAGTAGCCGCTAAAGTTGCGCCTGTAAGAGCAAGAGCTGTATAGATATTATTTAATGTAGCATTTTAATAGAGAGAGCCACACGAAAGTCTGGCTCTCTTTTTTTATGCTCCTTTATAATTACAAGTTGTTTTAAGGTAACAAACATTGGTCGCAGGTTAAACTTTCGTTGCGACGCTCCTTTCCACAGTTGTATTTCAATTTATCTTTTTTCAACGCCGTTATTTGGGTTGGCCACAACCCCGAAGCTTTCAATAATTACAATTTAAATTCTTCTCTCAATATAACAATTGTATCTTAGTCAGGCATACCCCAAACTTTAGCTTGCTTTATGACTGCTACAAAGAGATCAGCCTTTAATTTATTTTACCCTCTCGCTGCCCTGTTCTTAATTGCCTACATTATTGCTACCATACAACAATCAAACAACCCGGCGGGCTGGCTTTTGATGTTATTTTTTGCTGCTCTTGCCATTGCATTTAGAGGAAACAAATTTTTAAAGGGTTTATCATTTACAGTCATCATTCTTGCAGTGGTAAGTCTTGCCATGTACTATCCCCGGTACTTCGTGACTGTTGGTACTTTCAAACTTTCTGCCCTCATTGTCCCATTGCTTCAAATCATCATGTTCGGAATGGGAACTGAACTAAGCCTCAAAGATTTTGCACAGGTACTAAGCATGCCAAAAGGAATTATCGTTGGTATAGTTTGCCATTACACCATTATGCCTTTGATCGGTTTTACCGTTGCCAGTCTTTTTAATTTTCCCGGTGAGATTGGTGCGGGTATTATATTAGTCGGTTGTTGTCCCAGCGGTTTGGCTTCCAACGTAATGTCTTACCTCGCCCGAGCCAATCTGGCGCTTTCTGTTTCTGTTACCACCATCTCAACACTGCTTGCTCCTTTTCTCACACCTTTATTAATGAATCTATTAGGCGGCAGTTTTGTTGAAATACACTTTTGGGCAATGGTTTGGGATATCACTAAAATTGTGATCATACCAATTGTTGCGGGTCTGCTTTTTCACTATCTCGTTCACGGAAAATTTAGCTGGCTTGACAAAGCGATGCCCATACTGTCTATGGTTGGCATTGCCTTAATTCTTACGGTAATGGTAGCCGCCGGAAGAGACAATCTTTTAAAAGTAGGCGGTTTGTTGATTATTGCAACATTCATTCATAATACTGCAGGTTTTTTCCTCGGTTACTGGTCCGCAAGAGTTTTAAAGTTTCCTGAACGTGATTGCCGAACGATAGCACTTGAAGTCGGGATGCAAAACGCGGGTCTGGCTTCAGGTCTCGCACTAACCATGGGAAAGATTGCTACTGTTGGCTTAGCTCCCGCCATTTTCGGGCCCATGATGAATATAACCGGCTCATCTATTTCAAGCTGGTGGCATAACCGGGTGCCAAAGGACGTAGAGACAGAATTAAAATCAACCAACAACGAAAAGTTACAAGTGCAATAATTTACCAATTAATCTAACTGTTAACTATGTCACGATTGAAATTCCTCTTACTTATTTGCTTGTTGCCAACATTTTACCAGCAGGCAAAATCGCAGCAGATAACAAAAGAAGAACTTATCTTTTTAACCCCTGAATGGAAGGGTGAGCGTTTCCCTGATGGCAGGCCTAAAGTACCTGACAACATTGTAAAACGCATGAAGAATGTGAGCCAGGAAGAAGCCTGGGCTGTCATGAAAAATGCAGGTTATGGTTACCAGGTAGCAGAGGGCTGGCAGCTGATCAATCCAGACAGTGTGTTAGTAGGGCGAGCCGTTACCGCCACCTTTATGCCTGCACGTCCCGATGTTTGGGGAGCAATTGATGCAAGAGGAAAAAAAGCAGGAAAAAAGGGCCAAAATAGCTGGCCGGTAGACTTGTTAGTAAAAGGCGATGTATATGTCGCCGACCAGTTTGGCGCCCATCGCAACGGGCCAACTATAGGAGACAATGTAGGAAATGCCATCTTCGCCAAAAGCGGTAATGGCATCGTATATGACGGGGCTTTAAGAGATATTGAGGGTCTAAAAGAAATAGGTGGATTTACATCATTCTACAGCAGTTATGATCCTTCTTACCACAACCCGCCCGGCGATCTGAACACAATGATCATAGGTATTAATCAACCCACCCGTATTCGCACAGTTACCGTAATGCCGGGTGACATTGTGTTAGGCAAACAGGGGATTGTCAGTTTTATTCCACCGCACCTTGCAGAGAAAGTGGTAAAGACTTCAGAGGTTGTGCGGCTGCGGGATATGTTTGGCCATCTGCGCCTAAGGGAAGGAAAATATACGGCAGGTCAGATCGATGCTCGCTGGTCCGATGAAATTGAAAAGGATTTCTCCAAATGGCTAAATGATCATATTAGTGAACTGCCCGTTCCCAAAGAACAAATCCAGGAATATCTTAAAGAGCGCACGTGGTAGTAATTGCAATAGTCAGTTGTGAGTGTAAAGTTTTCAGTTAAGACTGGCTACCGGCACGCCGCTGCTTATGGGTAGTTAGTGAGCGCCAATTTTCAAATACCAACTCAACACCAAAACTCCAAACGCAATCACGCATCCTCAAAAAAATCCTGAAATGTCAACTTCAAACTCCCGAAGATCTTTTTTATCAAAAGCTGCAATCGCCGCTGCTTTTGCTCCAATAGCGCCAATCGCAGG
>JAOQAJ010000408.1 GCA_025963675.1 Segetibacter sp.
TTTCAACTACTTCATTATTCTTTTCCAAAAAACTACTGTATGTGTCACAATCACTTTTCCCCGATTCAATGCATTCTACCCCCCTACCTTACAGAGAAGCTGGTAGAGTCAGACGACAAAAACCTTTCAAGAATTGCTGTCAATACTAAGTTCCGCAGCTTCAGGCTGCGTAGCGACCGCGAATTTTTTAAAGATACCACCCGAACAGAACAGGCAATATTATGCGCCGTGGCTAAAAAGCCCAGTAAAGTTCCTGTTCTAAAAATGGAGATCTATAATTGTAACAGAAAAGCAAGTACAACAGGCGCCGCACTTCTTTGGAACACCTCTTCGCCAAAGCTCCCCAGCGATAAAGATGCGAAGAACGTAATCAATGCCGGCAAGGGCACCTGGAATTTCTACTACGATCTTTTCAGCCGTAATTCTGTCGACAACCTTGGAATGACCATTCAGCAATACGTTCATTACGATAAAAAATATGACAATGCTTTTTGGGATGGACGCCGTATGATTTTTGGAGATGGAGATGGAACGATTTTCGGAAGCTTTACAACAGACATTGATGTAATCGGGCACGAGCTAACCCACGGCGTAACTCAGTATGAGGCTAATTTAGAATATCACTTACAGTCAGGTGCTTTAAATGAAGCTTTCGCAGACATATTTGGAATAATGATAAAACAGAGAATGCTAAACCAGGATGTAAAAAAGTCGAATTGGCTAATTGGTGAAAATGTGTTGTTAGGAAATGATTATGCACTAAGAAGTATGAAAGAACCGGGTACAGGCTATAGAAATCACCCGGAGTTAGGAGATGATCCTCAGCCGGCAACGATGAATGAATTTGTAAAACTACCTGATACATCATCAGGAGATTGGGGTGGTGTCCATTATAATTCTGGAATTGCCAACTTTGCTTTTTACGTTGCAGCCTTTAACATGGGTGGATTTGCCTGGGAGAAAGCCGGGAAAATTTGGTACACAGCACTTACTGACAAAGCCAACCTCAGGAAAAATGCAACTTTCAGCGATTTGAGAAAGCTTACGATAAAAATAGCGGGGCAGTTATTTGGCAACAGAAGCCTTGAAGCAAAAGCCGTAGCTGATGGCTGGAATGCCGCAAAAGTAAAATAATTAATTATGCGCATCACACTTATAAGAAACGGTGGAATAATACCGATGACAAAAAAAGCTGAAAAAGATGTTGACTGGAGTGAAGATGAAATGAAAGGATTATTGAAAACTATAAAGAATGACGAAGATGCTGGTGAAAAAAGAGACGCCTCAGGATATCAAGTAGTGTATAATGCCGCAACTCATTCCATTGACTGGGACAAAATTCCGGCAAAATATAAAAAGACGTTCGAGGAGTTGAAAGATAATTTGAAGATTGTAAAAACCTGAAATCGGGAAATTAATCTCAAGCTATACTGGCAAGGGACCATTTGGTGAGTTTTTTCTTTTGCTGACTTAAGAAAAAAAAGTACAAGAGTGCGACGCAACGGATGCGCAATAGTAGAGCCTCCGCCCGGCTCAAAAGAATTCTAGTTTCTATTCTACCCGTGCAGACTAGAAACTATCCTGGCATTCTTGAAATATACTTTTCAATTTCTTTTATCTGGTCAGTCACTTGTTTAGTGGTAGGCTTTAGCGCTTTCGCTTTTCTGAAATAATCCTTAGCAGCCCTGAATTCTCTTTTATTCATAAAGATCTGGCACATGCTTAAAAACGCAACCGCCTGGCTCTCTTTGTCAGCTATGCCTGCACGTATAGCCTGGCGAACATAGCTTTCACCTGTCTTCATATCCCCTTTCTGTAAAGCCATCATGCCTAGTTGCAATTTGTTTGCGCCTTCAGCTTCCGCCATGGGAGAGCCAAGGTCAAGGCTCTTTTTCATATGCTTTTCGGCAGAATCGAAATCCTGGTCCATCATTGCCAGGTTGCCTTTCAAAGTATAATAAGTAGATCTAATGGGCTTGTACAACAAGTTTGGAAACCAGATCGATTTGATGATTCTTTGCACCTCTTCCATATTCCCCTGCTCCATTGGCTCTTGTATAAGCCGTAGAGGGCCGATGAAAAAATGACTGGCAAAACCGATAACCGCAAGAAAGTAAAGTATAAACGAAGCCCAAAAGCCCGCAGTAATATTTACAATGATTGCAAGAACCAGCGCAACAATACTGAGGTAAAAACGATACTTAATTACCAGGTTGTAAAACTTCATATTTTAAAATTGGGCTGCAAAGATAAGAGGGAATTTCAGACAACAATTTAAGAATGTGCCAACTGTTGTTAATACTTATCGTCGTTTATTTCAACCCAATAATTCTCCGGATCCTGGAAATAGACTTGTTTGACCCCATCCACGCGAGTGGTAATTGAATAAGCTTTTCCAGGCCAGTCTTCGTAATGAATTTTAGCGGCAATCAACTTTTTTACAAATTCATCAACTGAACTAACGGTAAAACACAAATGTGCATTTTTATCATGCTGGGTTACTTCTTTGGCTCCCTTGATGAAATGTAGCTGGCTATGTTCTGCAATTGGAAACCACGAATGTCTTCCATCATGAAATGGTTCAGGCATTGTATCTATCCCTACAATGGTTCTATAAAATTCAGTCATTGCCTGTAGATCTTTGACGTAGACTGCAATATGGTTAAGCATTACAGGCTTTTTTGTCTGAGCGCGGAGGGAGTTAGCAAGTGTGGCAAAAACAGTTAAAAATAATAAATAGGGCAGCAATTTCTTATTCATAATAATAGTTTGAAGGAAAAATAGCTATAATTCGAATGCGAGAAACTATTATTTTTGCCGGAATTCAGATGGCCTTGTAGTTCAATGGATAGAATAGAAGTTTCCTAAACTTTAGATACAGGTTCGATTCCTGTCAAGGCTACA
>JAOQAJ010000409.1 GCA_025963675.1 Segetibacter sp.
TAAGAAAGGGTGTTGCGTCAAGACAAAATCGTACCACTTTCAACTGGCAAATGGACAACTTGTTGATGTGGAACAAGGCATTTGGCGAACATAAGATTGATGCCACTTTCCTTGTTAATGCTGAAAAATACCAGCAATGGGATGAAACAATGAATAACGAGGGATTTGATCCTAATGATAACTTGAGCTATCATAATATTGGTGCAGGAATTAAACCGACGATTTCCAGTAATGATCAGAGAAGTACAGGAGATGCGTTGATGGGGCGTTTGAATTACGCGTTCAAGGACAGATATTTACTTACTACATCTATCCGCCGTGATGGATATTCAGCTTTTGGTCAGGGAAATCCAAGGGCAACTTTTCCTTCCATAGCACTTGGATGGGTATTTTCAAAAGAGAAATTTGCAACTCCTAGCTGGTTAAGTTTTGGTAAACTTCGTGCCTCATGGGGAATAAATGGCAACCGTGATATTGGCCGTTATCTTGCACTTTCAGATCTGTCGACTGGAAAATACCAGTATATTACTGGTAGCGGAAACCTAATACTTGTTTCTCAATTGTTAGTAAACCGTTTACAAAACCCTGGTCTTCGCTGGGAAAGAACTGAGTCTTATAATGCAGGTCTCGACTTTTCATTATTAAAAGACAGGATTGGAGGAAGCATTGATGTATACAGGAAATCAACAAAAGATCTTTTAATTAACCGAACACTACCTAACGTAACAGGTTTTCAAAATGTACTAACCAATATAGGTGAAGTACAAAACCGGGGGGTTGAAATCAGCATCAACACCTTGAATATAAAAAGTCAGACTTTTTCATGGCGATCCACTGTGAATATGTCATTAAACAGGAATAAGATCGTGCATCTATATGGTCCGACTCCTGATTATGATGCAAGTGGAAAGGTTATTGGAGAGTCTGAAAAAGATGACGTTGCTAACAGGTGGTTTATAGGTCATGATATTGATGAGATTTGGGATTTGAAAGTGCTCGGGGTTTGGCAGCAGGATGAAGCTGCAGCTGCTGCAAAGTTTGGGGTTAAGCCAGGAGACTTTAAAGTAGAAGACGTAAATGGTGATGGAAAATTTTCTGATGCGGACCGCCAATTTCTAGGATATAGAAATCCGAGGTACATGTGGACTTTTAGAAATGATTTTACATATAAGAATTTCGATTTTTCTTTCATGATTTATTCAACCTGGGGCCAGAGAGAAGACTATAACCAGGCGAAAAATAACGGCGGATTTATTGACAGGCAGAATTCTTATATCGTTCCTTACTGGACACCGGAGAATCCTATTAACGATTTTGCAAGACTTTTCTCAAGTAATGGTAGCGCAAATTTTAGTGTCTACAGAAGCACATCGTTTATACGTTTAAGTACTCTTGCACTCGGTTACACTTTACCACCGCGACTTTTATCAAGGGCCAAAATCCAGGGGTTAAAGATTTATATGAATGTAAATAACGTGGCAGTTTATCAACCTGAATGGCAATATTGGGACGCAGAATTTAGAGTCAACCCGCCTACTGATCGAAGCATAATACCGCCTCCAAGATATTTTACATTTGGCCTCAACCTTACCCTTTAATTACGTCTCCTCAATAAGATTATCAAAAATGAAAAAAATTTTTAAATATATAATAATTTTAGGTTTTTTTTCCACGGTCATAACTAGTATGACCAGTTGTAAAAAGGAATACCTTAAACCTGAACCGCTTTCGTTTTACGAGCCTTCAGCCACATTTGTTGATGCCGCCGCGATGCGGGCTGCTCTAGCCGCGTGCGCAAGAAACTTACGGTTTGAATATTATGGTGGAAACCCTGCGATTCTGACTGAGATGTTGTTTACAGAAATAGCCGTAGAGGGTATAACAGATAAATCAGGGCCTGCACAGGATTTAAATCTTCAAATAACACCGGACGGAGTCCAGTTCAACGATGATGACCACAATAAAATATTAGTATATTGGGCTGAAGGGTACAGCGGGATCAAATATGCAAACACGGTTATCTCAAGAATTAATGATGCACAATATTCTTCTACTGCCGAGCGCAATTCAATCCTTGGTGCTGCTTACTTTCATAGGGCACTTCGTTATTACAAACTGGTTCATCAATTTGGTGATGTTCCTGCAATCATGAAAGAAATCACTGCTCCTAGACTTGATTTTTATTCTACTAAGCGTGAAGTTATTCTGCAAAAAATAAAATTGGACCTTGATTCTGCCCTTTTGTGGACATCAGATAATGTGAACAGGGGAGAAGTAACTAAGGGCGCGGTAGCGCATTTACTTACAAAAGTAAACCTGGCTCTTGGTGATTTTGATGCCGCTATCACTGCAGCTAATATAGCTATCAATGGCCCTTATAGCTTAATGAAAGGCAACTTTGGTAGTGCACCGGCACCGTTTCAATTCGTGCCAGGTTCTGCAACACCTGTTTCCTTACCTCATAACGTAATTTGGGATCTTCACCGCCCCGAGAATAAATCGGCTGCAGCCAACAAGGAAGGCCTGTTTATGATTATTGACAGGTTTGGAGATGGACAGTTCGGTACAGGTATGACTATTATGCGTCAGGCAGTTCCATTTTGGGGTACGACTATTAACACACCAACTGGTAAAAAAGGAACGTATGATAATTTGACAGCAGAGTTGATTCAGTCAAATTATGTCGGCAGGGGTATCGGAAGAACACGTCCGAGTAATTATGCTCAATACGAAATATGGAACGATCCTAACGACCTACGGCATGCCAAAGGCAACTGGATGAATATGGAGGATCTTCTTTACAATGAACCTGGTTTGAAAACTCTAAAAGATACCAATTATCTCAAGAATTTGACGCTAAAAAACCCTGCCGGGGGTTTGCTTACCACAGATACTATCAGAAGCTGGTATGGATGGCCTCACTACAAAATCTTTGTTGATGACGTTGAGAACTCTCCGAAGCAAGGTGGTCACAGCGACTGGTACATGTTTAGATTAGCTGAAACTTATTTACTTAGAGCAGAAGCCTATTTCTGGAAAGGTGAACTCGG
>JAOQAJ010000422.1 GCA_025963675.1 Segetibacter sp.
AATTGACAATGTTGCAGAAGACGGCCGCTGTTATTAGTGATTTGGCGGCTTATTTTTGAACTCAGATCATGCAGAAATATCTCTGTGAGGTTAGTTGTATCTGTACGAATAAAGCAAATCTTGTCACCCGCTTTATTTATCGCATATTCAAGTATGTGACAAGCTTCACCCTCAACATGTTCTACATCATCGGCATTAATACCAACGCTATAAATTGATGTAGTGCCTTCATTACCTGCTGTAAAATATATTACATCTGCTTTTGAATGCCAGCTTATTTGTTCTATTCTGCGATCGAATGATTGTGTTAAGCAACGGATTGATCTGCCAGCCAAATCGGCTATATAAAGCCGGGTATCTTCAGCAGGGCTGTCGTTGGTAGCTACTTTGCTTAACGTTGCCAGGAAAGCGATGCTACTTCCATCAGGTGACCATGCAGGCTGGTAAACAGTACCGAAATTTTCGGTATGCCTTGTAATGTTTTGCGAAAGCAAATCAACACTCCACAAATCATGTAACTGGTTGTTATCAGGGTCAGTTGACCTGTTACTGATAAACGCTATTTTAGTGCTGTCGGGTGACCACGAGATGGAATGTTCGTTATAGGCACCTGTTGTAACCAATTGAGGTTGATCACCGTTAACCGGCACTATCCAAACGTGTGAAAGTGCATCGTCTGTTACCACCGGTCTGCCTCGTCCGCCCTTTGTTTTGTACAATAATCTATCAATTACTTTTACACTGCTATCTTCCTTTTCTTCCTTTAGAAAAGGCACAGCACTCACATAGGCAATGTGCAAACCATTCGACGACCATGCAAAGTTTTTCAATGCAAGATGTCCCATAAAATAGTGAGATTCGTAAATGGGTGCCAGCCGCCTTTTAACGTCATCGTTTAAAGAATAAATCCAGAGATAATTTACACCCCTGTAATCTGCCAGGTAAGCAATTTCATTTGATACAGGTGACCATTGGGGAGCGGATCCTTCGAACATCAAGGGCTCATTGTTTGTATCGAAGTCTACAACCGAGATAAAATCTTTATGACAATTTTCTTCTACAACAACTTTAGTGGTTACATAAGCAAGGAACCTGCCATCTGCAGATAAAGAAGCTCCACTTAAGATGGAAACATCCTTCAAATCTTCTATTTTAAGTGGTCGCTTTTTTATGTCCAGATCTTCGGTCATCAATAAAAATTATCCTTAAAATTTAAATGCTACCAGTTGCAGTTGGTCGGGCGACCAACTGCGGCGGTTTACGCCGTTGTCGGTCGCCTGACCAACAACTTTCGAAAACCACACTTAAAGTCAGTCTAAACCCTTTATCATTACTTATTCAGTTATCGCTATTGTTCCCATTTTATACCATCCTTCCGGTGTTTTTCCTGCAATAGCCAATTGAATAGCCGGCTTTTTTGTGCCAGGTTCAACAACACCCATTTCAAGTTCATATTCACCGGCCTCGATTTCGGAAGGAATTGTTACGGATGATTTTAGATCCGTATTACCTGGAAAAAGCTTTTTCAAGTCTGTATCTGTGGCAATAGTATATCTCCTCGCTGCATCTGTTTTTGACACTAACTGTATCGCTAACTGGTAAGTGTTGTATAATGGTGCAACCCCTTTGTTTTGCCATTTCATGTTACAGCTTATTACTTCGCCTTTTTTTACTGCTGACGGGTAAGTAAGCTCGTTTAAAACAAGGCGATAACCTAACTTCTTTTCAAATTCTTTTACCTTAGGATACCATTCGGCAGGAACTTCTTCTGAACCATTGTTTACTCCCGTAGCATGCCACTCCAGCGCTTTGTTTAAAATATAGTCAAGGTCCCAACCACGCTTATACCATTCATTCATCGTCCAGCAGGTTTCAAAAGCAATTGGACCGTTCTTCCAGCTACCATGTGCACCAGCGCTATCTATGGCTTGTGGATACACTCCTTTCATATGGTTCCAACCCAAGGTATCCATATCGCCCCAGCAGTCGGCACGCCAGCCTGCACCATGCGAGGTAGCATATTGGAAACCGTATTTTTTCTTCAGTGATATTAATGAAACCAGCGGCGTTTGTTTGAAGCTGGAAAAGTAAGCATCAATTATTTTCTTAACACTCTCATCCGTAGGATAAACAATTTTTTTGGGGTCTATTTCGCTGGAACTTACATGCCATTCGCCCCACTGCCCCACCGTACCGATATCAACAAAACTAACCCCGGTATGCCCGTCATAACGCTTACCCAACGCTTTGATCAGGTTAAGGTGCTTTTCTAAAAAAACAGGGTTATCGTAAAAGGGAGATGTAACACCAGCGTCTAAAGCCCATTTTGGAACTTTCATATCTACGTTCTGGCACATTACCCTGAAGTTGAGGGTTTGACCATTTCGCAAACACTTCGCAATGGCACTATCAATCAGACTATAGTTTATCTTTCCTTCTTCCGGCTCCAACTCGTCCCAGTATAAACGTTGTTGATGTATGCCCGCAAGTGGATGCATTTTTCCGGCAAAGTTTACATTGAACGCACTACCGGTAGAAGTAAAGCCGCGGCCGGGATTAAGCAACGTACTATCAATTTCAACAGGTTTAACAACAACAGTTTTACCGCCCGTAATACAGGAGGTAAACAATGAGCCAGCGAGAAGCAAGGTTAGAACCGCTGATTGTGTTTGTTTAAGAATTAGCATTAATGACAAGAGTTATTTGCTTACGTTTTTTATAGCCTGGTTTATAAGTTCACCTAATTGATTCCTGCTTTCATCCCACTTTTTAGGATCATAGCTCCAAACATCCAGGTTACCTACGCCGTTATCGCCAAAAGGTTTATTAATCACGTTATTTACAATACTGCTTACACGGGTATCACTTTTATCGATTGCCGACAACAACTTCATATACTCGTATTCCTGTACACCATCACGCATTGTTTTCAGCCTGATAGAAGGACATGCACCCGATACGTTTGGTATTATTCCCGGTGCATATATCAACATTCCATTTCCGTTCATTTTCTTT
>JAOQAJ010000431.1 GCA_025963675.1 Segetibacter sp.
TTCGCTGCACAGTAATTACTCCCAATTATTTATTAAGGCAGGAGAAATAAGCCCTGAAATTATCATTAGTATACCAAGAGACGAGGCACAGAAAGTATTTACTTCAGGAGGGGTTGTTCAGGACCAACTTCCAAGGAATACAGGAGGATTTGGAGCTCAAATTCCAACAAGGGAATTATTTGATTCTTACGAATGCATAGACGGTAAACCTATAGATGAATCTCCTCTATATAACCCGTTAGATCCATTTAAAAATCGTGATCCCCGACTTTCGGCAACTATAGTTGAATTTAATACACAATGGCTTGGTTACGCTTATCAGCCTCATCCTGATACGTTAACTGTTTTTAGCTCTAAAGAAAATCGTCGCGTATCTAATAGAGACACTCGTTCTGTTGCTGCCTTTGCTAGTTTTACCGGCTTTCTTTGGAAGAAAGGTATAGAGCAAAGTTGGGCTGATAAAGTGGCTGAAGATAATGATGCAATTCTTTTAAGGTTCGCCGAGATGCTTTTGACTTACGCAGAAGCGAAAATTGAACTGGGAGAAATCGATGCAAGTGTTTTAGATGCCATAAACAGGGTAAGAGCAAGAGGATATGGAGTAGCCGTCAATCAAACCTCGTTGTACCCTGCAGTAACTACAATGAGTGCATCTGAGTTAAGAAAAATTGTACGCAGAGAGAGAAGAGTGGAATTTGCGAAAGAAGGATTAAGATATATGGATCTGATCCGTTGGAAACTTGCTGAAAAAGCATTGACAAGACCAGTTATTGGTCTGCCGGATCCAGCAGCTCAAAACAGGGCTAAATGGCCTTTCCCTGGCGTTACTCCAATTGATGACGATGGTATTCCTGATTATTCTGTATTTGGTAATAATGTAAAAATAGTGGCTCAAAGATCCTTTGATAAAACTAAGCAGTATTTGTGGCCTATACCAGCATTAGAAATTAGAGTGAATTCAAAACTTTCCCAGAATCCTAATTACTAAAACTGAATTTAAAAACTTTCCAAATGTGCCTATGGCACTGTTAACAATATGAAAATCATAGTTTTTCCTGTAAGATGCCTTTTGCTCACTATATGTGTTAATATGGTGATGAACGGAGCTATAGCTCAACCTTCTTCAAAACCTTTAAAAATTAGCGGCGTTTACCCGCATTTGGCAGTATTCAATGAAGGGGGAGGAACGCCATGTACTGGAAATGGAAGTGAGATTGGAATAGGTGCTGTAGTGCCATGGGCCGGAAAACTGTGGATGATCACTTATTCACCTCATTGTCCCGGTGGAAGCTCCGATAAACTGTACAGTGTAGATGCCAATCTTAGTATGACAATACACCCGGAAAGTGTAGGAGGAACTCCAGCCAGTCGTTTTATTCATAAAGAGTCAAAGCAGCTGATTATTGGGCCCTATTTTATTGATGCAAACGGGAAAGTAAGGGTAATTCCTCCAACCGTTATGCCTGGTCGTTTAACTGCCACTGCAAGACACTTAACTGACCCTGAGCGTATGATCTATTTTTTCGACATGGAAGGGATGATTTACGAAGCAGATGTGTACACCTTAGCTGTAAAAAAGTTATTTAATAAACCTGTCCCTGGTTGGCATGGTAAAGGCGGGTACACAGCACAAAAGCAGCTTATAATTGCGAACAATGGCGAACATAATAAACCCGATATCAAAAAAGGAGATCTGCTGGTTGGTGATGAACCGAAAAATGACGAAGAAAAAGGAGTATTAGCTAGCTGGGATGGAAAGGAGTGGAAGATCGTTGAAAGAAGACAATTCACTGATGTTACTGGTCCGGGAGGAATTTATGGAGCTGCAAGTGATAAAGATCCGGCGTGGAGCATGGGTTGGGATAAACGTTCTGTTATCATAAAATTACTGGATGCTGGTAATTGGTATACTTACCGCCTTCCCAAATCGACACACACTTTTGACTCATGGGGCGGTTGGTATACCGAATGGCCACGCATACGTGAAGTGGGTAATAATAGGATGCTAATGGATATGCATGGGCTTTTCTACGATTTTCCAAAAACTTTCAGCCATAAGAATAGTGGAGGCATAATGCCCTTGGGAAGACACCTCCGCTACATACCTGATTTCTGCAACTGGAATGGACAATTAGTCATTGCGACAGATGAAACGAGCATTTTACAAAATCCGTTCGCTGGTCGTTCTCAATCTAATTTATGGTTTGGAAGTGTAAATGATATTAAAGACTGGGGAATCCCGAATGGCTGGGGCGGTGTTTGGATAAACGATACAGTAAAAGCAAATACACCTTCTGTTGCCTTTTTAATAAGTGGATTTAAGAAGAAAATTATCCACCTTAGTCATAAGGCTAACACTCCTGTAAATTTTACGCTTGAAGTGGATGCAAAAGGAAATAATCAATGGAAGCCTTATAAAACCATTTCAGTTGGAGCTAATGGCTACCAGAATTTCATTTTCCCTCAAAATTTTACAGCAAGTTGGATCAGGGTTAAATCTGATAAGGATTGCATAGCAAAGGCATTTTTTCACTTTACTGATACCAGGCCAAATGTTGCTAATAGTATGTTTGCTTCTTTGGCAGGAATAGATGAAACCGGAAGTGTTGATGCAGCTTTAATAAGGCCGGCAGGGCATAATAGGAATTTACAGGTATTAAGTTTGG
>JAOQAJ010000437.1 GCA_025963675.1 Segetibacter sp.
CAACTTTGAAAACTTCACCGATACACGACAAACTAAATTTGATACCATTTATACCGGTTCTGTCGATAACCCAACATTCAGAGACATATATGCTCCGGTAGACGGTTTTGTAGTGAACGGAGGAATAAAACTAAGATTATAAACAAAGAAATAGAATGTCAATTACTACACAGTTGATTTAGTTTACTCTGCCGGTAATACCTAACCCTTGACTGCCTGTCTCTTTATTAAGCCTGGGGAAGACTTGTGAAAGTTCCTGATGTAAACCGACAAAAACATGTAAAAATTAATTGAATTGAATTGTAGTAACTTTTAACAATTCTTCGAATCGCCCGATTCGCTGAAATAAGGACTAAAGCAATGCGATCCCTTTTTATTTTTACAAGGTTTACTTTGATTAAACTTAAAAGCGCTTAAGTTATATGAATACGATTGGCTATTTTGAAATACAATCTTCTGACCCAAAAAGAGACATCAGATTTTACGAAACGGTTTTTGGTTGGAAATTTATCAAAGAAGAACTGGTACCGATCGGGTATGATAGAATCGAAACCAACAGTATACATGGTGGACTTTTAAAACGACCTGCAAAAGTGCCGTCAACAGAAATGGGGGCTAACGCATTTGTTTGTTCTATTTAAGGGGGCCCCTTTTTGACCAAACAAGTGAGCTTATTCTGGCAAATAATGGACAAATTGCATTACCTAAATTTGCAATTCCAGAATGATCTTATCAAGGCTATTTTAATGACTTACACAATAATACGTTTGGATTATTTGAGGTGGACGCAAATGCAAGATAAGACACGAAGGGAACCACGACAACCTGGTTATTATTAGCAGACACAGTAGTTGTAGACTTGCGAACCCTAATAATCTGACACTCAGTAAAACCTGGATAAACTTAAAAAAAGGTGCAATTTCTACAAAATATTAGCATGTATGCACAAGCTAAAAAAACACGGACGAAAATGAATATAATATCAAAATTAAGAGTCGGCCTTCTCTTTATTCTGGTCACTTCATGTGGCGACTCGCAAAATACTTCTAACACAAAAGTTGCGGATAAAATCAAAGTAGAAAATCAGGGTGTCAATATTGATTATGACGATAGTAGGGTGGGGGATACTACTTTATTATTTGTGCATGGTTGGAACATCGATAAGTCTTATTGGGAACACCAGGGCACTTTCTTCTCACCGAAGTATAGAGTGGTCGCACCGGACCTGCCAGGTTTTGGTAGATCGGGGAAGAATAGAAAAGGTTGGACCGTTGAAGAATATGGAAAAGATATTACCGCTGTTCTGACACAATTAGATTTGAAGAATGTAATTCTTGTTGGGCATTCGATGAGTGGAGCAATTGTAATAGAGGCTGCGCTGAAAAATCCATCACGGGTTATTGGAGTTGTAGGCGTTGACAACTTTACAAACATTGGAGCTGTGCAATCTCCACAAGAAAGAGAGGATGTGGCTAATGCTTATAAAGCGCTAAGAACAAACTATAAACAGGTTACGCTGCAATATGCCAATCAAGCTTTATTCTCTCCGTCAACAGACAGCTCGGTGAGAAAAAGAGTTATAAATGATTTCATGAATGCTGATTCTGTAATAGCGGTAGAGTGCCTTGAACAAAATGATCAGTATCCTCTTAGCGAAAGAATTAAATCACTGAAGAAAGTACTTTATTTAATTAATAGCGATCGTGCAGGTACTGATACATTAGCATTCAAAAAAAGTAAAGTACCTTATTATTTATTTAATATAGGTCCTACGGGACACTACCCGATGATTGAAAAGCCTCATGAATTTAATTTGCTGCTACAAGAGGCAATTTATAAAATGGCGAAATCTTAGTAGCGCATATGAAAGCGGCAGGAAGCATGTCTGAAGCTACGAGTCGACGAGTAAAGTTCCTAAGCCTTCTAACAACAAAAACTTCAACCAATTTTCTTACTAAATGAAAAAATATAACTAAAAATAAACTTGCATTTACTCTTTCAATGATTGCAGGTGCACTTTGTTTAGGTGCATTCATTTTTAATTTAGTAAGGTCACACAAAACAGACTACGCAATACTTTTTGCCGGCATTTTTATTATTGCGTTTGGAGTGTCTGCTTATAAGAAAACAAAATAAAAGTGCACCTCTTTGCTCTTGTATTATTTTACCCCGTTGTTGTCCTTCACCATCTTACAGAGCCGGGGGAAGAAGTATTAATTTTGAACGTAATTTTGCGTTATGAATTTACTGCATTTAAGCAAGCGGGAAAGGTTTTACTTCGACGTTGGTGAAGCCTTATCCATGAGCAATATGCGTTGTTTTATCAACGAGGAAACATTGAAGGTGGAAATCAATTCGGGTGAGTATGATTTCGATGTGACCGGTGAAGAAGACACCGCACAGGAAGCGCTGGACAACCCGGATAAGTTTTTGCCTGTGGAGCCTGTCTCACCACGTGAAGCCTTTAGCGTAATGGCTGACTTTGTGGAAACAGTTAAAGACAAGCACATGCAACAGCGGTTAACGGATGCATTGAATGGGAGAAAACCTTTTGCCAATTTCAATCATCTCGTGCACACTACAAACGTGCGGGAGCAATGGTTTGACTTTAAAAACCGGGCCTACACCGAAATGGCAAAAGAATGGATCGAGGAAAATGCAAGCCAGGAATTAAAAGAAAAGATAAAAGCGCTTCCTGCCGTTCGTAACGTTGAATAGTGCACTTAAACCAGTGAGGGCGGGTCTCCGTCATTGCGCGGCGCGAAGCAATCTCCTTCTTCACATTCATAAGTCATAATTCTTTTTGTACTTAGCTGAAGTGCTACTATGATGCTTTTGTTGCGTCGCACACTTGTAGGGTTGTAGTCGCTTCAGCAACTAGCTTTTTATCCCTGAGTCGGCTACCAGTTTTTTTCTTTTACATCTGCGTCCTGATGCCCGATGCAGTCCTGCTATCGCATCGGATTTAAGTCATCATCCGGAAGACTTAAACCGGCGAGGGGAAAGAAAATGCTTATCAAAATGACTTTTAAACTCATAAAAGACGGAACTCTTTTGTTGGCTTTCACGGGCCGGACTTTATATTTCGATCACAGGTAAAAACACCTTGAACGTTGCGCCTTCACCGGGTTGGCTGTTGGCTACAACAAAACCCTTATGGTTTTCCACTACCTTTCTTACAATCGAAAGTCCGATACCTGTACCCTCATATTCTGTTTTTCCGTGCAGACGTTGGAACATTTTAAATATTCTGTCGGCATACTCTTGTTCAAAACCAATTCCATTATCACTGATTTCAATCAAATTATATAACTGGTATTGAATTTCCTGAGGTAAATTAAGGGAACCGATATCTTCGCTTCTTACCTCCCGCCAACTAATTTGAATTAGCGGACTAACATCAGGCTTTCTAAACTTAAGTGCATTCGTTAGTAAGTTCTGAAATAGTTGTTGAATTTGCCTTCTGTGTCCTTTAATCACCGGTAATGGTCCCACTGTTATCTTTGCATTCTTTTCCGCAATTTCTACTTCAAGATCCTCAAGAACCTGTGCTACTTTTTTGCCCAGATCAATGTCATCATAATATTCTTCTGAAGTGGAGACGTGAGAATAAGCCAAAAGATCATCAATTAATAATTGCATTCGTTCAGTTGCTTTCTGCATACGCTGGAAGTAGTGTTGATCTTCATCCAGTAACCTGCCTCCAAGACGATTTTTCAATCGATCGGCAAAAGTTCTTATTTTTCTGATTGGTTCTTTCAAATCATGCGAAGCAGCATAGGCAAAGTCTTCGAGATTGGCATTTGAACGCTCAAGCTCTTTTTTCTGGCTTTCTAACTCTCTCGTACGCTCTTTTACTTTCTCTTCTAATAGATCGGATGATTTTTTCTGATCGTGTATGTCGGTACAGGTGCCATACCATTTTAAAATGGTGCCTATATCATCTCTTAAAGGTAGTGCCCTTCCTAAAAACCACCTGTATTCACCATCGAATCGCTTGAAGCGGTATTCTATCTCATACGGCTCGCCTGTGCTCAGGCTATGCCTCCATACTTCCCAGGCCCTCTCCTGGTCGCCAGGATGTAATACTGTATTCCACCCGGTATCTTTGGATTGCTCATATGTCAAACCTGTGTAATCGTACCATTGCTTATTATAGAAATCGTGGTACCCATCCGCTTTGGTCGACCAGATTATCTGCGGCATGAAATCGGTTACAAACTTAAATTCCTGGTTACTTTCTTCGACCTTCATTCTTGCCAACACTTGCTCTGTTACATCGGTTGCCACCGCCATGACGCCTGATATAGTTCCATCACCCTCTCTAAATGCCTCGTATAGAAGGTTAATATAAACTGTTTCTATCTCGCCATTCCGGGGGAGCGTAACAGGAATACCTTGTGCAGAGAAGGTTTTACCTGTCTTAAATACGCCGTTCAACAATTCCTCATACCCCTGATCTTTAACTTCGGGAAGTCCTTCAAATATTGATTTATTTACAAGAAATTCTTTGCCTCTTCCCCACAGTTCATACATGCGATCATTGGCAATTTCAACCACAAAGGACGGACCTCTCAAAATAGCCATTGCGACAGGCGACTGGAGAATTATATTGCGAAGGTTATTCTCGCTAAGTTTTAAAGCTTCCTCTGATTTCTTACGTGTAGAAATATCTGTAAAAAGAAGGGCAACTTTTTGACCGCCCTCGTAGAACAACGGAAACGCGGAGACGTCAAACCAGCGACCCATAGCTTCAGATCCTTCCGTAAAACGAATGGGCTCGCCTGTTAAAGCCACTTTCCCATATAGCTCAAACCAATGTGGTTCTAAATTGGGGATCAGTTCACGTACTGTCTTGCCAACAGCATTTCGTAAACCGGTTTGCGTTTCAAATACCAGGTTTGTCTCCAGGAATGTATAATTAACAGGGCGATTGTTCTCATCAAAAATCATTTCAAGAACGCAAAATCCCTGGTCCATTTTATTAAATAAACTTCGGTACCTGGCATCGCTTTCCTGCACCTTTTTCTTTGCAAGAACCAACGGCGTAACGTCGTGAGCTACGCTAATAACCCCAGACGCCTTTTTCTCAGTTCGATTTTCGCGAAAAGGCTTATATACGAAATCAAAGTATAACACTTCTTCTTTCCCCTGCCTATTAAGCGTTATTGGATATTCATACGCATAAAACGGTTCTCCTGTCGTTCGTACCTGGTCGAGCAGTTCTATGAATCCTTGTTCTTTCAACTCAGGAATCGCTTCGACCAATGGCTTGCCAATCACTTCAGCATCTCTTCCCCAGACTTCAAGTAATCCCTCATTGGCAAGTTCAATCACATAATTATCGCCTTTCACAAATCCTATGATCACAGGGGCATTCATGAAAAAGTTATAGGCCTTTTCAATGCCTTTTGTTGATTCTAATCGTTGTTCAGCAATTACCTGCTCAGTAATATCTAAAGCAGAATGGATAATGTACAGTACCTCGCCTGTTTCGTCCAAAAGAGGCGCATTCGTGATTTTCCAGTATCTTTTACTGAATGTTCCATCACCGTTAGGTATATCATATCGCTGAAGCGGTATTTCATGCGACGACTTATTCCTGATGATGTATTCGAAAGAAGCTTTCAAATTTAGTTGTCCGGTAAAGTTGGGATCATCAGGACTTTTGGGAAAGACTTCAAAATGCCCTTTACGGAGAACACCCTCTTTCTTCATTCCAGAGTGTACAATAAAGTCATTACTTATAGCTACAAGGGTAAATACGGGTGTATCAGGTTGCACAATCACCC
>JAOQAJ010000438.1 GCA_025963675.1 Segetibacter sp.
AATAAGCAAGCGTAAACAAGAGCCGCCACGCGAGCCGCAGTTTTACTGCTCTTTTTTGCTACAACCCAAGCCGAAATTGGAAGCGACACAAGTAAACCGACAGGTAAAGAAAAAAGTACTAGCCCTAATTCTGTTTCTGATAATGCTAGCTTTTGCTGTATCGCCGGAATGCGGGAGGCCCAACTTGCAAAGACAAACCCAAATAAAAAAAAGAAAGCCGAAACAGCTACTCTGTGTGCTCTATTGGAAGGTGTAGACTTCATACGTTTGTTTCAAACATTAAATTCTAAGACACAGGACTTGCAACCGGCAGGTAAACTTTTAGAGAAAGAAAGATAAAAGTTTAAGACTGTAAAATTTAAAATTTGCAAATATAACGACGAAGCCAGGAAAGGAGGGTAATTGTTTATGAATGCGTTTTACCTTCAATTAATTTACTTGTTAATGAAGCGACTAATCCACCAGCTAAATATAGTCCAACAGTCATCAGTTTTGTCTCAGCAGTTCGGTTACTGGGTGTTTCATCTAAGCCTAATGGTTTTGGTAAATAAACCGCGCCAAATCCTGCAGCAAGTCCTAAAACGATTCCTCGCAGCAGCATTCGCTTTTCATCGCCTACAGAAGCAAGACTGTAATAGAGGGAATTGGTTATAATATCTCCGGCCATTGTAATTTTAAAAAGATTATCCTCTTCAGGAACTTCCACGTTTACAGCCTCTAGCGATTTACTAATTGCTTCCATTCCCAAAAGATCCATTCTCGGTGCTTCGGTGTGTAGTCTCCTTACAGTTTCATGAAGTAAAGTAAGCACTGCAGCTCCAGCAAATCCACCGCCTACGGCTGATAACAATTTCATGTTCCTTGTTTTTATTTTTGCTCTTAAAATACAGTGCCACCAACTTTTTTGATGTAAAAAGTACTTGTGTCTTTATTAAGATCAAATGAAGAAGTTAGGGAACATGTACCTCTGCCGCCATTGCCAGTTTCAACTTTTCTATCGCTGTCTGAATTCTGTAATAACTTTTGGCTTTCAACTCATTCCAGTAAGTGCGCGGGAAAAGCATTTGGTCGGAGGCAGCTTTTTCATTTTCAAGCGCGCCGCCCGCGATGCTACCAGCATGTAAGCCGACGTGTTGAAAATCTGCAAGGCGGTATTTGTAGTAGTTATTATGTGACCAAATTTGAAAACTAAAGCTTACAAAGCCTTTTCCACGTTCACCAAGTTCATTTACCGGTATAAAAAAAGCACTTTTGCCGCTAATTGTTTTGGCTGAATTATCAACAACAATAGTATCTTTCTCTCCTTTAAAATTATTGTTTGCAAATTTTATCGCATTAGCATGCAGAACTGTAACACTTGTATTGAGCCTGTACACTGTTTCTGAAAACACAATCTTATCGGTGTTTCCTTCAGTCGGCCACATAATGAGTTGTCGCTGGGAAAACGAATTATATGCACAGAATACCGCACACAAGACAAGCAGCACTATCTTCATTTAGAATATTTGGAAAAGGGTAAAGGTTTGAAAAATTAAAGGTAGTAAAAATAGGTTCTTGCCTATTTAATTGATGATGTGTTTTATTAATATAAATGTTTTTTTTGACCCATCCATTTCTCTTCGATTTAGCGTTCTTGCGTCGCACTCTTGTACCTTCAGTCCGGTATTGAACTTTTTGCTGCCATATTTCTTACATCATAAAATGTTTCTTAGCTAGAATTTGGATAAGCAGTGTTTTACCCATAAACATGTTATTTTTATTGCCTTATTTAACTTATGAGAAAGATTTATCTAGCGTTCCATTATCCAAAGGTTTATTCAATTATCGTAGCTGTAATTTTCTTTTGTCTTCAAACAGCTGCACAGTCATCTGCAAAGGCAGTCGTAAAAGGTAAAGCAACGGATTCTTTGACCGTTACCCCATTAAGCTTCTCTGGTGTAAAAATTTTTAAAAGCGCAGACAAAAAATTAGAAAATGAAATCGTCTCAAATGAAGCGGGAAACTTTTCAGCCGAACTACCATATGGGCGGTACTTTCTGCAAATAGATTTTATGGGATATTCTCCATATAAGACTTCAGAATTTACGCTTTCCAAAGATCATCCAACTCATGACTTTGGACTAATGAAACTGGTGCGTTCGACTAACACGTTGCAGGAAGTGGTTGTTCAGGCTGAGAAAAGTTCGATGCAACTTTCTTTAGATAAAAAAATATTTAATGTTGGAAAAGACCTTGCAAATGCCGGTGGATCAGCATCCGATATTTTAACCAACATTCCATCAGTATCAGTAGATCCGGAGGGAAATGTGAAACTGCGGGGAAGCGGTGGTGTGCGCATCCTAATCGACGGAAAACCTTCAGGCCTGGTAAGCTTTAAAGGCGGCAGCGGACTGCAACAACTTCAGGCAAGCATGATTGACAGGGTAGAGATCATCACTAATCCATCTGCACGTTACGAAGCCGAGGGAATGGCGGGAATAATAAACATTGTATTAAAAAAGGACAAAAGACAAGGTTTTAATGGATCTTTCGAATTGACAACTGGTTATCCAACAAATTTCGGCGGCGCAGCCAACCTGAATTACAGGCATAAGAAGCTCAATTTTTTTATTAATTATGGTATTTCTCACAGGCGCCAACCAAACCAGTCGTCTTTATACCAGGAAGTTTATTCAAAGGATACCACATTTATTTTACGGCAGACTAACCACGGTATGCTTACTGGCTTTAGCAATAATATCAGGGGCGGAATAGATTACTATTTCAGTGAGAAAAGCACGCTTACAGGTTCATATCTTTTCAGAAGAAGTGATGCAAACAGAAAGACCGATATCAGGTACGAGGACTATTTGAATGGTGCATCAAAGCTAACCGGCGTTTCGACCAGAACCCAGAATGAAGATGAAGTGGAACCGAACTCTGAATACTCGTTGATCTATAAAAAATCGTTTGAGCAAAAAGGACATGAATTTTCTGCCGAAGTGAAATTTCTTGATAACTGGGAAAGTTCGAGGCAATTGTTCACCCAGAACTATTTCTTACCCAACGGCAGTGAAAATTTGTCGAAAGCAGTCGTACAAAAGTCACCCAACGACGAGTTTGAAAAACAATGGCTTTTTCAAATGGATTATTCAAAACCGATTAGTAAAGAAGGGAAATTTGAATTGGGCTTAAGAAGTAGCTTTCGCGACATGGAAAATGACTATGTAGTAACTGAGAAAAATGCTTCAGGCGAATTTGTTCCGCTTCCCGGCCTTGATAATGATTTTTTCTACCACGAAAATATTAATGCAGCGTACGGAATCATTGGAAATAAAAGTAAAAAGATTTCTTACCAGGCGGGGTTAAGAGCTGAGTGGACAGACGTAAAAACGACCCTGGCTGAAACGCATCAAGTTAATCCCCGCAGTTATATGAACCTGTTTCCCAGCATACATTTTACTGTTGACCTGGCTAAACAAAATGCTATACAACTCAGTTACAGCCGAAGAGTTAGACGACCGGTGTATGACGACCTTAGCCCTTATATGACTTTCTCTGACAGTCGTAATTTTTTCAGCGGCAACCCTGATTTGAATCCAGAGTTTAGTAACGTTTTTGAGATCGGGCACATCAAGTACTTTGACAAAGGAACATTTTCGTCAGCAATTTATTACCGCGATACAAAAGGGAAAATAGATCGGATCAGAAGAGTAAATGCTGAAGGCAACTCCACTACAAGACCCGAAAACCTCTTGTCAGAAAAATCGTTTGGAACAGAATTTACCAGCGGCTATTCACCTTATAAATGGTGGAAGCTTGATTTTAATTTTAATTTCTTTCATTCCGAAATCAATGGCAGCAATATTCTGAATAGTTACAAGGCCACTACTTACAGTTGGTTTGCGAGACAAACGTCTCGCTTCATGTTGCCTAAAAACCTTGATGTGCAAGTGAGGGGAAACTATGAAGCACCACAAAAAACGGCGCAGGGAACGCGGAAAGCACTTTATTATATGGATCTTTCTATGAGTAAAGATGTGTTGAAAGGCAATGGAACACTCACATTTAACGTACTCGATGTTTTTAACTCACGACGTAATCGATATACTTCAACTGGCCCCAATTTCTTCACCGAGGGAAATTCGCAGGGTAGAAGGCGCCAAATGAACCTGACCTTGAATTACAGGATAAAGCAATCAAAACAAGTGAAAAAATCTACGGAAGAATAGGTCGGGAGGAAGATCTGTGTGGTACTTTAAAGCATCCTCGGGCCGATGAAAATCAGCGTTGTAAATGTTATATGTGCTGCAACTCGTGCTCTATATTAGTGAAAACAAGCCGCGAAGAGTCTAAGTAGGAAAGTAACTGCGAACTTGTTTGGTCTTCAGGTAAAGACGAGATATTTTGAATAGTGCGTTTTAAGTTTGTGGAAACATCTGCTGCTAAATATTTAATCTTGGCGACTGTCTCCCGTATCGAAAGTCTGATCTCCATCTCGTTCATAACAATACTGGCAAGTTGTTTTAGAATGTTATTTTCCGCTTCGGTAAACCTCCTTGGGGATTTATCAATAATGCACAAAGTTCCCAAATTGTATTGGTCCTCTGTTTGAAGTGCCGCCGCTGCATAAAAACGCAATCCAAATTCGCCGGCTACCAAGGGGTTAGCAAGGGTTCGCGGATCCTCAATTGCATTTTCAACTATATATGGATCTGGAGAAAGTATGGCTGATGCACACAGGCCTGGTGTCCGGTCTATTTGATTAATGGGTAAGCCATAATGTGATTTGAACCAGATTCGATCGGTATCAACAAGGCTGATAATAGCAATTGGAACTTTGAAAATAGTTGAAGCTAACTGGGTGATTTTATCGAAAGTGCCGTCAGCAGGGGTATCTAAAATGTCATACTTTTTCAGCACCTCTATTCTCTTCTTTTCTGTATGCGGGCTTTGTAAATCTATCATTTTCAATTTGAGGATATTACTCCTGGTTGTAAGGTAATACAAAAGTAAACGATGCGCCACCTTCTTTATTCACGTCCGCATAAATAATACCACCATGTGTAGTCACAATTTTGCGGCAGAGGGCTAAACCAATCCCGTAGCCCCCGTATGTGCTTTTTTCATTAAGAGTCTGAAAAATGGTAAAAATTTTGTCAGCATATTCCTGGTTAAAACCAATACCGTTATCGATAACTTGTATCGCCACGTAGTCTTTCGCGGGGTTTAACTGCGGGAACTCTTTTTTCCGTTCCTCTGTTAACTTCTCCGAATGAATGGATATTTGAGGCGGAACGTTTCTACGGGTAAATTTTAAGGCGTTGCCAACCAGGTTAAATAGCAACTGATTCATTTGCAGGGAAATTGCCTGAATTGTTGGTAACGGCTCATTTTTAATAACGGCCTGCTTTTGATTTATCAGCAGCTCAAAGTCGATCTTAACGTTATCCAAAATCAGGTTTAGGTCAACCTGGTCGAAATGCATGATTTTTTTAGAAAGGCGCGAATATTCAAGTAAATCTTTAATGAGACCAGACATTCGTTTTGCAGCAGCGTTTACCTTGTCAAGATATTTTACTAATTCTTCCTTTTTATCCTGGTGCTCCAGCAGCATGTTACTAAAGATCTGAATTTTTCTAAGGGGCTCCTGCAAGTCATGTGAAGTGACATAAGCAAATTCCTCAAGTTCTTCGTTGGATCGTTTGAGACTTTCATTGGCTTCTTTTAGCTCTACGGTTCTTTCTTCAACTTGTTTCGACAACTCCTCTGCAGAAATTTTCTGCTCAGTTATATCCTGTATCACTCCCAGCAATCGAACAGGTCTTCCCTGGTCGTATAAAGTTTTTCCTTTAACTCGCACCCATCGCTGCAATCCATCTTTACGGTTTATCCGCGCTTCATAATTCAGGTTGCCCGAAATAACTGCCTCTTTGTGTGCCTGCGCCCTGATTTCAATATCGTCAGAATGAAAGAGAGAAGTGAAAGTTGAGCGATGGTTTACCCTTAGGTCTAACCCCCAGATCTCAGAGACCCGTTGTGAAGCCGTAACTACATCTGTTACTAAATCTGTTTCGTAAGTCCCAAGATCTGCTAACTCAATCGCAAGTCTTGCACTCTCTTCCGCATACTCAATTTTTTGCCGGGCCACTACCTGTTCTGTTACCTCTGTTGCAACGGCTATTATTCCGGATATTTTATTGTCGGCCTCTCTGAAAGGCTCATAAACAAAATTGACATAGATAGTTTCTGTTTTTCCATTTCTGGGAGCGCGCACCTGATGTTCGTTCGCAACAAAACGATTTCCATTAATATAAACGTCATTCAGCAACGTCTCAAATCCCTGGTCTTTAACTTCCGGCAGCCCTTCAAAGATCGGTTTTCCCAAAAGCTCTTTCTCCGCCTTGCCCCACAACTCATACATTCTCTCGTTTGCAATCTCGACTACGTGGTCTGCTCCCCTCAGAACACACATAGCAACCGGAGCCTGCAAGATCATGTTCCGAAAATTCAAGTCACTTTGTTCCAGTTTTTGCTTCGCCCGCACCTGTTCTGTAACAGTTGTAGCCAGAATTAAGACGCCGGTTATGTTTCCTTCAACTTCCCGATAAGGCTGGTAAACAAAATTAAAATAAACAGTTTCCGTAATTCCGTTTTTCCTTTTAAAAATCGCAGGCACTTCAACTCCATAATGAGTGGTTCCCGTTAAGTAAACGTCTAGTAGCAAGTCATAGAAACCCTGGCCATTCATCTCAGGAAGTATTTCTAAAAATGGTTTATGTAGTGCTTCCTTTCCCACGTTCCATAATTCAAAAAGAGCTGTATTAGCCACATCCAACACCATATCCTTTCCTTTCAAAATAAGGATAGGATCCGCTGATTGTTCTACAATATTTCTAAACCTCAGGTCACTTTCTCTTTCTTTTTTTCTTGCCTCTACCTGGTCTGTAACGTCATTTCCACAGGCCATCACTCCTTCTATTACACCGTCTTCATTTCGGTAGGGAGTATATACCAGATTATAATACCTTGTAACTAAGACGCCATTATTGTGTAGATCAATTAAAGCAGGTGTTTCGTTCCCATAAAATGGGGTTCCGGTATCGAAAACGTTTTCAAGTATTCCAAAAAAGGGTTGACCTTCCAATTCCGGAAATGCCTCTCTAACGGTTTTTCCTACTATATCCCTGTAATTAAATATTTGTAAGAAAGCATCGTTAGCGAAGACATACCTGAGTTCTCTTCCTTTATAAATGCCGATCGGGGCTGGTGCTTGTGCAAACAATTTTTTGAGGTTGTGTGCACCAACCAATTCGTCAGCTTTTACTTTTTCAATCATTCGGAAAAAATAGTTTTAAAAACCTTAAAATTACCTCATTATACATTCTGGTCGCGATAATGTTGTTAGAGGTGCAAGCAAATTTCGAGATAAACCAAATATATTTCAATGAGCCATCGCTTCTGTGGTACTATTATTCATTCTTGCGTCGCACTCTTGTACTCTGCCGTGTGTACTCATCTTTTTTCTCAAAACAATAGAACACGGATGACACGGATCAAACTGATAAAAACCGATTTTTAATTGTTTCCCTGGTAATATCACTTCGCTAACGCTGTTTTTCCGGATAAAAACGGATTGGTTCAGGTTTTCTTACCGGGTAATCTGCCTAATCCTCTCAATCTGTGTTATCCGTGTTCCAAAACAAGTTGTGTGCCCACCGTAGCTCTTGTACTGGCAGATCAGTAAGCGGCAAATGCAGCTTGTGCACTTTTGCCGATTTTGTTCATCCACTTCTATTGACTATAATAAAAAAAACGGCAAGGATAAGGTCTATCTTATTCTTGCCGTTTTTTATTCTTGTCAAACTTATTCATTAAAAGAGCTTTTACATTTAAATGCAGTATTAGCTTGCATCGTTCCTTAATTACCAATTGCTTAAACATTAGTTTATTTTCCCGGAGCCTTAAATCCTTTTGTTGCATCGTCGATTACCAGCACCCAATCATTTTCTTTGCCTGCTGTTGGTGAAGTAAACTCCATGTTATCTTTTACCTCTCCTGTAATAGCTTGTTGACTTGTTGCATCTTTCGGGTTAAACCACCACGCCGAGATCTGTTTAGGGAGATTTGTAGTTTTTATTGTGATGGTTTTGCCGACAGGTAAATAGACCATAGCATAGCTATTATCTTCTGAACGAAAAGCTTCAATGTGTTCACCTTTATCTCCCTGGCCTTTAACGATGATTGAATTATCCGGCACACGATTCAGCATTGGCCTTGACTCTATTAACTTTCTTAAGAGTCCTACCTGCCGCGCCCCGGGGCAATCCAGTGCACTAATCCAACCCCTGTCAGGATAGTTGATAGTAGCTTCTCTTGCACTCATGAATTGCCAGATGGCATGATGCCCATAAGTCACACCGCAAGCTCCGGCAAAAACAGAACGATACGTTTGTTTGCGAACGTCATAATCACGATAGTAGCCATTGTCGGGGTTCCATTTGGGCCATGGGTTTACCGGATGATCTTCATAATTTGGCTCTGCGTCTAGAGTGGGTTTAGCAGGAGCATACGTCCAGTCACGTTTAGTTAAATCCCAGGCAGCAACATCATGTCCGCCGCCATGGCCGGATTGAAACATATTCATATCCAGCCAGCCTTCTTTATGGATCCATTGCGAAGTAGAGTTTTCTCCCCCTGCAGGATGATAGGTAATAAAACATAGGTTATTCGTCGCTTCTTTAATCCCTCTTGCCATTGCCCGCCACACCGGCCTCCAATCGTTATCAGCTGATACACCAGGTCTGTCGCCGCCAAGGATCCATATGATGTTAGGGTCTTTCTTATAACGGTTACCTAACCATTTTCCGTAAGTATAAGCATTGATACTGTCAAATACTACAGGTCCCTCGCCCCACATTTTAGTTACTTTGTCGCCCCATGTCGGCAATAGTCCTATAAATAAATTCCGCTGCCTTGCCATATGAATTGCACTGTCAACTACTTTGAAATATTTATCATTTGGTTGTGTCGGATCTAAGTTTTTCAAAGGTACTTCACCATATTGATTAGGTTTACGCAACCCATCAAATTCGGCTAAAGCAACAGCCTGAATTACGGAGAACCCTTTAGCTGCCCGGTTGTCGAGGTATTGTTTTATTTCAGGTAAGGTCAGACGATGAAATAGTTCCCAGCCGGTGTCTCCAAGCCAGAAGAAGGGTTTGCCATCTGCAAACTGAAGAAAACGGCCATTTTTTGTAACCTGTAAACGACCATGGCTAAATAAAGACTGGGCAGAAATATTTGTTGTAAAGACAGCCAATGCAAGAATGCAAGCAAATAAACGCATAGCAATTAGTTTGACCAGAAAGTTAAGGACAAATCGATTTTGAACTTGTAAAAAATTAAAACCGTCGATTTGTACGAAACAAGAAATAAATTGTGTTCTGCAAGATCACATTCGTGCAGTGTTTGATGATTGAAGATCACAAGTACAAGAGTGCGACGCAACGATGATTGCACAGAGTGAAAATGCAGGGCACCCAAAAAATATTATGTAAAAACCGGCGCACGCCTGATTGGCAAATTTTAAAGAGATTCTGGAAATTGCATCAAATTCTGCCGAAAGGATGCAGAGGCATAAAATTAGTGAGTAAACATATTTCGGTTTAATGGCAACATTTCACTCCTTCTCATTTAATAAAATTTCTACTATGGAATATATTCGTTTTGGAAATACCGGCCTGCAGGTATCCCGCATTTGCCTTG
>JAOQAJ010000005.1 GCA_025963675.1 Segetibacter sp.
CAACTTTATTTGCGACAAGCATAACACTGATTGACAGGATTAGGCAGATTACCCAGGTAAGAAAACCTGAACCAATCTGTTTTCATCCGGAAAAACAGAGTCAGCGAAGTGATATTACCAGGGACACAATTTAAAAACCGGTTTTTATCAGTTTGATCCGTGTCATCCGTGTTCTATTGTCTTGAGAAAAAAGATGAGTACACACGGTAGCGTTGTGCCTAAGCTATTCTATTCAGCAAGCTTCAATTTACCGGGAAATGATATTGAATGATATATAGTCATAATTCTTAATAAAAATTGATTCATGAGCAAACTAACAATGGTAGTACATGGCGGAGCAGGGCCCGACTCTGAGTTTATAAAAAAGAATATTGAAACTTATAAGCAAGGTTTGAGGGAAGCCGTAGATACAGGTTATAGTGTGTTAGAGGGGGGAGGGAGTGCATTGGATGCTGTGGAGGCGGCGGTCAATTATTTAGAAGACAATCCGTTGTTTAATGCAGGGAGAGGATCAGCCTTGAATGAAAAAGCAGAAGTGGAGATGGATGCCTCCATTATGGATGGAAAAACCATGAAATCCGGGGCCGTTGCCATTGTAAAAAATGTAAAAAACCCGGTTACTCTTGCCAGGGCAATTATGGAGAAAACAAAACATATCTACATTGGCGATATGGGGGCATTGGAATATGCTCAGAAAATAGGATTGCGACTAATGCCGGAAGCATATTTTATTACGGACCATGCTTACGAGCAGTACATCGCCGCAACAGAAGAGGAAGAAAATACTATCCAACAGGCGGGCGAGTACCAGGTGCGAAGAAAAACACATGGCACGGTAGGCGCGGTGGCAGTGGATAAAGACGGAAACGTGGCTGCAGCTACTTCTACTGGTGGTACCGAAAACAAAGTGCCGGGCAGAATTGGAGATAGTTCAGTCATAGGCATAGGCTCGTATGCAAACAATAAAACGTGTGCAATTTCCTCTACCGGAGATGGAGAAGTACTGATCCGGAATGTCACTTGTTTTCATGTTTCTGCTTTAATGCAGTACAAAGGATTGAATGTAAAGGAAGCATGTAATTATTTAATAAAAGAAGAACTAAAAGATGCACAGGGAGATATGGGAATTATTGCCGTTGACCCAGCAGGAAATTTTGCTTTTGAATTCAACTCCGAACGGATGCATCGGGGATGGAGAAGCTCCGATGGTGAGCAGGGAGTTGAGATTTACAGGCCTTAATTATCTACGGTTAAAATTGTATTGTGAACGGGATTTAAAAATCAAATCATAACAAAATCATGAGATTTATAAATTATAAAGCCCTTTTTCCAAGCCGCATTTTAATGGTTGTAATCCTTCTCAATGCCTGTACACCTAAGGACACTACCATAAAAGCCGACCTTCTTGCCACAACAAAGGAGCAAAAAGATTTTGCAGGGGTGAGGTTTACAGTGGATAAAGGAGTTGTCACGCTAAGTGGCGAGTGTCCAACCCAAATGTCAAAAGATAAAATTGAAAAGACAGCAAAGCAAACATTTGGAGTAAAAGACGTAAAAAACAATATAGTCATTGCCCCTGTTGTAATTGGTACAGATCAGCAACTAAAGCAGGCTGTAGACAGCCTTTTAAAAGATTATCCGGGTGTGGAAGCAATTACTAAAGACAGTGTTGTTTACCTGCAAGGGAAACTGGCTGATGAACAGGTGATGAAGTTGAAAGATGGTATTAATGCATTGAAACCTAAAATGGTGGATGCAAAACTTACATCCAGATAACGGCTGCTCGTAGCTTGTAAGTCGCGTTGATAAGAGGCAGAAGGAGCTATTATCATGCTGTTCAATTCAGAACCTGTTTTATGGGCTAATGAATTTTTGCAGCCCAGGCGTTCACGCTGCTATACCTCCCGCCGTTGGAAATGTGCAGAAGAACGTTGACTGCTATTCAAAAAACTATTTGTGAGTTGGCTGTTATCATGCTATTGAAAAATAAAAATCTCCGGTCATGGTTAATCCACTCCATAATTCCGCAGATCTTACGGCACTGATGCAGGATATTGATGACCGCTCGGTGGTGATGTTAGGCGAAGCCTCTCATGGTACACATGAATATTACACGTGGCGCTCAGCAATTTCAAAAAGACTAATTAAGGAAAAAGGGTTCAATTTTATTGCGGTGGAAGGCGACTGGCCAGATTGCTATCGAATTAACCGCTATATAAAAGGGTACAGTGATGCAGGCAACAGCGCACAGGAAGTACTTAAACACTTTGACAGGTGGCCGACCTGGATGTGGAGCAATTGGGAAGTCGCATCACTGATTGATTGGTTAAAAGATTATAATAAAGGGTTACCGCCTGATAGAAAGATCGGTTTCTATGGCCTGGATGTATATAGCCTTTGGGATTCGATGAAAGCGATGATGGATTACCTGGAAAACGAAGACCCGCAGACGGCGCATTCTGTTAGGAAAGCAATCGAATGTTTTGAGCCATTTAATGAAGATGAAAGAATGTACGCCCGTCATACGTTGCAGGATCATGGATGCAGGAAAGAATTACTGGCACTTTTAAGAGAAATAAGAACCAAAGCGCAATTTTTAGATGGTGACAGGGAGGCTGGATTTAATACCGAGCAAAATGCACTGATTGCTGTGAATGCAGAAAAGTACTACAGCAGCATGATAGGTTTTGATAACGAAAGCTGGAATGTAAGAGATGGGCACATGATGGAAACCCTGGACAGGCTGATGAAGTTTCACGGTAATCGTGCAAAGGGTATTGTATGGGAGCATAATACCCATATAGGCGATGCGCGGGCTACCGGAATGAGCAAGGCGGGTATGGTAAATATAGGCCAACTGGCAAGAGAGGAATATGGCGAAAAAGAGGTTTACCTCGCAGGTTTCGCCAGTTACAAGGGAACGGTGATCGCGGGAAAAGAGTGGGGTGCACCCATGAAAGTAATGGAAGTGCCTGAAGCAAAACCGGGAAGTATTGAAGCCATTCTGCACGACGAAAATATTGATAAAGGTTATATTCTTTTTGGCAACGAAAAGGATAGTTTGTATCAGAGTACAATAAAGCACAGGGCGATCGGCGTAGTGTATAACCCTTACAACGAAAAGTATGGAAACTATGTACCTTCTGTTCTTGCTAAACGTTACGATGCATTGATTTTTATCGACAAAACAAGGGCATTGCACCCTCTTCACCTGCATACAGATCCACTTAAACTTCCCGCCACTTACCCGTTTAACCTTTAACGTATATGTTTCTTTTGAGCTGTTTTTATTCTACCTGAAGGCTGGCAGGTTTTACGGCGGTTACAGGACGTGAACACTACTCGCCAAAAATTGTTCGAAGAAAATTAGAATATATATATATATATATAAGTCGTTATCTTTCCTTTTTTAAACTATTCACCATATTTTAATGAATAGATCTACAATAAATATCCTTATTGCCGATGATGATAGAGACGATGCCTTGCTATTAACAGAAGCAGTGCATGACATACTACCTTCCGCTAATTGTATTCATGTTTTAGACGGTATTGCTGCATTGCGGCATATAAAAACAAACGTTGAACCGGGCTTAACTGCTTAAAGGACATCTCAAATCTTGATTTGCTTCCCGATACTCCAATTGTTATTTACTCAACTTCGAGGAACATAAGGGATATAGATGAATCATATAAGTATGGCGCGTCTTTTTATATTATTAAACCGGCATCCTTTAGAGAATTATGCAAAATAATCAAGCTGGCAATTACCTTATTAGGAAAGCCTAAGAGCGAAAGAGTGGAAAAATCAAATTTTGTTTTAAAAGAAGGGAAGTTTGTATAGTTAGATAAATTAAAACCAGCTTCTAAAACAATTGCCGCCGGAACTTATGCTGCCGCAGGGTTGGAATAATTAAAGTGCGACAATAAACACTGCAGGGACGGTTAGCAGGAAGAAAAAGAGAGCTTTTTGTTACAAAAATT
>JAOQAJ010000029.1 GCA_025963675.1 Segetibacter sp.
GTGGAAATATTCATCCAATGCAAGCTTTTTTATCGTTTCTTCCACTGTTCCCCCGCCTTTAATTGTTGCAGGGTAGGCCATAAAATGCACGAGGCCAGCTTCATAAATTTGCTTAATGATTCGTTCATATCTATAACTTACTCTACTAAGCTTGGCTTAATCGTTTCATCACGCACAATAATCTTCTTTCTAGTCATCATGATTATAATAACGGCTATTGCAGCTATTACGACTGCCAATAACAGCAGGTAAGTGTAGCCACGGGAAAAGTCTGGAGTTACTGCGGCAGCATTTGCAACAAGCATGTTATACTCCGGTATCAGCCACTGAAAGACATAAGCCTGGGCAAGCACTATAAAACAAATAAACAGCAACATGATGAAGCTATGTTTTACAGTGAACCTGAAGAGTTCGGACTCCTTTCCAATAAGGTGACCGGCGGCGGCGGCAACAGCTATGGACTGCGGAGAGATCATCTTTCCTACAACACCACCTGATACATTCGCTGCAACCGTTACAACAGGATCAACGCCAATCGAAGTGGCAGTGGCTGCCTGTAGTTTGCCAAACAATGCATTGGCTGAAGTATCGGAGCCGGTAATAAATACACCTAACCAACCGAGCACCGGGGCAAAGAAAGGAAAAAGGAAACCTGTATTTGCAAGGGCCTCAGCCATCGTGATGGTAATGCCCGAATCGTTAACAATGTATGCAAACCCTAAAACAGAGGCAATAGTGATAATAGGGTACTTTAGTTGTTTTAGTGTCTTCAAAAAAATCTTCCCAGCCTCACCAAATTTCAACCCTATTAGTGGAATAGAAATAAGAGCAGAGAGTAATATTGCAGTTCCCGCTGCAGATAAATAATTGAACTTATAAATGTGCGGAATAGGCTTTCCGTTCCTGTCGTTTATTACGTTATGAAGACCGGGGAATTCGAACTGCACCTGGCCGATAGAGTTGAATACATCCTTTACCGGCTGCATGCCCCAGGCTATGATCATTACAGTTAACAGAATAAATGGAGACCAGGCACGAACGATCTGACCGGTGGTGTAATGAGCGTCCAAATTTAACGTAGGTGCTGCTTCATTTGGAAAACGCCAGGTAGTGGGTGCCTTCCAGAACTTTAAAAATATGATCAATGCGAGTATTGAACCAATACCTGCGATTACATCAGGTAAGGCAGGCCCCAGATAATTGGAAGAAAACCATTGAATGAAAGCAAAAGAAATTCCTGAGACTAATATCGCGGGTAATATTTCAATTGTTTTTTTATAGCCAGACATCAACATCACCAGGTAAAAAGGGAGCAATATTGATAAAATAGGCAAAGTACGTCCTACCATTTGTGAGATGGCCATTTCAGGAATTGACGTAACCTGCGATGCAACAGTTATTGGGATACCAATTGCGCCAAATGCCACAGGGGCAGTATTGGCAATCAGACATATTCCAGCCGCATATAAAGGATTAAATCCCAGGCCGACCAGCATAGCAGCAGTTATGGCAACGGGCGCTCCAAAACCTGCCGTACCTTCTAAAAACGAACCAAAAGAAAACGCTATTAGCAATGCCTGCAACCTCCTGTCCGAGGTGATTGAAGCCATAAAATGTTTAATGATCTCAAATTGCCCGCTTTCAACAGTTAGATTAAAAAGAAAAACTGCACTGATAACTATCCAGCCAATAGGAAATAATCCATACATCGCTCCGTTAGCAGTAGACAAAAGGGCTAATTGAACCGGCATTCCATAAACAAGAATGGCAATAACTATTGCAATAGCTGCGGCAAAAAGGCTTGCCTTATAACCCTTCATTTTTTTGATAATGAGTGCCCAAAAAATAAACAGAATAGGCACCACAGCTACTATTGCAGATAAGGCTATATTATTAAATGGATTAATCACCTGCGTCCAACTCATAATTAAGATACCTCCCTTAGTTTTGATTTAATAGTTTAATGATTGCTACTAGTTAATATTGAAAAGATGTTAGTATGAATAAGTGATTCAATATAAGAACTTTATTTACCTGTCGGGAAAGGTCCAGATACTTACAGGCTTAATGTTATCAAAAGGGGGCTTGCCTTCCCCCAATTGAATTTGCAACAACCCTCTGCGTTAAACCAGAAAGCTCTGATAAACCGGCCCTTTTACGCACCCGACTTAATGCATTGGGCTTCTGTAGACTTCCCGTTTTCATTTCATTGCCTCTGCCAACATTAATAAAACGTCGACAAAACGTACCACTTTCCAATTTGTGCGGCTCATCCAGAGTAGATGTAATATCCTTTTGGATTAAGAATCGCCGGTAGTTGAACTAAAAGTTGTAACAGAAACAAAATTTGGTTTATTTACTTACCAGTTAACATTCACCTACCCTACCCTCCGACACACACTTGGGTTAGGTGGAATGTAACAAAGACTTTGAAATAATTTTGCAGTTGATTATTTATAAAAGTAGAGTACAATTCTCGGTTGCAAAACATGTCTATTTATAAGGCCCTTGTTATTCTTTGTAATCTTAGTATTGTTCTAAATTCCTGTCCGAGTTATAATAGCAGGAAATTAAACTCCAGATATTACCCTTACTGGAATAAACATTAGAAATATTTCCTTTTTGTATAGCTGATATTAAAGACCACTTCTTCTTATTTTGATTACTATCTTTTTAACTTTATCCTGTCCTTTAATCGCAAGGTTTGGGCGATGAGCATCCGCTGGAAAAAAAATAAAAAGATTACTGGTGTCTGCAGTGTAGTGTCTGCCTTCTGCTGAGTAAAACAACAAGTCTCTTGCGTTATTATAGTCATTTATAATAGTAGCTGAAGAAATAGGTGCAATTCCAATCTTTTCTTTTCCTTTAACAACGTAGTGGATGTCCTGATATATACGATGCGATTCCCATTTAGTCGTGTCTGATTGCTTTGGGGGGCCTTCAGTAATGGTGGCAAATACATTATCGCCATCTATCAAGTATTTACCAGGTTTAATCGTTGCCAGATCAGTTTCTTTTAAAAATGCAAAAGCTTTACTCCACCACAGTGGCTGTGCATGGTATTGTTTTGCAAATTCTAACGTATTAATTGATTTGTGAGGTTTCAATTTCTCCAATTGTAAATACGCCGGTTTAGAAAAGTTTGTATCAGGCACCGCGTTTTCAAGCGTTCTTCCAAAAGCATCATATTTTACACTGGTTTCAGCAGCTACCGTAGCAGTTAACCATTCACGTTTCTTAAACCATTCGGCAGCCTTTTTTTGATCCCATTCGCCGGCTGCTTGTGCAATTGAAAGAATCGTCGAAAGCAACAATAGACCCAGAAACAACAAGCGAAGGCTCTTTGAATTTTTCATAACTGAATATTTTTTAAATCTTTCCCGCATCACGCACAGCACGTCCTGCTGCTTCCAGGTTAGCCAGCTTCATTTCCGAATATTTACGCGAAAGAATAACACCATCGGCTCCGCCTTTGAATGCAGCTAATGTGGCGGCATAAGTATCTTCAACAGAAGCCTTGCGACTATTTTTACCGGTGGGAATATTAACATCAATACCCGGCAATATCCGGCTCTTGCCTTTTACCCCAGCTTTAGCTCTTTGTGTTTCACGTGATACATAATCGGGCGATAAACCGGTTTTCGGCAGGTCATCTATCGAAGCTTCATTTTCATAGTTCAACAAGTGATTATTTATCTGAATAAGCTCGGCCGGTGGCACATCGCGAAAAACAGTCTGGCAAATATTAAGAATGAAATTTCTATATCTTTCGCCGCCACAGTTATTATATACGACCACCTTCAGGAAATCGGACATTGATGCCAGCTCTTCGTATTTACGTGTAGCACGGTATAAGGGATTAAAAGAATTCGTATGCTCGATATGAAAGCCTACTTCCAGGTTTTTGCGAACACCTTTAACTGCAGTATAAATATCTTTTAGTATCTGGTGCTTACCCTGATCAAACAACTGGTTATACGCCATAATTTCCGGGTACTCCAAAAGCAATCGCGCAAATTCTACGTAATACCCATCACTTGGCCTTTTAGCTTCTACCGAATTCTGCACATATTGATTCAGTTTTCGATATCCTTCTTTCGCACGTTCAAAATTTATCCCGTGTTCCCGCGCTGCTTTTTGATGGTGTTCGCAGAAACAGGTAACTTTTGCAGAATCGATCGCCTGGTGATGACTTACGCCAATTGCGTTTAATAGTGGGCCGTTGCGTTCGTTGAACAATAATATACCATCAATATCATAGGATGAACATAGATCTACTGATACAGCTTTCCAAAACTCGCGAACGTCGGGCTGAAAGAAACACATTGCACCGCTTTTGCGACCCAACAGATCTATTTCAGCAAAATCTTTCATAAAAGGCACATCGCCGGGGTAATTGAATCCATCCTGAACTGAACAAAGCACTTTCATTCCGCGTTTTTTGGCCGCAGGTAATACCTGTGCAACAATATCAATGTCGCCGTAATCGGGAGCACGTAACTGGTCACCCTTAATTGCTGTATCCTTATAAAAACGAGCATGAGGAATGGCAAAATTTCCGCCGTGAAATGGATTTTCATTCGACTCAGGTTTTCCGTGGTCAGGAAATGAGTCGCCTGCATTCATACGGCCTGTAATGCCTTTATCGTAGGTAAATGTGCTGAGATAAATTGTATTAACAGCGCCACGTTGCTGTAAAATGTCGAGAACTTTTTCAATGCCTTCATCTACAAAAGAATCAGGTCCGATCTGTATGCCAATCGTTTTATCCATGATGTTTTTCTCAATCGCCCCTTTCAAAGGCATTCTTTTATTAATTATAACTGTTGTTTACCTAATATTATTTCTTTTTGGCTACCAGCATCCGTTCTTCGATTAAACATCGTTGTGTCACTCACTTGTACAAATGTTTGTAGGTGCATCAGAAACGGAATCTTAAGTAAACAACATTGTTTGATTAAGTTGACTGCTATATCACGCTTTTTAAGTTTTAAGTTTTACCCCTTCCCGTATCGCACGACCTGCTGCATCCAGATCGACAAGATTCATTTCAGAATATTTCCTCGAAAGAATAACTCCGTGTGCACCGGCTTTGTAAGCAGCAAGCGTGGCTGCGTAAGTATCAGGAGGCGAACTTTTTCTGCTTGTGGCTTTAGTTGGGATCCCAATGTCAATGCCCGGCAGAATGAGGCATTTTCCCTTTACTCCCGCCAGGGCACGTTGTGTTTCACGGAATACATAATCCGGAGAAAGACCCGCAGTGGAAAGTTGATCAAGTGGAGCTTCGTTGCCGTAATTAAGCAGGTGGTTGTTAAACCTCATTAATTCTTCACCTGGAACATCGCGAAATATGGTAGAGCCAATATTGCGAATGAAATTGGCGTAACGTTCGCCACCGCAAATATTATAAGCTACTACTTTTAGGAAATCTGCTTTTTTAGCAAGGTCCTCGTAACTACGGGTAGCCCTGTAAAAAGGATTGAATGAGTTCACATGTTCAACATGAAAGCCTACCTGTAGGTTTTTATTTACTGCTTTTACCGCTGCATAAACCTGCTCAAGAACCTGGTGTTTACCTAAATCAAACAGTTGGTCCCATGCGATGATTTCGGGGTATTCAAGCAGCAAACGATTAAACTCAACATAGTAGCCATCGCTGGGGCGCTCGCCTTTTAGCGAAGCCTGTACAAACTTATCAACTTTCAAATAACCCTGTTTTGCCCGCTCAAAGTTTATTCCGCGTTCTTTAGCTGCTCGCTGGTGATGTTCACAAAAACAGGTTGACCGGGTGGAGTCTATGGTTTGAAAGTGACTTGCTCCCAATGCATTTAATAAAGGCCCGTTGCGCTCATTGAAAAACAGGATGCCATCAACATCATAAGACTTACAGATATCTGTGACTAGTGCAGTCCAGAACGTCTGCACATCTGGGTGAAACAGACATAACGTGTTTGTTCTTCTGCCCATTACATCAACTTCTGTGCATTCTTTCACTCCTGGAACACCGGTACGCCATTGATCTTCCACTGACGCAAATACCTTCATCCCGCGCTTTTTAGCTGCAGGAAGAACTGCAGCAAGCACATCAAAATTACCAAGTTCGGGGGCGCGTGTTTCTTTAAGCACGGTGTTCTTATAGTATTCCGCGTGTGGGATAGCATAGTTGCCACCGTGAAAAGTCTTCTCGTCTGACTCTTTTGGTCCATGATCCGGAAAAGGTTGACCCGGAATTTGACGGCCGGCAAGACCACGACCATGTGTGAACGTGGTAAGAAAGAGAGTATTAATTGCTCCGCGCTTTTGAACAATATCCAATACCTTTTCAACCCCTTCATCCACAAACGATACAGCTCCAATCTGGATGCCATGCATCATGTTGTCAGACGGCTGACGTGCTGCAAGTGCACCTAGTGGCGAAATACCTACCAATGGGGCGGCTGCAGCTAAAGCTGTTAATGTAGCACCATTTTTAATGAATGCACGGCGCGAGTTCTGCTCGCCAGTAGAGGTTGTTTCTGTTGATGGCCCGTTATCTTTCATTTTTTATTAATTATTATTTTTTAAAATATTTTTTATAACTTCTTACTGATTATTACAAAACACTTTTTATTATTAGTAACCAGGATTCTGCCCAAAGACCGACTTGTTGTTTATTATCTGAAGTTGAGTTAAGGGAATTGGAAAAATAGTCATGTGGGGTTTCATGCCTGAAGATTGAAGGGTAGTCAAAGCTCTTCCGGTTCTCACGAGGTCGAACCAGCGGTGACCTTCTAAGTATAACTCTAACCTGCGTTCCAGATAGATTTTTTCACGTATCTCTGCTTGTGTTAAGTTTGATAATTCCGGAAGTTGGGCTCGCATATGAACCTTATTTAAGTTCGTTAATGCTTCGTTCATTTTTCCATTTTCATTCAATGCTTCAGCATACATTAGCAGCACATCTGCATACCGTATTACTTTCCAGTTAGCCCTGCTATCGTTGTTGGATGCTACCGGAGTTATGTATTTAGTTGAAAAAGATTTTGCTGCCTGTATAGTGTTGGTAGGTATGGGGGTAAAAGCACCATTTATGGTAATACCGTACAGGACAGAAATACCTCTTCTTACATCTTTCTCATCAAATGCGGCATATAAAGCCGGTGTAGGTGCCCCATCATTGGAGGGTGTTCCGCCTCTAATTCCATATAAATTAGTCAGCGCCGTCCATGAAGGTGAGAACGCATGGGTAAAAGTACTGCCCTCGTTTATCCCTTCTTCATACTCTATATCAAAAATGTATTCGCTGTGATGTTCATCGAGGGTATAATTCCATAAACTGGCGAAGTTAGGGAGCAACGCATATCCCATTGTAGTCACCTCTTTTAATTTCGCTTCGGCATTTACAAAGTCTTTTCGGGTTAAATACACTTTACCTAATATAGACTTTGCTGCACCCTTGGTTGCTCTTCCAACATCTGCACCCGTATATTTTGCAGGTAGTTTCTTATCAGCATCCAATAAATCTTTTATGATCACCTCGTCATAGATCTTATCTGTGTTTTCCCGACCTGCGTTATATGCTTCTTCTACCGTGAGATTAGTAGTAATCATCGGCACGCCACCAAATATTCTGACCAGGTCAAAATAGGCAAGAGCACGTAAGAACTTTGCTTCTCCAATAAAACGGTCCTTATTTTTTACAACAGATGCATCGGCTTTGTCAATATTTGCAAGAATTGTGTTTGAGCGTGCAATTAAATTATAATAATTCCTCCAGGTACTTGCCAGTATGGGTTGCCGATCATTAACTGTGAATTGCTCAAATGTTACATGATCAAAATGATTAGGTATATCTTCAGAAACATCATCAGCTGGCAGATCACCAAAAACCCAAAAATTCTGGTATTGGGTCTGCAGTACGTTATAGCATCCATTAATTGCATCCTGGAAATCTTTATCTGTTTTATATAGGATATCAACAGTAACAGTTGACTGGGGCGCTATTTCAATAAAACTTTTTTTACACGACGTCAACAGAATTGTTGAACATACTAAAATACTAATTATATATTTCATATAAACTCTTTAAGAATAATACGATAACTAAAATGATACATTTAAACCCAGCACAAGAGATTTGGCCAGGGGGTAGTTATTATTGTCGATGCCAGGTGTAAGGGGATTATCGCTATTGCTCACATCGGGGTTGAATGATTCATTCTTTGTGAACAAGAAGGGGTTATTTACACTTACGTAAAATCTAAGAGAATTGAGCCGCAATTTTTGAGAAACATTAGCCGGCAGCAAATAACTAAGGTTAATATTATTTATGCGCATGTAAGTTCCGTAATCTAAGTAACGGGAATTCCAGGGTTCCCTGTTATTTCCTGTCGGAGCGTCGTTAGGTCGCGGAACCTGCCCATCGCCGGGGTTCTGTTCCGATTTCCAATAGGCATTAGACGATGCCAGTTGCCTAACCCTGCCTCTTGTATTTAGTGTTCCAAGTCTCGAGATACTTAAAACTTTGTTTCCCTCTGAGCCTTGCAGACTAATGCTTAAGCTTAAGTTCTTATAAGAAAAATGGTTTGTCATTCCATAATAGAAATCAGGATAGGGATTTCCCATAATGGTTTGATCTAAACTATTTATTATACCGTCAGGAACGCCATTAGCACCAGTAATGTCTAAAAACCTGCTATCGCCAACCCTTGTGCGAATGGGTGTGCCGGGAGAGAAAATAGGTCCTTTGTCTAATTCTTTTTGACTCAGGAAAACACCATCATTAATGAAGCCATAAAACATACCTATTGGCTGGCCGATCATTGTTACATTTCCGCCAGAATATATCGGATCTCCCTGGGGTCCAAGTTTTACAACTTCATTTTTGTAGGTAGAAAGGTTGAAGTCCGTATTCCATTGAAATTTTTTCTTAAGGTTTACCGTAGTTAAAACAACCTCCCAACCGTTATTTTTTACTTCACCAATGTTCTTTAACGCGGTACTAAACCCGGTAATATCCGGAACATTTACATTTAATAATAGATCTGTATTTCTTGAGTAGAAACGATCAATTGTTATTCCTATCCGGCGGTTAAATAAAGCTACATCCAGACCCAGGTTAATCTGTTGTTGTTTTTCCCAGGTTAAATCAGGATTGGCAAGTCTTGCAGGAGCAAAAGCTCCAACTGCTGATCCACCTAAGGTGTACCGTTCGTAGTTTATAGTTGAATATTGATCGTAGTTACCAATATTATTATTTCCTGTTTCACCATAACTGGTTCTTAGTTTTAACTCACTGAGAAATTCAAGACGTTTCATGAAAGTTTCTTCTGAAATGCGCCACGCTAATGCTGCCGATGGAAACACACCATATTTGTGTTCTGACCCGAAGCGAGAAGAACCATCGGTTCTTATAGACGCAGTTGCGTAGTATTTGCTCTTATAGTTGTAATTAACCCTTCCGAGGTATGAAATCAGAGACCACTGATAGGTGTCTGAAGACCCATCTGTAATTTGTCCTGCAGCAGCACTCAGGTAAGGGACAAAATTATTGGGATACTTATTAGACGTAAGAAAGTTGAACTCTGAATTTTCTTTTTGTGAAGTAAATCCTGCCAACCCTGAAAAACTGTGGCTGCCAAAAACTTTATTATAATTTAAAGTATATTCAGTAAGCCAGTTAGTAACGAAGTTGGTGTTGTCTGATCCAATAGCTGGATCATTGAAAAATGCAGGTAACTGAGGTTTAAATCTTCTTCCCCTGGTACTAAAAAGATTGCCACCTATTAAGACATTTAATCTTAATTCATCTAAAATTTTATATTCTGCATTGATGTTACCTAATAACCTGATGCCTTTTTGACGGGACTGAATTTCATTCGCCAGTGCCAACGGATTGGTTGCGTTTGAGGAGCCTGCTAAATTGCTAAAAGCAAAATAATTGCCAGAGGGGTCAATTAAAGGATACCACGGGTTTACGATGATTGCCTGTGCAATCACACCATCATTTGGTCCTGTTCCTGCACCTGCAGCAAGAACATTTCTACTATCTGTAAAAGATGGATTCAGGTTAACTTTTACCGTGAACTTTTTGGATAAAACAGCATCAATATTCGCTCTCATTGAATATCTTTTGAAGCCACTGTTGATTACTATTCCGTCCTGGTTGAAATATTCTCCACTTAACGCGTAGCGAAGACCTTCATTGCCGCCCGTGGCTGTTAATTGATATTGCTGTTGTGGTGCAGTTCGTAATACTACATCTAATGCGTCAACGTCATAAGTATTTCTGCCTTCAAGAACATCTATTACTTCCTGCGGAACTTTCCTGAACCAAGTGGAATAATGACCGGAAACATCGCGGCTTTCGTCAATATTTCTGTTCCTAATTCCATCATAATAATAATTCGCCTGTTCCATAGCGGTCATAAACTGTGGCCGCTTGGCTACTTTTTGCCAGCCGGTGTATGTATCAAAAGTAATAGTAGGCTTTCCGGCTCTTCCCCTTCTAGTATTGATAATGATAACACCATTTGATCCTCTTGAGCCATAAATAGCAGTAGCAGAGGCATCCTTTAAAATATCAAGTGTTTCGATATCATTTGGGTTTAAGGTTTCAATATTTGAAGTAGGAAAACCATCTACAACATACAAAGGGCCGGCCCCGGCCGAAATACTACCAATACCTCTTATACGGATTTGTGGTGAAGCGCCAGGCTCACCTGAAACAGGTTTAACCTGTACTCCTGCCACTTTTCCTAAAAGCGCCTGATCAACCCGGGTAACTGCCAGATCCTTTATGTCTTTGCTTCCCACCGATGCAACTGAACCAGTTAAGTCTTTTCTTTTTTGTGTTCCATATCCAACAACTACTACCTGCTCAAGTGAAGCCATTGTCGGCCTCATTTTTACTACTAAAGAAAGCGTTATATTTTCTTTGATATTGTATCCGGACATCGGCTGCGTTTCGTACCCTACAGTAGAAAAAGTAAAGCTGTACGGTCCGCCGGGTGACAAACGGGAAAAGGTAAATATGCCCGAACTATCGGTACTGGTACCTGCCGTAAAATTTGTTTTGGTATTTCTGACGATAACGGAAACCCCCGGAAGGGGTTCGTTGTTGTTATTCTGAACAACACCTTTTATTTCACTTGTTGACTGCGCTTCTGATTTGGATGAATGCAGCACGAAGAGCAGGAACATTAGGGCAAAAAGACTAGCCCTGGAATTAAATTGATCAATTCTCATACAGCAGCAATTTATTTATTAAAAAAAGTTTACCTGATATTGAAATTCGTATTTAAAAACGATCATAACTGGTAAGGACAGGATCAGATTTAATTATGGCATTCAAATAATAATTGGTCCCTTTTTGCTTCCAAAGATCAATGCAATCAAGCATGTTCAAAGGATAGCAACGCTTTAATGGTAAGTATACGAACGAAGGGAGTTTTACCCCTACAAGAAATAAAAATTTTTTCTTCAGCTAGCAGAAGGACCGGAAAGAGTGATTAGCATTAGTAATAAACAATAGACCCTTCATTTTTTGTTTGAAAAATAAGAAATGGCTCTAAACATTTCTGCTCTTAGGATTCTGAGTTCGTAAAGCAATTTCAATTGCGGTTTAACAGCGACATCTCTCTATTAAACTCGGTGGTGTCACTTACTTGAATGGTTTATCTTCTTTTTTTATTCTTTCACGTCAACCAGTTGGGGATTGTTGGCACAAGTAACACTATAAAGATGGCTAAATACTTCACACGCCCTCTTTTCTGAATTAAAGAATTTTTTTACAGTATCAAGGTACTAACCCCACTGAACAAGGGAAGGAATGTGGCGACTTTGTTGAAACTTACTTCATCGCTACAGTGCGTTTTTCAGCCACATCCTGTCGAATAAATTCTATAAAGTCAGCCCTCGCCAGGTCGTCTCCGTTTGCCAAACCCACCAATTTGATCTCTTCACCATTTTTAATTTTAATATTCGAGATCGTTTTACGTCTCCAGCAATCAACGTCCTCACTTAACTTCCAGCTGGCTTTCTGCTTGCCGCCCACAAATAGCGAAATAACGCCTTCACCTTTCTTTTCATCGACATAGGAAACTACAACATTATAAGTGCCTGAAGGATGGTTGAAAGTTGTGGTAGCTGTTCCTTTGCCGCTTGTCTTTACTCCTGGTTCGTTTAGGTAACTGGCCGGTTCGTATCCTGAAAGTGACATTTGTTCTACTTCTATACCCATAACCGGCGAAAATCCTTGTACGCCAGCCTCACTAATCCCATTTCGCAATGCACGCAACAATGAATAAGGAGACCCGTCATAATGTTTTACGCCCAATCCTTTAGCTCGGGAATTCACCGAAATCTTCACACTTGATTTTACAATTTCCGGTGTGGTCAATAACCGGGTAGGTACACCGGCGATGACAGGAACATCTTTGCCAACATAATAAAGAGTGGTAGCAATACGCGAAGCGCGGTCAGACTTTTGAAAACCGTTCTGTTCAGTATGCGTTGAAAGATGAACAGAATTGATATTACCCCCTTTCAGCTCATCAAGATACAAACCGGAAGACCTGTTATTGAGGTCATTCAAACGAAAATCGATCTTTGGGTTTGCCTGGTGAATTCTGTCGGTTACCAGTTTGTATATTTTTGTAGTAGACGCTCTTCTGAAATTCAACCACTGGTCGAGCTGCGGCTGTGCATTTGGATTATCTCTCAAAACAGGGATAGCCGCCTCCATATCAAAACCCATTGACTTCGCTTCTTTTTGGCAGGAGGTGCAGAAGCAGGTGCCACCTTTGGTTGGCTCATCAGAATTGCTGAACAACAACATGCAGGTCTGGATATAATCAACGTCGTAGTTAGTAGCGATGTCGCCATAGAGCGCCAGCAGGTACTCACGGACATCGGGGTGATTTGAACATGGCCGCGCATTCATATTGCCTTCAAACAGCTTACCGTTAATATCGCGTTGTTGGATCTCGGGATGTTTATTTAAATATTCAATAGGAATGTAAGTATGTGAAACCTCTGCTCCTGCACGAAGTCCACGGGCATGAGCCTTATCAAGCACAATTTTTAACCAGTCTGTCTGGTTCAACCACGAATGGACGGATGGCTCAGGTTTTATGCGACCATACATTTCCGGATGCGGACGAAAGTATGCTTTAGCATCTTCGGCCACCCATTCGTGGCGAACGGGGTTATGATTGAAGAGGAAAGTGCCGGGCAATTTATCTGAGTTGAATGGCCGGCGCTCCTGGTGCATTACCGCAAGCATATACACCGAATTGATGCCCGCGATGCCAGTCATATTATCAAGGATGAGGTCAATGCCCTCATCATGCACTTCCCATGGGTAGATACTGCCGGTAACCTCAAAGGCGGGTGCAGGAACATTTGACCTTTTAATTGTTTGCGCCTCCATGCTGCTTGCGAGGGTTAAAAGGGCAGGAAATATAAAAAGTGACTTCGTGATTTTTTTAATTTTCATTTGTTTGTCGATTTACATTCGATTGATTGAAGCTTAGAGGATATTATCTTAAAGAACAGTATGCTTTGTTTGAACTTTTGGACGTTCGGTTAATAACTGGTGGTCTGTCAGCTCATCATGATACAAGTGCAGGAAACACTGCTGTCAATACTTTATCTCCCATTTCTTACCGGTACTTTCACCCATCCGCAGATTGAGGATACCTCCTTTCATAAGATCATCGTGCGAGAAAGATAACGACTGCAAAGCCTTGCCATTGAGGGTCGCCGACTGGATGTATTTCTTTTGAGGGGAAACGTCTTTGGCCACAATAGTGAAGTTTTTTCCGTTAGGAAGGTCAATGCTTACTTTGCTAAAAAGAGGACTGGTAATGCTATAGTTTGGAATTCCGGGAGTTACCGGAAAAAATCCCATGGCAGAAAACACTACAAAGGAAGACATGGAACCGCCATCCTCATCGCCTGGCACGCCGAATATATTATCCTTAAAGTAAGTATCTAAAATGAGCCTTGTATACTTCTGGGTTTTCCATGGTGATGGAGTAAAGTTGAACAAATAGGGAATAAAAAAGGTTACCTGGTTGCCCAGGGCAAATTGTCCTATTAAACCTGTTGAGTTCGCGAACTTTTCAAAAAACTGGCTTTTACCCCTATCCAGGCCTTCGCGAAAGAGTTGGTCGAGGTTTTGCTCCATTTTTTCAGGTCCGCCCATCAGGTCACTGAGGCCTTTAATGTCCTGCTGCACATTCCACATATAACTCCAGCCATTGTTTTCGTTGAAATAATCAAATCCGTGCTCTCCGCCCCCAAATTTCGGGTCAGTGTCGATCCATTTTCCATTTTCATCCTTAGGCATGAACATGTT
>JAOQAJ010000033.1 GCA_025963675.1 Segetibacter sp.
ACTGATATACCTTCAGTAGGATTCGCTTCATGCATCTTAAATCTTTCTTCCGCAAAAGCTACTTCCTCATCAGTTATTAGTAAAAGTTCGTTCTCAACGCTTCCCCATAACTCCTCAGCAAGAGCAATTTTTTCCTCCGCAGGCAAAGCCAATAATTCTTCTTTATTTACAGGCATAAACTCTTTTTACTAAATTACTACCATCTTTGTTCTTTTTCACTCCCAACGCTACGATCAAAATCGAGATAATAAATCACAGCGTATTCTAATCTTTAATAAAAAGCCCCGGCCAACGCCACAGTAGTACCAAAGCCTGATCAACACACCACGACGGGAATGGCTGTTATCATTCACGTCTTGATTTTTCTTTGGTTACTTCTTACTTAATAGCAGCAACAGCAGTATACCAACAAGTACCTTTATTAACTTTTGATAAGGGCTATGAAAAAATAACAGAAATTAGGATAGTATTAGTTGAACCATAAACCTTCGCTACTTTCATCAGACAATAGAAAGAAAGTGACAAATGCTTAAGAGAGAGAAAAAGCATAATCACAGATGATTGCTTTCGCGCAAGTATGACGGGACCGGCTGTTCCTGGCAAATAACGAAAAGCAAAACGACTTTAATAAAGCGCACCTTTATTACAATCCCTTATTTTTTAAAGCACCAAAAGCTTACAAACCATCCAGCAAATACTTTGTTATGAAAAGAATAGTTGCGTTTCGTTGAAAATCGATATTGTTCTTTTTGCGGAAACCGTGACCTTCATCCTTCGCCTCGAGGTACCAAACCGGCGTGCCATTGCTGCGAAGTTTGTCAGCCATCTGTACAGATTCGGTTCGGGGAACACGAGGGTCGTTGCCTCCCTGGATGATAAATAAAGGCCTTGATATTTTATCGGCGTTATTGATTGGAGCAATCTTTTCGAAATAAGCTGCCATTGCAGTATCTCTTTCATCTCCATATTCAACCCTTCTTAGCTCCCGTCTGTAGCTTTCGGTGTTTTTTAAAAAAGTATTGAAATTGGAGATTCCTACTACGTCCACAGCACATTTTATTCGATCGTTGTAATTTGTGGCCACAGCCAATGCCATGTATCCGCCGTAGCTTCCGCCTGTTACCATTATCCGGCTTGTATCAAGATCTGGTTGTTGTGCGATCCAATCGAGCAATGCTCCAATGTCTTTTACCGATTCCTCTCTTTTCATGCCATTATCTGCGGCTAAGAAAGTTTTACCATAACCTAACGAACCTCTCACGTTCGGATAAATAATCGCTATGCCAAGTTCATTGAGATAATAATTGTTTCCGGCCTGGAAAACAGGTAAAGACTGGCCTTCAGGTCCTCCATGAATGTTTATGATAACTGGTCTTTTGCCTGTAAACTTCGCCGACGGCTTGTAATAAAAGCCTGTTATCTGTTTCCGATCAAAGCTTTGCCATTTTATTAATTCAGGTGAATTAAGTTCCGATGCAACTAACCCGCCCATTTCACTTTCTGTCCATCGTTCTGTTTTACCGTTGGATGTTGATATTACAAACAGGTCTGTTGGCGATTGAGCAGAATTGACAGATACCAACAAATGTTTGCTGTCTTTATGAAATGATAGATTTCCATAAACCCCTGCCGGGATTGTTCTTATATGAAAGTATTGCTGGGTTGGCGTATTCGTATTAAGAATGTACAGTTTTGACAGTCCAGCTTCATTTGTGATAAACGCTATCCGTTTCCCGTCGTCGGAAAGGTCAAATGTTTCTACATTCCAGTTTATTCCTGACGTTAGATAGGTTACATTTTGAGTTGTAAGATCGAGGCTGGCCAGGCGAAGGAACTCATTGTCTCTATCGGTAGTATAATATATTGCGGTACCATTCCTGTTGAATTTTGCATCGCCGTAATATACCCCATGCTCACCCGGTGGTGTAAGTTCCTTTTTACTTCCTGTAGCAACATCAATGAGCCACAAATGCGATTCATTTGCTGAAATCTCTTCCGTCACCAACAATTGTTTGTCATCAGGCGACCAATCCAGCACTCCCCATCCCCCACCTGTAACCTCTAATAATAGTTTATTTGATGACGGGTCAGTGGGATCCATAAGGTAAATATCACGGTCCGCTCCGTTCCTTGCTGTTGATCCATATGCGATGTATTTTCCTTTGCTGCTCCAAACAATTCCTCCGCTTTGCGAACGTTTTCCGTCAGTTAACAAACTAATCTTTCCGTCTGCCAGGTTGTAGCGATAAATCTGTGAAAACTCGTTACCTCCTTTGTCTTTTGTAAATAAAAAATAATTGCCTCTGAGAGGTTCAAAAGATGCATTGGTGATAGGTTCATTAAAAAAAGTAAGTTGTTTCCTGGCACCTAAAGGCATTGACACAAGGTGAAGTTGAGCTACGTTTCCGAAACGCGTACTTATGATCATTTCTTTACGCCTCGGATGCCAGTCACAAAAAACTGCGCTTCTTGATTCCGTATACTTCTGAACACTTTCAGCAATTGAATCAGGAATTGCAGGAATGCCTTCAGCTATAAGGTTCGCAGGAAATCTTTCTGCCTCTTGCGCTAATAAAAGGTTTGAGCTTAGTAAAAAAATAATTAAAAACTTCTTCATATATCATTTAAAAAAAGTCAAAAAAAACAAAATGGATAAAATCAAAACATATTCGCCTGTCGAAAACTCGTTTTAAACATTAAAACCAGTTTTCTTTTTTTTGCAAATATGGCGACTTCGGCTGATTGAAGATCTTAAGATTTCAGGAAATAGTTGCAATTAGTATTCATATCTTAATTTTGGCTACACTACAGGAAGTTAGAGCGCGTTTACAAAAAAGATAGCGATTAGAAAACCAGAGTTAAAATAGTTTAGTATATAATATAAAGTACAAACATTAGTTACCTTTGCGGCACAGTAAGGTGGTTTAAATAAAAAGTTTTGTGGCGTAGCATGAAAGATCTTAGCGAGTTTTTGCAATCAGGTGTCATTGAAGCATACGTGTTAGGTATGGCCTCTCCCGAAGAAATGAAGGAAGTGGAAGACCTTGCTGTTGATTATCCTGAAGTCACAAAGGCTATTGATTCTTTTAGTGAATCGATTGAGCAACAGGCTTTGGAGAATGCTGTTGCTCCTGACCCACTTATAAAGCCTATGTTGATGGCTACTTTTGATTATCTTGATCGAATGGGAAAAGGTGAAACACCTGCCGCTCCCCCTGATCTTACAGCCAATTCCCGGATCGATGATTATGCCGAGTGGCTAAACAAAGAGACGATGGCTTCGCCTGCTGACTTTTCAGATATTTATGCAAGATTGATAAGTTATATTCCGGGGCGGATGACGGCTATTGTCTGGATCAAAGAAATGGCTCCACAAGAAATACATCACGATGAACACGAGCGGTTTTTAGTGGTGGAAGGAACCTGTACAATTAATATAGAGGGAGAGCCCGCCCGCCCTTTGAAGGCAGGAGAATTTCTCGCAATTCCACTTCATAAAAATCACAGCGTAAATGTAACTTCAGCTATTCCATGTAAGGTAATTTTACAAAGGTTGGCGGCTTAGCATTTTTAATTTCAAAGAATATTCTAATTTTTATTTTCACCTTTCTAATAATTGTTTTTTGGTACGGGCGAAAGAATAAGGTGAAGCTTTTGTTGCGTCGCATTTCGTTCATCAGCATCGCCATAATGATGCTTTTTCCACATTTAATTCGAAAAAGATGAATGCTTTTTTAACCACGCCGGCGCCGTCGGGCAGAGATGTGGTTTGTTTTTAGAAATGCAGCGCAATGATTTGTGGTACAAGAGAGTGACACAACAATGTCTCATTCCATTTCCAGCGGTCGCCTCCAAAAAACTTCCTTTCAAAATTTTGTTTTTCTTCAATTTCTGCTATTATTTTTCTTTCTGTTGACAAAAATCCTCACCCCGTCGCCGGGTGCTGTAGTACAATGATTGAAGGAATTCATATTAATTAAAAATAATATGAAAGGGAGTAGTAAAGGGAAGAAAGTCGCAATCCGGGTCGTTTCAATTATTGCGGCGTTGACTATTTCAGGCATAGTTGGATGGCATTTTTTAAAGAAAGATGTTCAATCAAAAGATTCTGAGGTTAAGCCAATCGTTGAGAAAGAAATAAAGAAAGTGGTGACAGAAGCCAGTGACAGCCTTTATAAAGTTCAGTTCTCAAACTTCGATTTCAATCTTGATTCCGGTTTCGCCAACATAAGTAATCTAAAAATTTTCGTCGATACTGCTAATTTTCGCAAGTTGGCGGTACAAAGAAAATTGCCAAACACCATTCTTGCAGCTACGGCAGATCGAATAGCAATATCAAATATTGCCCTTCAAAAAGTTGAGGGCGAGCAATCACTGCGCATAGGCAAAATGCGAATTGATAACTTATATGTTCATCTTACTAACAGAATAAAAAGTTATAATGATACTACCCAGGGCAAATCATTAATGGCATCTGCACTTAAGAGCCTTTTCAAATCCGTTGATACCGACAACTTGATCGAAATGAAGGTTGACGACGTTTTTATGAATAATACCACTTTGGTTTATGTAAATCAAAATGAAGCAAAGGTTAAAAAGACCACGATCCGCAATATTGATATCTCAATGAGCAATGTTTCGTCCGGTGCTTTAGCAAACAAATCGGGCACGCAAAAAAATGATGCTGTTTTAAAAATCGGCCATCAAAGGATGGTTACTGCAGACAAGCTATACAACCTTGATTTTGATAACATTCGTTTGATTCCTGCAGATAAAAAAATATTTGTAGGTTCATTTGCAATGACTCCACGAGTTAGCAAGGGTGCCTTTGCTAAGGTTGTTAAAGCGAAACGCGCTAACTATCGGTATCACTTTAAGTATACCGGTATTTCTATGAATCAAATTGATTTTGATAGAATTGCACGGAGACAACAGTTTCATATTGCCAATGTAACTATCGATGATTCGTGGCTGGAGTTTTATACCAACTATAACTGGCCTTTGCGCACTCCTCCAAACAGACGTGACAAGTTTCCAAACGAGCTTTTACAAAAATTAGCTTTTGATGTAACAATAGATAAAATGGTGCAGAAACGAGGCGATATGATCTTTAGAATAGTAGCTAAAAAAACACAAAAGGAAGCCATTTTTACAATGAATGACGTTCATTCTGTTACCACGAATATTACAAACAATGGGGCTGCAAAAAATAGAAATGCATATAGCAAGGTGATCTCTGAGTGTAAAATTATGAACCGGGGACCTATACGATCTCAAATATTATTGAACCTCGTAAATAAAAACGCACCTGTTTCCATCACTTCTACCATGGGTGCTATGGATGGCACAGCCTACAATCCACTGACAACAGCATTGTCGATGATGGAGATAAAATCAGCGGCGATAGAAAAGATGAATATGAACATGACGTTAGACGAGTATACATCTAAGGGTAATATCGATTTTTATTATACAAACATGAAAGTAAGGTTGTTGAAAAAAGACGACGAAGAGGGAACGCTTAAGAAAAGACCGGTAATATCATTTTTTACAAACATGGTGTTGCCTAACGACAACCCGAAAAAAAATGGAAAATTCCGTAAAGGACCAATTAACATTGTTAGAGACGAACGGGAATCGTTTTTCGGTTTTATATGGAGAGGTATGCTTGACGGAATGTCTTCTGCAATGTCCGGAATGGACCAGGATAAAAAAGAGCCAGGCAACAAAGTAATAAAAATGTCTAAGTTATTTACAGGGCCTGACCAAGGCATTGAAGAAAAAAGCGCTGGCGGTGATAAGGAGCGGCTGGAGAAATTGAAGAAAAAGGAAAATCTGAAAAACGATTGATTATAGCATTAAAAAGAATATTTCAACATTTTAAGCTCGCCGAGCGTTGGGTCCATCTTGATTGCTTTTTCACAAAGTGAAGTTCCAAAAACCTTATCACCTTTTTTTTGATAAGCCATCCCTGTCATGTATAATGCCCTGCTGTTAGTTGGGTCCTGTTGATAGATTTTATAAAAAGTATCTGCTGCTCTCTGAAAGTTTTTTGCTTTATAGTGCGCCTGCGCAATCTGCAAAACAATTTCGGCATCGTTAGGCTTTTTTTCCAAAACCATGTTCAGTATCTCTACTCCTTTGTCTATATCAAAGCCCAGGTAAGCCATACCTAAATTCTCCTTAAAATCAAGATCAACTTTATATCCTTTTTCTTCTGCTAATTGAAAATATTTGACGGCGTCTTTTTCTTTATTAATCGTGTAGTATAATAAACCCACCTGGTAGATCAACTTGTTATTGTTGATGTCGCGATCAAGGGCTTTATTAAATAATGTAAGCGCTTCACTATAATTGCTCAGCTCTATATAAACCTTTCCTAGTAAAATAACCGCATCAGCATCGAACTGCGGATCTGTTATAGCCTCTTTTAAAAACCTTTGCGATAATCCATAATCTTCCTCTTCAAAATATGCTTTGCCAATCATATATTTTAGTCTGGGAATTGAATTTGTATTCGTAACCTGGGTCCCATATTTAATAACGTCGGTCCACTTATTGAGTAAAAAGCTAGTGAAAAGTATTTTTTGTAAAGCCTCAGCGTTATTCTTATCTGTCAACAGAACCTTTGAAAATTGATCATAGGCGACAAAGTATTTTCGTTGATCAATTAGGAAATTGCCGTACTCTATTCGCGCGTAGTTATCTCCGGGATTAAAATCAATTGCCTTCTTAAAATTTTTGTCCGCCTCAAAAAGTTTTTTTATTCCTTTTTGCTGTACTGCAATTCTTAGATAGAAAGCCGCACTGTCAGGATTAGTTACGGAACACATTGCAAGAACAGGAAAACTGACGATCAGAAGTAATGCTAATCCCTTTTGCACCATTGTTATTTTTCTATTAAGAATATTAGATTTATGCTTGATTGAATAACGTTTTTTTGCTGGTTTTTATTTTTAAGTTTTTAATGAAAATGCATTTCCAATTAATAAAAACTGAACGGTTCACTAAATAAGAAAAGAGAGGAATACTTTGAGAACAGACGTTGGAATGATCTTTTAGTAAAAAAGCAGTGATAATCAGCGAGAAAGGAAGAGGTAAATGGATTTGAAAAAGTAATACTAAAATTACGGATATAATTAAACCTCAAAGATCAACTCTTATCTTAAAATAAACCGAGACGAATATTTTGAAATGTGAGACTTCTGAAATCGTACTTAAAATCTTAAATTTGCATTAAAGGAAGAACAATATAAATATCACGACAAAATAAAGGAATGAAAAACAGGCAAATTATACTACTAGGAGTGACATCAATTGTCGCAATTGGTTTAGTTGTTATACTGGCAGGAAGAAGCAAGAAACATAGGATTATGGAAAGACTTGATAAAATTGCAGAAGAGGGATATGAATTTGCTGAAGATATCCTCTACCCCACAGCTAAACCAATATTTAAAAACGATGAATATTCTTATTATAAAAACTACTAAAAATAAAGGTTATTTCGAAAATGCCTAGTAGAAATACTAAGCATTTTTTTTGCAACTTACTTTTCCTTACTTCCTTTAGACAATTCACTTTCAGACTTCACTACCTCGTTTCCATTAGCTTGTGTGATGACATATGAAGGCTCTTCCTTACTTCCTTTTCGCTTAACCTCGGTTCCTTTTATCTTCTTTGTAATAGTCTTTTCAAATTTCTCTTCAATCTTTCCCTCTGCCTGCGATTTGCCCCAGTTCCAATGAACCTTATCTCCTTTTTTCATGATCTTTTTTTACGAATAACACATTTGACAAAACAATTGTTTTATCATCGATTGGTACTTTTTATTCTTTTTGCCGATTGCGCTTTTCTATGGTTGACCAGGCGTAGTAATGACAACTTTAGGTTCGAAAATGGCATTATTATAGCATTTTTGTAAAAACACGATAATCTACCCTTAACTGCAAAAGCTATGTTGTTATATTTTGAGTTTGAAGATAAAAGAAGGAAAGCAGATGTTACATGGCCGAGAAACGGGGGAAATATTATTGTACATGTAACCGATAGGGAATTAGCGAAAGACCTGCCAACAGACTTGTACTATGAGGTAAGGAGAGGAAACAAATTGGAATTTACTGTCGAAGATTCAGAAAATGAAAGACTACTTGAACTGCAAACTGTTTTAGGAAGAAGGCTTCAGGAACTTGTAAACACGTAAGAGCCAGTTGTATAACTTTCTGGTGATTGGAAAGTTATACACGTTGATTTTATTGAGAAAGGGATTGGTATACTATTGCGATACTTAACTAACCAATACTATGAGAAAAACACTCTTTGTTTTATTGTTGTTGTCAACAACTTTAACCCGCGCACAATTTTACAAGTCTGTCATTCCTTCTCCTGAATTTTCCACTGCACTTGAAAAAATAGTGCTTGATTTCAGGCTAAACTTTTCAACCATTCAAGGTAATTCCCTTTCTAACCACGGCGATGCAGAAACTTACGAATCAATTATAAAACTTCCCGGAGCACGCGAATGTATCATTTATAAGTATCATTCAAAAATTGATACAACAGCGAGCTGGCAGGCTATAATGTACAAAGGGGATAGCTACAAAGAGGCCTCAAGAATTTATGAAAATGTTTTCAGGATGGTGAAGAAAAGCCAGGTAAGATGGATTGATAAGAGCTACGTAAGCTTCAATGGAGAGATGGAAAAGCCGACAGAAGACTTGAAATTTACCAGCAGCACTTTGCTTTTTTCACTGGACGATAAAAGGTATAAAAACTTTCAGGCTGATGTTGAAATGATATCCACTTATGATAGTTGGGAGGTGCATTTAAATCTTCAAACAAAAAATCCTGATGATAATTTTTAGGACAGGGTAATAAGCTCTGGTAATCAGGCACTGTAAACGCTGACGTATTTATAAAGTTTAGCAAAAATATCCTTCATGCTATAAGGCTTCTCTAAAAAATCATTAATACCCAGGCGTTTCAATTTCCACTTTTGCAGGTCAGAAACTGCACCTGAATTTATGATGATGGGAATGTGGGAGTCAATATTTTTTTTAATGCATTCTGAAGTTTGTAAACCATTCATAACCGGCATCTCCAAATCCATCAAAATAAAATCTGGTTTCAGGCCTTCGTTTAGTTTCTTAATTGCTTCCTCACCATTTGAAACGGCAATAGTCTTCATCCCTGCATTTTCCATGATTTTCGAAATAACCAGTTGATTCATCTCATTATCGTCTACCGTCAGAACCACCTTTTCGATCAGCTCAGGATAAGTCTCTCTATAAATATTGTTATGCATAAAGCTCAATGTTAGGGTAACGCCCAACCTAGCTTCAAAAACAGTTCCAACTTCACCAGCCCTTACAGTTCAATCAATTCCCTTTTTATTATAATAAAATTTTGTCTTTAAATATTCTTATTAATAATTCGTAGGGTACTGACTATGAGAATTAGGAAGGAGAATATGTGCGATAGCCTTCCCGATTTAATAAAATTTCCCCATTTGGGAAAGCTGTGGAAGTGTGATTATTTCGAATAGAAAAATACTCAATGAAAATTTGTAACACATTCAATATTTCTACACAAAAAATTTAAACAGTAGATTTATAACGAAAAAGAAAAGTGGTTAGAGCTAATTGTGCACTCGTGAAAAACAAGTAAATGCTTACTTTGGAGCAACAATTATTTTATAAATAATTGAACTTTTAACAATATAAAAACCAAAACCAAAAACCTTATACATGGAAAGTAATAATGTTATAAAAGGAAGTTCGGAAGATGAAATCTGGCAACAGATAAATGAGCAGTTCGGTCAAAATCCTGATCCTCTTGAATATACTACTATAATTGAGCATGGCAAATACCGTATTCTTTTGGATATAGATATTGATCTGGGCGGAGGCTTTGAGAGCGGTTATGAATCAACTGCTTTTACTGCGCAATTAGAGTCTGCGACAGCTTTCCGTTTTGCAATTCATAAAGAACACTTTACAGACGAAATAGGTAAGTTTTTTGGTATGCAAGACGTTGTAATAGGCTATGAAGAATTTGATAAAAAAGTGGTTATTAAAACCAATGATGAAACTGAAGTAAAAAGCCTTTTTGCAGATCCATCAGTTCGTTCAGTTCTCCAGGACCTTGATGATTTCACTTTTGGTATCACCACCCATCACGTTTCAGATAGTACGCGTAAAGACCCTTTTCTAGAACTTTATATTGAAAGTGGAATAACCGATTTGAATAAGCTGAGAGCTATATACAGCGCATTTTATGCGATACTGAGTAAGGTTGATAACGTAGTCGGATAGTTTTTTAGATACAATGGGCAGGCGATAAAATAATTCTATCGCCTGCCCATTTTCATTAGTTCTAAAAACACCTTTCTTATTGCATACTTCTCGAGATACCTAATTCCAATCCTCTCAGTTCAGCCAGTCCGCGCAACCTGCCAATAGCGCTATAACCGGGATAAGTTTTTTTCTTCAGGTCATCGAGCATTTGATGACCATGATCGGGTCTCATCGGAATTGAAACATTTCTTCTTCGCATTACGGTAACAATTTCTTTCACCACCGCATACATATCAGCATCTCCATCCAAATGATCAGCTTCGTAAAAGTTTCCTTCTTCATCGCGGCGTGTGTTGCGCAGGTGAAGAAAGTGAATATGATCGCCCATCCTCCTAACCATTCCCGGTAAGTCGTTGTCAGCTCTCACACCATACGAACCGGTACAGAAACAAAGGCCGTTTGCAGGTGATGGAGCAGCAGCTAATAATTCCTGCGCGTCTTGTTCGGTGCTTACAACTCTCGGTAAACTCAAAATCGGGTAAGGAGGATCATCAGGATGAATGGCCATTTTTAAACCTTCCTGCTCGGCAACCGGCACAACCTGTTGAAGGAAATAAAAAAGATGTTGTTTTAATTTTTGCGCATCAATTCCCTCATATGTTTTTAGTGCAGCCAAAATTTGCTCTTCTGTAAAACGCTCTTCACTTCCCGGAAGTCCCAGCAATGTGTTGGTATATAAAACATCTTTTTCTTCAGCGGTCATTGAAGCAAATCTTTGCTTTGCTTTTTCAATTTGCTCGTGCGAATAATCTTTTTCTGCTCCCGGCCTTTTTAATATGAAAAGGTCAAAAGCAACGAAGGCAGCTTTTTCAAAATACAATGCTTTGCTGCCATCTTTCATAGTATAAGAAATGTCTGTTCTCATCCAATCGAGTATCGGCATAAAATTGTAGGTCACCACCTTCAAGCCGCATTTCGCTACATTTCGCAAACTCTGCTTATAATTGTCGATATAAGATTCGTAACTGCCAATTTGCTTTTTTATCTCTTCATGTACCGGCAAGCTTTCTATAACTGTCCAGGTCAAACCTGCGGCTTCAACCTCTGCTTTTCTTTTGTTGATTTCATCTGTTGACCATACCTCTCCAACTGGTATGTGATGTAAGGCTGTAACAACTCCTGTACATCCGGCTTGTCTTATGTCCTGCAGACTGACAGGATCGTTAGGTCCATACCAACGCATGGTTTGCTCCATTAACATAGTTCGTTATTTTATTTTTTTGTACTTAGCTTTTATAGCTCTATTTAGCATTGTTGTGTCACTCACTTGTACTGGCAATATTCTATTCAACATCTTAACTTTTGCAAATTCAATCGTGAAACAGAATATACCCAGCCATCCTATTTTCGCCTCCAATGTTCTTGTTACAAGTTGATTTACAATTGAAAAAATCAATCGAGTATTTGGGTCCCAATCAAAAAGTGAAAGTTAGGACTTAAAATAATCACACTAGAATAATAGAAAAAAGTTTCTTCAGGTAAAGCTTTCAAAACAAGAAAGCTCTTGCATACAAGACCTTTACGAAACGGTTTTACTTAGACTCTTGTTGTCACTATTTTTGATTAGAAGAGGTCACGCTGAATCGCCTTTTGTGTCACTGTTTTTCGGTTTATCGTAGAACAAACTGTACAAGTGTGCGACGCAACAAAAGCATCAATAACGAAACATTTGCCCGGTACAAAATTTTCATTTTTCTTTCCACTTATTTTAAAATCAAGCTACTGATGGATGTGATTATTATAGGCGCTGGTGCAGCAGGTTTAATGGCGGCGAACCATTTATCAGGTGCTGGTTTAAAAGTGTGTGTTTTGGAAGCAAGGGATCGTTTGGGTGGACGAATTAATACTTTCAGTGATCCTTATTCAGATGGCTTGGAAGGAGGGGCAGAATTCGTACATGGCAATCTTGAAGTAACGCTGCAGCTATTAAAAGAGGCCGGTATCGAGAAGCAGGAACTGACCGGAGAAATGTGGCAGGTCGTAGATGGCAAGTGGAGCCAGGAAAGTGAATTTTTTGAATATGCAGAAATGGTAATTGAAAAGCTAAAACTGGTTAAAGACGATATAAGCATTGAAACATTTATCGACATTTATTTTGCGGATGAAGAATTCGAACCGCTTAGAAAATCTCTCACTTCTTATGTTGAAGGATATTATTCGGGAGAAATATCAAAAACCAGTGCAAAGTCATTTTTAGAAGAATGGATGAGCGAAGATCACCAGCAATATCGCCCTGTGGGCGGCTATGGAAAAATGATAGAATACCTTGCCGGGTTGTGTAACCGAAGAGGGATGGTTGTGCAACTTTCAACAGTTGTAAAAGAGATCAGGGGGGCAAAAGGCCACGTTGAAATCACGGATGAAGTTGGAAATACTTATACATCGCAAAGGGTGATCATAACAATACCGTTAGGCGTTTGGACAGCAGAAGAAAATGCGAAAGGAGCGATCTGCTACTCACCTGCCTTAACGGCGAAAATGGAATCGTCAAAACAATTGTGATTTGGGTCCGTGATAAAAGTTTTGCTACGTTTCAATCAGAAGTTCTATGACGAGAAGATTTTATCCCGTCCTGGTATAGATCTGTCTTCACTACACATGGCTATCTCTGACAAAACAATTCCTACCTGGTGGACACAACATCCTTCCACATGCTCTTTACTAACAGGTTGGTTGTCGGGACCGAAGGCAGC
>JAOQAJ010000068.1 GCA_025963675.1 Segetibacter sp.
TAACACTTTCAAATGGCCAGTTGTTAACGCTTTCAAATGGTCAGTTACTTACCCTTTCAAATGGAGGATCAATTACACTTTCAAACGGTCAATTATTAACCCTTTCAAATGGTCAGTTGCTTACTATTTCCAATGGTCAACTTCTTACTATTTCTAATGGAGAAATGTTTACCATTGCTAACGGTGGAATACAAGTGGTAAATAATGTAAGTGTATCGTCGGGAAGTGTAAACCTGTCGCTATCTAATGGACAACTGCTTACCATTTCTAATGATCAATTGCTAACCCTTTCAAATGGTCAGCTACTTACGCTTTCCAATGGGCAATTGCTTACTATTTCCAATGGTCAATTGCTTACCCTTTCAAACGCACAGCCACTTACCATTTCTAATAGTAATCAGCTACTAACAGTTGCTAACGGCCAACTACTTACCCTTTCAAATAATGGTGGTGGAGCGGGAAGCGGCAATGCTAAACCATTGATGATAGTTGATGAAGCGGACATAAGCTTACAAAAAGGTGCAATAGGCGGAATGTTTTCTGTTAATATGATTACCGGACTTGAAGTAGGTACACAGTTGCTTATTCCAGGTACATTTATCAATCAAAACTTTGAAGTAACTTATAATGTTGGTACCGTTACAATTGAGCAAAGGGAAATAACCATAACTGCTGATCCTAAAACCAAAGTTTATGGTGAAGTTGACCCACCACTTACTTATAAAGTCACCTCTGGTTCACTGGCAGGATCCGACTTATTTTCCGGCGGTCTGTCCAGAGTGGCAGGAGAAAGTGCGGCCTCTTACCCCATTGAGCAAGGATCAATTACATTAAGCTCCAACTACAACTTGCATTACATATCAAGCCCTCTTACAATTAGTCAAAAAAGCCTTACTTCTGGATTTACCGCTTTAAATAAGATGTATGATGGTGATGCAAAAGCAACGATCTTTTCAAGAACGTTAGCAGGTGTTGTTGGGTCTGATGATGTAACATTAGGTACAACTGGCACTGCGAGCTTTGATAGTAAGAATGTCGGCAATGGAAAACCGGTCAGTGGCACGGGTTTTAGCCTTACAGGTACTCAGGCCGGTAATTACGTTTTAGCATCTACGCTTGCATCTACTATGGCAAACATTACGGTCAGACCCATAACGTCTAACTTTACAGCAAACAATAAAATTTATGATGGTAAAGTAACGGCCACAATCGGCACTCGTACTGTTACAGGTGTAATAGGCTCTGACGTTGTTACCCTGGGCACAAGTGGAGCGGCTACTTTTGCAGATAAAAATGTAGGGGTAACAAAGTTGGTAACAGGTAACGGCTTTAGTTTAAGCGGGTCAGATGCTAATAATTATGTTTTATCTTCAGCGCCCACTACTACAACCGCCAATATTTCGCCTGCTCCGCTTACAATAACTGCAGACCTTAAATATATTAATCAGGGTAGCCTTCTGCCTCAATTTACCTCCACGCTCACAGGTTTAATAACTGGCGAGCAAATAACCGGCATTCAATACTCTGCAAGCACTGTCAACACTTCAATAGCTGGTGTTTTTGATAACATGCCTTCTTTGCAAACATCTGCTTATCCTAACTATTCCAAAACCTTTATTAAAGGGAAACTTTACATTAACCCGCATGGCTCGGAAGCCAAGAAAATTAAGATAAAAATGGAATGTGTAGAACAGGTTGGCAATCATCCTTCCGGCTTTAATTATATCGCCCATTTTTCTTACGACAATAAAAATAAAACGACATATTATGTTCCAATAGGGGAGGATAACCAGATCATTTCCGCAGGTTTTTACATGGGAAAGCAACCAGAAGTATTTCTGCGGGATGAACACTCTTTTACTATTCCTTTTGATGGCAAGAAACTTAGCTGGACGTTGACTTCAAATGATAAGACGAAGAAAACCACGGAGGCCACCGAAGGCAAGTCTTCTTCAAATAAATGTAATTCAAGCTATAAATCAAATGCTGTGGTAGAAACTACAATAGTAGCGACAGGTGTAGAATCAATAAATAAATCTCGGATATATCCCAATCCCGTTCAAGGCAAGTTTACATTAACTTCTGCCGAGCCAATAACGTCTGAGAAAGAGCTGACCGTAGGGGATGTGGGTGGTCGACTGATGAAGATAAATGGATTAAGGAGAGTTTCAGCAAATGTTATAGAAATAGACGTATCAGGATTGCAGAAAGGCGTTTATTTTTTAAGGGTACAATCAAAAGATGGTTATGAGACTTTCCGTTTTATCAAACTCTAAATTAAATGAAGGACCATTAACCTCGTCATTTCTTTTGTTTATTTTTAAAGGTGTTTGTAATTCAAAAACTAATATTTATGAAATACATAAAATTTGTTTTGTTGATATTGTTTTCGGCAATTTCCTTAGGCTGTCCGGCTCAACCGGCTTCTAAGGAAGACACTGCCTATGTAAATAGGTTATTGCAACAGAGCAAAAGTCATTTTAATGATGACCCTGCCACCGCAATTGGCTTGGCTGAACAGGCACAAAACATTTCAAAGAGAATTCAATTTCCAAAGGGAGAAGCTTATGCGTTAAAAAACCTGGGACTGATTAACCAGGTACAAGGTAAATATTTGGAAACACTTGACTATTTCGAACAATCTTTAAAGATTTTTCAAAATCAAAAAGATAATATCGGAATAGCGAACCTATTGAATAACATCGGCAGTGTGTATGCAAATCAGGGTGACGACGCAAAAGCTTTGGAGTATTGCCTTCAATCGTTACAAATAGCTGAGGAGACAACGGATAAAATGAGGATCATGTCAGCGCTGGTAAATATCGGGAGTATTTACTACAATAAGAAAGATCCAAGAGCGGTAACCTACCTCGCAAAGGCCTTGCCTTTAAGTGAAGAGATGGGTAATAAAGAAGCCTTTGGAGTTATAGCTGTAAATATTGGAGAAACTTATTTTGATAATGGTGATAATGATAAAGCTTTAATCTACTATCAAAAAGCTCTTACTGCAAATAATAATTCTGAAAGTGCTGCCTATGCATACAACGGAATAGGAAAGTTATACCTTAAAAAGGGGAACTACCAGGCCGCCCTCAGCAATCATCACAAGGCAATGACTATTTCCAAAAAGATCGATGACAAGCTGCAACAAATTAGAGCACTTAAAGGCATTGCAAACATAGATGTCGAACGAAAAGATTATCCCGCTGCAATTGGTCATTATCAAAAAGCGAAAACACTTGGGGAAGAGGTAAAAGCTAACGTGGAGCTAAAGGAGATTTACGGTGAGTTGTCTGATATTTATTCGAAAACGGGCGACTATTCACACGCTTTTAAAATGAAGAGTATGTACGCCAATATCAAAGACTCGCTATACAATATTGAAACTTCGAAGAAACTTAAGGATTTGCAATTCGATTTTGATCTAACGAAAAAGCAGGGTGAAATTAACCTGCTTACAAAAGATAAAAAATTGACGCAGGCTGAAGTACAGCGCCAACGTTTTGCCAGGAATACCCTTGCTATTGGAGCAGTTTTACTTTTAATTATTGCTTTTGCTATCTACAGAAACTACCGCATAAAAGCAAAAACCAATAGAATTTTAGATAAGCAGAAAGTTCAGATTGAAAATTTATTACTTAATATCCTTCCACAAGAAGTAGCAAACGAATTACAAACTACCGGGCGTTCAACGCCAAGGCACCACGAAAGTGTTTCGGTATTGTTTACAGATTTTAAGGGGTTTACAGCCATTGCTGAAAAAATGACACCGGGAGAATTGGTAGAAGAATTAAACACTTGCTTTATAGCATTTGATAGTATCATAGAAAAAAATGGGCTTGAAAAAATAAAAACAATTGGAGACTCTTACATGTGTGCCGGCGGCTTGTCGCAGAATGATGATGAGCACGTATATAACATTGTAAAAGCCGGTATAGAAATTCAAAATTATGTCGAGGATTATAATGACCAGTGCAGGAATTCAGGTCGCGATTGTTGGGCGATCAGAGTGGGAAGACATGTTGGCCCTGTCGTAGCGGGAGTGGTAGGTAAGAAAAAGTATGCATATGATATTTGGGGCAATACTGTAAATATCGCAAGCAGAATGGAAAGCAATGGAGCGGCTGAAAAAGTAAACATCTCTAACACGGTATACGAGCTGGTTAAAGATAGATTTGAATGTAGCTACCGCGGAAAAATTTATGCAAAGAACGTAGGTGAAATAGATATGTACTTTGTCGAGAACGAAATTGAACATAAAATATTAGAGCCTTCAACAATAGATCGTCATCCTCTCAAATCTTCATCGGAAACGTCCTTAATTGCTTAAGGAATTTTCTTGTTCATACACACATACCCGCCCGAATAGAAAATGAATAATACTGCAAGCCGAAGTAAAACCTGCTTCTGTTGTTTATGTTGCGTTATGATTTAAAAGTACAAGTGTGCGACGCAAGAAAAGTTTGTAGAAGAACTTATGCCGGGCTCAAAAAGCTTTACCCGCTTTTGAAATTTACTCCTGATTTTCTTGCTTCAGATCTATCCCTTAAAAGGCTTCTCCAAGGTTAAGCATGAGCGTGGAATAACCTTTACTCACAGCGTAATCAATTGCAATATTCGTATTTGATCGTTTATTGAACTTAACACGAAGGCCAGCCCCGATTGCAGGGTGAGGGCCACTTAAATTTCCGTTAGCCGGATTTGTGGTAGTGTTTGTATTGAAGAAAACCACGTATCCCAACAAACCATCATCTCTCAAATCACTCCGGTACTCACTTTCAAAATAAAAGAGACTTTTACCACGGTACCTGTTTTGCTGGATACCCCTACCCGACCTTTGATATGGCTCGTACCCAATCGCCGGCAAATCGAGGTATGGGGTTCTGTTGTTTAGGCTCGTCCATAAGTAACTCCATAACGCCACCATATGACGGCGATCGCCAGGCAAAGAAATATACTTTCTGGCATCGAGGTAAACCGATTTCCAGCTATTATCACCGTTACCAAGAAAAGACGGATTGATCCTATAGATCAAATTGAAATAAGCTCCGGGAAGGGGATTTATTGAGTTGTTTCTTGAGTCGTATAATAAGTTGAAGGTAATACCAGAGGAAACGGAATTTTGATGGGGAGCAGTGCCGTGGTCATAACCTATAAATTTAGAAAGGGCTATAGTGTCTCCAACAGTTTCAACATTAACATGATAATCTAAATTATAACCCATACCAACCAACAGGTAAGGCTTTACCTGTTTTAACACGGTCTGGTAGAAACGGAAGTACTTGTAACTAATTAAAAGTCGTTGATCAGACTGGTTCGTTGCACTGGTTCCGTACACGTATTCAGGAAATAAGGAAAAGCGGGTTTCGCCCTGAACGTTCCACTTGTTTTTGTTTGTGTAAATATTGTTGCGGAATGCAATAGAATACCTCCCTTTAAAATTGAGGTAAGGAATAAAGTTAACAGTGGACAAACTTGTATTTCGCCTGCTGCCAAGATAAAAACCGGCAGCCGTAGAAGTGATTAGTGCCTTACCTCCACCGGGCACTGCACCTGAGGTAGGAAGCAAAGAAAAGTATACTTTTTTTCTACTTCTCCTTTTTATTCTTGCCGGGCTGTATTTGAATGTTGATTTAAAAACATCGATAATATCCTTTTTATCTGTTGTGTCAATATCATCATTAGCAGGGTTAATTTGCTGCGAACTGGCGGTAAGAGGAATTAAATAAAAAAAGAAAAATGCCAGCAAAAAGCCTAAAGCCTTCGCGATACTGAAAGTATTAACCACAATAATTGATTGATTTGTTAGCTTATGACGGAGAATCATACATTTAAAGCTCTACTATAATCATGCCCCCGCCAAAAAATTTTTGAAAAATAATTCCAATTTCATTTGCCATTTAATTCAGCACGATTGACAATAGACTTCTTGCATTCCACAAGTATGAACTATTGTTTTATATTTAAGTATTACTTAAATAAAACCAATAACAATGAGCTTTTCATCTGAATTTAAAGAATTTGCTTTAAAGGGTAACGTAATGGATTTGGCTGTCGGGGTCATAATCGGTGCTGCATTTGCAAAAATTGTAGATGCTTTAGTTACCGATATCATTATGCCAATCGTAGGATTAGTTGTTGGACCAAATGGCTTTGGAAATTCCTACATCTCTTTATCTCCAGTGGTAACGGCCGCTAAAAGTTCAAACCCTGCATTGTCATTAGAAGAGGCAAGAAAGTTAGGAAACGTGATAGCGTGGGGACATTTTGTTACCGTCATACTAGATTTTGCAATTCTCGCTTTAATCATATTTATGCTAATAAAAGCAATGAATAGAATAAAAACAAGAAGCACTGTTGTAGTAGCTGCAACGTAACTTTTCAATAAATAGAAAAAGCGCGGCAAGTGTCGCGCTTTTTCTATTTATTGAAATTCAAATTTCTTAATAAAAAAGTTGATTTCAATAAAATTAATCCTTAACCAAAGATCTCGTTTAACAGGCCGGCAAGTCGAACACCACCTTTTAAAAGTTGATCGTTGACTGTAGCAATGTGCAGGAAATTATAATCGTAACCCAATTTTAAATCCGGCTTTTTTAAGTCTTCGTGAAGTTTCTCGCTCAATTTGTATGACTCGAAAAACCAACCCGTTAGCGATAAGCTTTGCCATTGACTGCGCTGCTGAGAAGTTGTAAAGTTTATTGCTTTTGTATATTCAGTATAACTCAAATCCTGACCTTCTATAAGTTGTTCATCCCACACGCGGTGAATGTTAGACGGCTGCCCAAACCATGAAACTCTTATATCATTTCCACCTCTGTCTCCGGTTGCACTTACATGAAAAGGTTGGTGTATGTCGCCGACAATGTGTATCAGTAACCGCAGGTACATCACCTTTTTTTTCTGCGGCAAATCTTTATGCTTTAGTTGATTTGAGAGAAAATTAATTCGGGTATATGCATCGATAGCAGTGTCGTTCTGCAACACTTGCTGCATTTGATTTGCGTTTAAGCCTTTGTCAACATTTATAAAGTGCCATTCGTTAAGATATCGGAAGGTAGTGTCAGACTTAATGAAATCAGCCCAGGTACTTGCGAGAGCTATACTTTCGTTTCCCAATATTTTTTTAATCTCCTTGCTTGCTTTGCCCGTTACATAGCTGTTAGCAATTTCTCCAACAATACGATGTCCGAGTGCTCCCCAGGCAAACGACTGATAAGGCAGGTAAAAAAACAAAAAAACTACAATGGCACGTTTCATAAAAAATCTACTCAGATGTTTAGGTCTCATTATTTCTAAAACTTTTATTCGCCGTAAAAGTATCGTTTATCCTGTTTGAAATACCAATTGCACCGGCATTTAACTACAGAAGCAAGATTTCGGAAAGAAAAACCCATTTTAATTAAAGGGGATTATTTCCTCATATATTGCAAAAACCAGACTTCAACAAATCGGCTATCACTTTTGCACTCGTTTTGCAACTACTATTGTTAATGTTCCCGGTTACTTTCTGCCATTTCTTAATAGATGTATAAAACTTTAATTTCCTGTCTATTATTGGCATTCTATTGGAAACCTCTTTGGCTCTTTTATCGTTATTTACATCAAATTTATCAAATCAACAAATGAAGAAGTTTCTTATAGCATTATCATCAATTTTTGTTCTTTTTGCCAGTTCCTGTAAAAAGGATATTACACCTGATCCCACGGCCCCTACTGGTCCGACTGCAGTAGCTTCCCGCGCAGACCTTTTGAAGGACTCAATATACCTGTTTTCAAAAGAAATTTATTTATGGCAGGAAGTCATTCCTTCGTATGATGTTTTCAATCCGGCAAAATATGCCGGATCAACAGAACTGGATGCGGCAACAGCGGAAATGAATGGCATTCGTGCACTACAGCCTCTTGACAGGTTTAGCTTTGTAACTACCAAAGAAGAATCAGAAGGCCTACAGACAGGTGCTACCGTAGACTACGGATTTTTCGTTAAAGCAGCCGCTGCCGATAAAGTTGAGCCGTTAGACTCTGTACGTTGGTTCGTAGAATACGCTTTTGATCAGTCCCCCGCTGGTACTGCAGGCATAAACAGGGGCTGGTACGTCAATAAAATCAACAATACGCCTATTACTTATTCGCAGTCAAGCATTGATCTGTTAAACTCAACCTTTTTCGGTTCAACCAACAGTGCGTCTTTTGAATTTGTAAAACCTGATGGAACCACAACTAATATCAATCTGGCTAAAACCAGTTTTACATCAAATTCCGTTTTACATAAAAGCGTGATAACTACAGGTGGTAAAAAAGTGGGGTATTTTGTTTTCAAGCAATTTTTTGGGGCGCCGTCGGTAACCGAATTAAATAGTGTTTTCAGCTATTTCAAGTCACAGGGAATAAACGAACTAATCGTTGACTTGAGGTATAACCCCGGTGGATCTACGGCAACGCAGGAAACGCTTGCGAACCTTATTGCCCCCGCCGCTGCCAACAATAAAGTAATGTACAAGTATGTTTTCAATTCAAATTTGCAGCAAGGCAAGTTTCCTTTGTTACAAAAGAAAACAGGTTATGGAACGACATCTTTTAGTGAGCAAAACAATACTGAAAATTTTTCTAATACAGGAACCCTTAATCTCAGCCAGGTGTTTTTTATAGTTAGTCATAGCACTGCTTCTGCCAGCGAATTATTGATCAACAACCTTAAGCCGTACATGAGTGTAAAATTAATTGGTGATACAACCTATGGTAAGCCCGTGGGCTTTTTCCCGGTTGACATTTTCAATTATTCGATTTATCCAATTTCATTTAAAACTGTAAACAGTGCCGGAAATGCCGATTACTATCATGGCTTCGCTCCTGATAAATCAGCTCCTGACGGCGTCAACAAGTCATGGGGGGATGTTACAGAACCGTCTTTGGCTAGCGCGCTACGATATATAAATACTGGTGCATTTCGTTCCGCAGAGAGCAACGAACAGCCATATAGATCTCTAATGAAAGTACAGCAAGGGCTCGAACCTTTAAACCGTGAACTTGAGAAAAGCAAGTTTAATGGAATGTTTATAGAAAAACATTAGAAAGAGCCGCTTCAATAGGTAATGAAAAAGTCCATGTTATTTCAAACATGGACTTTTTTATTGACCCGGCATCAAACCCCTTTTTATCTTTCGTTGCGTCGCACAGCGTGTACGCTACATCAATTTGCAACTTTTCTCATTTCGGCTAAGCTGAACAATTTATTCGCTGTCTAAGCCGTATGAAAAAGTGCTTAACTCTTTTTCTTAGCTAAACAGTTTTGCTTACCATGTTTGGTCTTTTTGTTGGCTGTTGCAATTTGATTCTTCCTGGGCTCTGCTTCACTTTCTGAGCGGTCCACAAGCCTTTCAGGTTTTGCGAGTAACTGCTTTTGTTGTATTTCTCTTTCCAGCCGTTTGTTGGCATTTATTTCATTTTGCTCCGAAGGTTTTGAGGGGAATTTCTTTTTATCAGTTTGAGCAGAAACCATTGAAAAAGTAAAAAAGGTAATAGCTATCAGGAAAGTAATTCTTTTCATACAATTTTTAGAATAAGACTGCTGAGTTTAGAAAAAGCTTAGCGACAAAAGCCTTTTTAACAAGCAATTTTATAATATCAATAAATTATTAAACCCTACAATTTCTGCACGCACCACGTGGTCATACATCTCATATTTTGAACATTGGTTGTTTTAATGGGCTCGAAAAGCTGCCCGTTTAATTTTTCTGTATAATCTAATAAAAAGTGTTCATTTACTAAATAACGATCAGAACCATCAGGTAAATGATATCGGCCAGCTCCAAGATGTTTCACCCGTGTTTCAATGCCGATATCTGATGCTAACCTTGCAAACAAAAACCCACCAGGTCTTAAAACTTTCCATATCGACCGCAACATTACGTCGAAATGATTATGATCTTTTGCAAAATGAAGAACGGCGCTGCAAATGGCAAGATCAAAAGCCTCATCTTCAAATGGAAGATCCTCAACAAAACCAACTTTAAAATTTTCTATATCATTTGCAGGGTGTAACTCTTTTGAAAGCCTTCTGACTTCGTCTATCGCCTCTGCGCTTTGATCAATACCAAACACCTCGAAACTGTTTCGGAGAAAGTACACGATGTTGCGCCCGGAGCCGCAGCCTACGTCTACAATTTTTTTACAATCATCAAACCTGCCTTTTAATAACTGATCAAAAAGGTATATGTCGATGTTTCCAAATGTCTCGTGCAAATTATTTGATGTCATTGAATTAAGTTTAAAAGCAACTGGCAAGGAACACAAAGTACACGAAGAACCACAAAGAACACCACGTAATTCTTCACGACTATAGCTTGTTCTATTCCGGAAGTAGTAATAGACCTAACGCGCTTTTCCTTTGTGTACTTCGTGTCCCCTTTGTGTTCGTTGTGCTCCTCTTCCAACTTCAGCTCGAAGGCGACGGCGAAGGAACACGGAGTACACTAAGAGCCACAACGTTCCGTGATCTACTGAATTTGGATTATTACATGATTGGTGAATACATTTGCTGACTAATAAATAAACGTATGGAGTTTTTAAAGCAATTATTTCAGAAGCAGTCTTATGATCCTCAGAACTTTTTTCTAATTGCAGGTCCATGCGTTGTCGAGAGCGAAGAGCTAGTAATGGAAGTTGCTCATGATGTTTATAATATCTGTAAAAAGCTCGGTATTCCATACATTTTCAAGGCTTCTTACAGAAAAGCCAACCGCACCAGTGGAACATCCTTTACCGGGATCGGCGATGAAGCAGCCATGCAACTGGTAAAAAAAGTTGGCGAACAATTTGGCCTTCCAACCACGTCTGATATACATGCACATGAAGAAGCAGCACAGGCAGCAAAATATATTGATATTTTACAAATACCTGCTTTTTTGTGCAGGCAAACTGATCTGCTTGTAGCGGCTGCAGAAACGGGCAAGATTGTAAACGTAAAAAAGGGCCAGTTTGTAAGTGGGGATGCTATGAAGTTTGCAGTAGATAAAATACGCAAAGCCGGAAACGACAAAGTAATACTGACCGAACGAGGTACTACTTTTGGTTACCAGGACCTGATCGTCGATTATAGGAACATACCAATCATGGCCGGCCATAACGTACCTGTTGTTATGGATTGTACCCACAGTTTGCAACAGCCAAATCAAACAACCGGTGTAACTGGCGGCAACCCACAATTGATAGGAACCATTGCAAAAGCTGCAATAGCTACGGGGGCACATGGACTATTTATAGAAACACATCCTAATCCATCTTGTGCAAAAAGTGATGGAGCAAATATGTTGCAACTAAATAAACTGGAAGAATTACTTGTACAATTAGTAAAGATTAGAAAAGCTGTAGCTGACTAAACGTGCGTAAGAGCTACTGAAATTTGTTGCGATTACCATTAAGGTTATTTAACCGCGTTCTCAACATTTTTAGGTTGCAATTTGTATCTATTCCGAAGTTT
>JAOQAJ010000077.1 GCA_025963675.1 Segetibacter sp.
AATAACCTTGGTTCGCGGATGATGAACTTTGGTCATTTTGAAACAGAAATGCAGGTCCGGTATCCTGACAGTTTCCTCTATATTAGAAATATGTGTGACGGTGGAAACACGCCCGGCTTCAGGCCGCATTCTGGCCGACCTTCCCCATGGGCATTCCCAGGTGCAGAAAAATTTCAAACTGAACTTGCCAGAAATTCTGATAGCCAGGGAGATTACGAGACACCCGACCAGTGGACTACCCGTCACAAAGCAGACATTATCATAGCTTTTTTTGGTTTTAATGAATCTTTCCAGGGGCGTGAAGGACTAGAAAATTACAAGGCTGAGCTGGATGCATTTATCAAGCATACCTTAAGTCAAAAATACAATGGAGTAACCCCACCTCAACTTGCCATTGTCTCCCCTATTGCTTTCGAAAATCTTTCGTCTAAAGCTGACCTTCCAGGTGCCGCCAGGGAGAATGCGAACCTGGCAATGTATACGCAGGCAATGAAAGAAATTACTGCTAAAAACAAAGTGCATTTTGTAGATGCCTTTACACCATCAAAGTCATGGTTTGATGGAGCAGTAAAACCACTTACCATTGATGGGTCACAACTGACCGATGAAGGATACGCAAAATTTTCTACCTTACTTACAGATCAAATCTTTGGAAAGTCTCCAGCTATCGCCGAAGCCAACCGTAGTCTTGTGCACGATGCAGTGATGGAGAAAAACTGGATGTGGCACAACGATCTGAAGATTCCGAACGGCGTGCATGTTTATGGCCGCAGGTTTAATCCCTTTGGACCTGATAATTATCCTGCCGAATTAGTTAAGATCCGGCAAATGACCGAAATAAGGGATGAAGCAATATGGAAGGCCGCCAAAGGAGAAAAAATGGATGTGGCTGCAGCCGATGCCAAAACTCCGGTACTTCCACCGGTGAAAACAAATTACAATCCTGATAAAAACGGCAGCCTGGAATATTTATACGGTGACTCTGCTCTAAGTAAACTTAAGGTCGCACCTGGCTATAAGATAGAGCTCTTTGCTTCTGAGAAGGAATTTCCTGACCTGGCAAAGCCAAACCAGATGTCATTTGATAATAAAGGACGGTTGTGGTTGACTGTAATGCCTACCTATCCCGCATGGAAGCCCGGTGATCCAAAACCAAATGATAAAATCATCATTCTGGAAGATACAAATGGCGATGGGAAAGCTGATAAAGAGACCACTTTTGCCGATGGCTTATACCTTCCGGTTGGGTTCGAGCTTGCACCTGAAGGCGTTTATCTTTCGCAGGGAACCAATTTCGTTCTATTAAAAGATACAAATGGCGACGATAAAGCTGATACAAAAGAAATTTTGTTAAGTGGTTTTGATGATCACGATTCGCATCACACTCATCATGCCTATACTGTAGATCCGTCTGGCGCCATTTATATGGGTGAAGGGGTTTTTCTGCACACAAACGTCGAAACTTCTTACGGGCCTGTGCGTGCTACTAATGGCGGCTTTTATCGCTATAATCCTCAAAGACGGCAGTTGGAACGCACTGCGCAATTATCTATTCCCAATCCATGGGGTATAGCGTTCGACGATTGGGGACAAAACTTTTTTGCCGAGACCAGCAGCCCCGACGTCCGTTGGATGATGCCGGGTACGGTAAAATCCCGGTATGGTGTTTCTACACCCAGATCTCGCAATCTAATTGAAGAAAAACATCGCGTTCGTCCTACTTCAGGTCTTGAATTTATCTCAAGCCGTCACTTTCCTGATGACGTTCAGGGCGATTTCATTATCAATAATACCATAGGCTTTCTCGGAACAAAAGAACATACGCTGGAAGATGACGGAACCGGGTATAAGAGTCACCACCGGCAAGACCTGTTGGTTTCAAGCGACAAGAATTTTCGCCCGGTCGATATGGAGTTTGCACCGGATGGTTCATTGTATGTAATCGACTGGCACAATGTGCTGATCGGGCACATGCAACACAATGCCCGCGATCCGTTGCGCGATCACATGCATGGAAGAGTTTACCGTATCACTTATCCTTCAAGACCTTTGGTAAAGCCGGCAAAGATAGATGGGGCAAGTATAAACGAGCTGTTAGATAATCTTAAGCTTCCTGAATACCGTACCCGTTATCGAACACGCCGTGAACTTCGTGGTCGCCCGGTTTCTGATGTACTTTCAAATCTTAATAAATGGGTAGCAAAACTCGATAAGAATGATCCAAAGTATGAACACAATTTACTTGAGGCTCTTTGGGTAACATGGGGATTAAATAAAGTGGATGAAAGACTTCTGCGCCAGTTATTGAATGCAAAAGATTATCATGCAAGGGCAGCAGCAGTTCGTGTACTTCGTTATACGGGTCACCAAATACCGGAACAGGCAAGCCTGCTAATGCAGGCTGCAAGAGATGAGCATGGGCGTGTACGGCTTGAAGCATTGGTTGCTGCATCATGGCTTGACAAGGCAAAAGGACTTCCGATTGTACTGGAAGCTGGTAAGAAACCACTTGATGATTGGATGAGTCCCGCATACGAAACCGCTGTCGCTCACCTTAATGGACGTGAAGTTGCTGAGAAAAAAGAAGCGATCGTAAAATCGGATCTTAAAGGAGCCGATCTTGCGCTTTACAATAAAGGAAAAGCAATTTTTGCCCGCGATGGTTATTGCAGCACTTGTCATCAACCTGATGGCAAAGGCCTTCCTGCTTCCGGCTTTCCCCCATTGACTGCAAATAATTGGGTGCTGGGAAATCCGGACCGGTTAATTAAGCTGGTCTTAAAAGGAATGTACGGACCAATGGAAGTCCAAGGTAAAAAATACTCCGGCCAGGTACCAATGACGCCATTTGGGGGTATGCTTAAAGACGACGAAGTTGCAGCAGTTATCACCTATGTTCGTAATTCCTTTGGCAACAAAGCTCCGGCAGTCTCTCCTGACAAAGTAAAACAGGTTAGGGCAGCTACTAAAAACAAAACTGGTTTTTACTCGCCGGAAGAACTACTGAAACAGCACCCGTTAGAGAAATAAAATTTGCAGTTACATCAATTTGACTAACGAATCAACTTATAGACTAAATGAAAATTTTAAAAAGTATTACCGGGTTTCTTTTGCTTGCTGTTTTACTGCAACCTGTTGTGGGCTGCAATGCCCAGAACAAAAACAGCAGCAACGGCAAAAGGCCCATGATTGTTTTTGTAACCGGCGATCATGAATATAGCGGTGAAGCAACGCTGCCAATTGTTGCAGCCGAACTTGAAAAAAATTATGGGTTTCGAACCAAAGTGCTGAAAGCTTATCCCGACCATAATTCAGAAGAAAACATTCCGGGGTTAGAGGCATTAAAAGAAGCAGATGTAGCTGTATTTTTTCTACGGTGGAGAAGGCTGCCGGCTGACCAGGTCAAATACATTGAGGACTATCTCAAAACAGCGAAACCACTTGTTGGTTTTCGCACAACTACCCATGCTTTCAATTACCCAAAAGGGCATCCGTTAGAAAAATGGAATTCTTTTGGTGAGCTGGCCTTTAATGCACCGCCGGGTTGGGGCGGCAAAGCAAGCCATACACATTATGGCCATAAATCTTCAACCGATGTAAGCATCATTCCTGCTGCTGCAAAAGATCCAATTCTTACTGGTGTTGCCGATAACTTCCATGCTAAATCGTGGTTGTATAGAGTTTTGCCCGATTATCCTGTAAAAGGTTCTCAGTGGTTGCTAATGGGGCATTCCGTTAATCCTGATAAAGCGGCCACCGATCAACCGGTTGCCTGGACAGGGCAAAATTCTTATGGTGCAAAATTTTTTATCACTACCCTTGGCCATCCTGAAGACTTTGACCTTGAACCTTTTCAGCGCCTGGTCATCAACGCTATTCATTGGGCTGCCAACAAACCAGTTCCGAAAAAGTGGGCCGGCAAGATGGAAATAAATGTGCCTTACAGGCAATAGTTTTGCAGAATTTATGGGACAAGCTTTTGTTCTTTATTCATCTCCGGTTGTGTCACTCACTTGTACTAAATCTTTTCATAGCACCAACCAACAACGTTTAACTATAAACTCAAAACTTGTAAGCGGATGTACTCTCACGGGTAACAATTAATTTCAAGTAAATCTCATTTTCTATGACAAAAATTGGATTCAATGTACTGGCCTGGTCAGCAGTTATTTCAGATGATTTAAAACCTATAGTCGAAAGGCTGAAAACAATAGGATATGATGGTGTTGAATTCTTCGTTGGGGGTTCAGACGCTGCCGGTTACAAATGGATGGGCGACTTTACAAAAGATCTTGGCTTAGGTGTTACAGCTGTTTTTGTAGTAGGAAAAGATGAAAATCCAATTAGTGAAAATGCGTCTGTAAGGGCTAAAGCCCTCGATCGGATCAAATGGGGGATTGACCGTGCTTATGATTTAAATGCTAAAATATTCTGTGGACCGTTTCATTCTGCTCACGCAAACTTCGCTCAACATCCTCCTGAAGACCAGGAATATGAATGGGCAGCTGAAGTGTTACATAAGGCGGGTGAACATGCCGCACAGGCAAATATTACGCTGGGGTTAGAAGCGTTAAACAGGTTTGAAACTTACCTGTGCAATACCATGCAACAACTTGCACGTTTACTAAAAGCCGCGGATCACCCCAATGTAAGAGCGATGTTTGACACCCACCACGGAAACATCGAAGAGAAAAACTTTGCTAACGCTATTTCAACTATTGCACCCTTTCTTGCCCACGTTCATATCAGCGAAAACGACCGCGGAACACCAGGGGATGGACAGGTACGTTTTGATGAAGCTTTTTCAAACCTGGCTAAAATTAATTACAACGGCTGGCTCACGATTGAAGCGTTTTCAAGAAATGATCCTGATTTTGCCAATTCTATCGGGGTGTGGCGAGAGTACTCAAAACCATGGGATATCGCCGAAAAAGGATTGGAGTTTATAAAGCAAATGAAAACCAAACACGGCCTTTTGTAATATCTGTGACCTGCACTTGTTAATCGTTTACGTCACCAATTGACGAATGCCGGACCAATAGTACAAGTGTGCGACGCAACGATGTTTAATAGGCGAATAATGCCGGGACCCAAAAACCCTTGTTTTTATCGTTATTTTAAAAAGACCTATCAGTTCGGTCAATTCTATTCTCTATATGCAAAGGGAAACAATTTAGCCTTACCTATTTGTTTGCCGAGCATTTGCAATTTGTTTTTATATTACTCCCTTCAATTATTTTGACACAGTTTTAATCAATCGCTAAAATGAAAACAAATCAGAAACACTTTATTACCGTTTTAGCAAGTGCATTTTTACTATGTACAAATTCAATTTTAATAGCACAAAACACGAATAAGCTACAGGGAAGTGTTGAACGAATTAAGGTTCATGGCAAGGGACTTGAAGGTAACCTGGAAGGGGATGATGCTAATAGAGATGTCTCCATTTATTTACCGCCGGGCTATAAGAAAAATCCTTCTCGCCGGTACCCGGTTGTTTATTTTCTTCATGGTTACACCGATAGTGACGCGCAATGGTACGGCTTTGTAAAGCATTGGATAAATATGCCTGCAATTGTTGATAGCGTATTTGCTTCAGCCGGCGCACAGGAAATGATTTTGGTTACTCCAAATGCCTACACCAGGTACCAGGGTAGTATGTATTCAAACTCCGTTACCACCGGTAACTGGGAAGATTTTGTAGCGAAAGAACTTGTTGCTTATGTCGACAGCCGCTATCGAACTATTGCAAAAGCGGCAAGCCGCGGCCTTGCAGGCCATTCGATGGGTGGTTATGGTACCCTTCGGATTGGCCAAAAATACCCTGGAATTTTTTCAAGCATTTACATGCTTAGCCCTTGTTGCCTTGCACCTGATGTAAATAACCGCGACACCGCCGCTATGGCCAGAATGGAAAGGATCAAAACGGTTGCAGATTTCGAAAAAGCAGATTTTGGAACTAAGGCCGCATTTGCCTCTGCAGCGGCATGGTCACCCGATCCAACCAATCCGCCACTATATCTTGCACTTCCTTTTAAAAATGGACAGATGCTACCCGAAGTGCAGGCGAAGCTTATAGCCAATCGTCCTCTTGCGACCCTTGATCAAAACATTTATAATTTGAAACAGTTAAACGCAATTGCTTTTGATGCGGGCGATAAGGATGCAGGCATCGCAGCCACCATTAGAACACTTGACAAAGAATTAAATAAATACGGCATAAAACACGAATTCGAGATTTATGATGGCAACCATATCAACCATGTGGCAGATCGCATTGAGCAGAAAATGTTGAAGTTCTTTTCAAACAACTTATCG